>NZ_JACHIG010000006.1:0-300000 GCF_014203095.1 Prosthecobacter vanneervenii | reverse complement strand
GGCGTGAGCATCCGCACGCCTCCGGTGGCAAAAGCCATGCCGGTGGAGGAACCCCAGCCTGTCGCCCCTGCGGCCAAAGGTAAAAAATCAGGCTCCCACAGCACCGCTTCACCGGCCGCCATGCCCGTTCCGGCCCCCTCACCTTCCGCCGAAACTGGCATCTTCCTCTCCCGCGAAGACATCGAAGAACTCTTTGCGCTCGTGCGCAAAGGGTCAAAGTTGAGCCTCGTGAGGTAGCCCGCCATCCCTCCCACCCCTTTCCCTATCCGACCGTCATGAAACAAGTTTTGGAATTCGAAAAGCCCATCGTCAAAATCCGCGAAGAAATCGAGGAGGCCAAAAAGAAGCTGGCCGCCAAGCCCAGCGACAAGCTGGCCCAGCAGGTGGCCGACCTCGAAGCCAAGGCCGACGCCCTGCAGCGCGACATCCACGCAAATCTCTCCCCCTGGCAGCGTGTGCAGATCTCCCGCCACATCGCCCGCCCCTTCATGCTCGACTACGTGAAGCACATCTGCGACGAGTTCGTGGAACTGCACGGCGACCGCCACATCGGCGACGACAACGCCATGCCTGCCGGCTTTGCCACCATCGGTGGTCAGCGCGTGGCCATACTGGGCCACCAGAAAGGACGTGACACCAAAGAGAACCTGCTGCGCAACTTTGGCAGCGCCCATCCTGAAGGCTATCGCAAGGCTCTGCGCCTCATGCGCATGGCGGAAAAATTCAGCCTGCCCATCGTGGCCCTGATCGACACCCCCGGAGCCTTCCCCGGCATCGGAGCTGAGGAGCGCAACATCGCCGAGGCCATCGCCTTCAACCTGCGCGAAATGATGACCCTTCGCACGCCGGTCATCGCCGTCGTCATCGGCGAAGGCGGCAGCGGTGGTGCCTTGGGCATTGGCATCGCCGACAAAGTGCTCATGATGGAGAACGCCTACTACTCCGTCATCAGTCCCGAAGGCTGCGCCGCCATTCTCTGGAAGCACCGCGAGCACGCCCCGGAGGCCGCCTCGGCTCTCAAGCTGAGCGCGCAGGATCTCTCCAAGCTGGGCATCATCGACGGCATCGTCCCAGAGCCCCTCGGTGGTGCGCACAATGACCATGCCGCCGCCGCCGGCTCTCTGAAAGACGCCGTGCTGGCCACGATCAAGGAGCTCAGCAGCCTCCCGACCTCAGAGCTTCTGGAGAAGCGTTACCAGAAGTTCCGCTCTCTGGGCCAGTTCACTGAAGGCTGAGCCTTGTAGATCTCAAGGCGGAGGCATGGTGCCTTCGCCTTAGACCTGCCATAACCTCTGCACTTTGCTCTTTGAGGCTTTACAGAGCGCCCGCGCCGGAAACAATGGCGGTCTATGAAATGGATCATCCGCATCGTCATTGTTCTCGTTGTTTTGATTGCAGCAGGTTTGTGGTTCGGCTGGTCGCAGCTCGGTAACATCGTTAAATTTGGCATTGAGCAGGGCACCCCGCCGGTGGTGCAGACAGCGGTGACGGTGGATCAAGTGAATCTCTCCCCCTTCTCCGGCACGGGTGCCATTGAAGGCTTCCAGATCGGCAATCCCAAAGGATTCACCGGCCCGTATGCCGTGCGCATCGCCCGTGCGGAGGTGGCGCTGGACACCAACAGCGTCAGCAAGGACAAGATTGTCATCAAGCACATCTACATCACCAACCCCGAGATCAATCTAGAAGCCGGGCTGCACGGCACCAATCTGAAGCACATCTCCGACAACGCGAAAAACTTCGTCTCGCAGCAGACCTCCAAGGCGGCAGGCACGGGTGGTGAAAGCAAGGCTGCACCCGCCGAAGACGGCAAACCGCAGAAGTCCGTCAAACTCCAGGTCAATGAACTCCTCATCACCGGTGCCAAGCTGAGCGCCAGTGTGGCCGGTGTGGTGCCAGGAGCTGATGCCAAGGCCACCCTGCCGGACATCAAACTGACCAATCTAGGCGAAGGCGCCTCGGGCATCTCCGCAGCAGAACTGACCTCCTTGGTGCTGAACAAAATCAGCACCGAAGCGGCCAAAGCCAGTGCCAGCGGTTCCCTCAAAAATCTGCTCCAAGGCGGAGGATCTCAACTCAACACTGGTGGTCTGAAAGGGCTGCTCGGCAAATAAGCCACAGGGACAGTCAGCAAACAGGCAGCACGGCATTCCTCACAAGAATGCTGTCTACCTGTGCAAATTGATGACAAAACAGGCTCAAAACCGCCTCTTCATGTGCAACTTATGGACTATTTTTGTCCATTTCCCTCTTTCTTGGCATCCACTTGAGTGACTTAGGACGCCCCGATGCTTGATTGGCATTTCGCCTATCAAAACCATGCATCGATTCTCACTGCCACTCTTGCTCGCGTTGACTGCCGTCAACTTTGCCGCTGAAACAGAAGAAAATAAGAAGAAAAAAGCCAGCCAGACCGCTGACATGCCTGAAGTGGTGATCACCGCCACACGCAGTGCCACACCGCTAACCCAGGTGCCGGCCGCCGTAAAGACCCTAGGCAAAAAGCAGATGGAAGAACGACTGACACGTACCTTCCCTGAGGCTCTGAGAGAAACAGCCGGCGTGGCCATTCAGAAGACCTCCAACGGTCAGGGCTCTCCCTTCATTCGTGGCTTCACCGGCTTCCGAAACCTGATGATGGTGGACGGCATTCGCTTCAACAACTCCACCTTTCGTGACGGCCCCAACCAGTATTGGAACACGATCGACCAGTACGGGCTCGACAAGGTGGAGGTACTGCCCTCCCAAGGATCTGTCCTCTACGGAAGCGACGCCATCGGCGGCACAGTGAACGCTTTCACCAAAGGATCGGGCTATCTGAGTGAAGCTGAAGGTGGCTTCTTCTCTCACGGTCGTGCTGATTACCGCTACTCCACAGCGGAGCACAGCAATGTGGAGCACCTGGAAACCAGCATCGGCGAAGGACAGAAATGGGGACTGCATGCCGGAGTGACGCTGAGCCAGTTTGGCAATGTGACGGACGGCAGCGGGCGGCGTCAGCAGCACACTGGGTACGATCAGTGGGCCTTTGATGTGAGGCTGGACGTAGCGCTGGATGATGCCTGGACATTCACCGCTGTGCATCAGCAGGTGCGCCAGAACGACGTGTGGCGCACCCATTCCACCATCTACGGCGTCTCGTTTGAAGGCACCACCGTAGGGACGGATCGCGTACGTCTCTTTGATCAGGAGCGCAGCCTTTCCTATGTGCGTCTGGCCGGAAAGGATCTGAACAGCTACATCGACAACGCCAGCCTTACCATTTCTTTGCAGACGGCAGGAGAAACCCAGTACCGCGTTACTGGAGGCGGCACCCGCTCCTACAACAATGTGGACCTCAACACCCTGGGTGCCGATCTGGAGTTCACCAGCGACTCTCCCATTGGCACCCTCGTCTATGGCGTGGACTTCTATGAGGACTTTGTGCAGTCCCACGCCTCGGACAATCCCTACCAGGGAGCCGTGGCGGATAACTCCACTTACAGCCTGCTCGGCGCCCACATTCAGGACGCCATCGAGATCGGAGATCGTGTGCACATCTTCATCGGCGAGCGTTTCACCCATGCCACTGCAAGGCTCGGCAGCTTTCAGAATCCCTTCACTCTGGCGCAGCAGTCCTTCTCCAACAGCTGGAACAACTTTTCCGGCAGCGTGCGCTTTGTCGTCGATCTGGATGAGCAGGACCGTTACTCGCTCTATGGTGGTGTGTCGCAGGCCTTCCGCGCACCGAATCTTTCCGACCTCTCCCGCTTTGACGTGGCGCTCTCCGGCCGCAAAGAGACTCCGGCCACGGACCTCTCTCCAGAAAAATACCTGACCTATGAGATCGGCCTGAAGGCGCACACGGAAAGCCTGACTGCCACCATGGCCTACTTTTACACCAAGCTGGACAACCTGATCATCCGCCGCTCCACCAGCGTGCCACTTCAGGATACCAAGGCCAACGGTGGCAACGGCTACATGCAGGGCATTGAGTTTTCCACCCGCTGGCAGATCGACAAGCACTGGAGCGTCTTCGGCCATGTGGCCTGGGTGGAGGGTGAGGCTGATCAGTTTCTCGGTACGACCACGCAAAAGCGCCGCGAGCCGCTGGGAAAAATTTCTCCGCTCGTCGGCTATGCAGGCGTGCGCTGGCAGACCACTGATAATCGTTTCTGGTCTGAGTTTGTCTGCCTGACCTATGGCGAGGCCGGACGCATGAACACCTCCGACCAGCTCGACACGCAGAGAATCCCGCCGAACGGCACCTCTTCCTTCTGCGTGCTGACACTGCGCGGTGGCTATGCTGTGAATGACAACCTCATCCTGACCGCGGCACTCGACAACCTGCTGAACGAAACCTATCGCTATCATGGCTCAGGTTCCAATGAGCCCGGGTTTGGTGCGAATCTGGGCGTGACCGTGAAGTTCTAATCCGCAACTCGTGCCTGTCATGCATCCACCACCCGCAGAGAAGCCGCTGCGCTGGGGTCATGCATGACGAGGCTGGTAAGCCCGGCGATGCTGGATTTGCCAGCGTAGGGCAGCTGAGCCGTGGTGTCCCGCGCAGCCATGTCCCACTCCAGGCGCAGATATTCGGCGATGACATTGGTGAGACTGAGCTGAAAAAAATGCCCCACCGCAGCCCAGACGGTCGTGATGTGGCTATCACATCTGCCCTGATCCACCGCCTCCCGAAGCCGACCCAGCACGCCCTGATAGCGCGCATGCTTGGTGGATTTCAGTAGCACCGCCCCGGCCTGCAGGCTGCGCTGACGCGCCTCCGGCGGAAGCTGGGTGGAGAGCTGCGCCGCCGCGCCGATGAGCCCTTCGAGATCATTGCCACGCGCGCAGTGCCAGGCGGTTTTGAGCGCAGGGCCAATGGCCTCGCGCAGGAGATTTTGGGCAAAGTCATCCCACTCCGCCGGCTCCTCCACGAGCAGCACCTCCACACGGGCGCGCACGCTGCCCAGCAGCCATTTGACCCAGTCGAGTCCGCGGGCCCAGTCTTCGATGATCTGCTCGTCGTCCGCTTTGTCATGAGGAGCGGGCAGCAGGGTGATGGGAGGCAGCAGGTGCAGTTTCATCGCAGCAGCCACTCGCGCCGCAGTCTGGCGCGGCGATGTTCAAACCTTCGTTGCATGTACCCGTTCATCGCATGAATTATGCCCTTCTGCGCAGCATTGCGCGAACAGAATACTTTTCATGCCCTCATCCTCTCCACTTGACACCTCCGCCCCCTGGTATGCCTGCCTGCGCTGCGGCAACTGCTGCCGATGGCCGGGCGATGTGCGCGTCACGGACGAAGAGATCACCCGCATCGCCGAGTTTCTGAAAATGCCACGAGATGCGTTCATTGAGCAATGCACCCGGCTCAACGCCAACCGCACTGGTCTGAGCATTATCGACAAGCCCAATGGCGAATGCCTTTTCCTGGAAGGCGTGAATGTCTGCCGCATCCAGCCGGTGAAGCCGGAACAATGCGAGGGGTTTCCCAATGTCTGGAACTTCCCCGGCTGGCGGGAGAAATGCGAGGCCATCGAGGTGCCAAGGCCTGCCTCTGTTTAACGCAGGCTAAGCTGTATCTGCTGGCGTGGCCTTGTCCCAGAGAATCGTCTTGGTGTAGGCGTAAGGTTTGCAGAGCACCACCTTGTCCACCTCCGTGCGGATGACGGAAAATTTGTGATAGTCCTCCGTCTCGCAGTATTTGCGGTAGTAGGCCTTGGACTTGCCCGGCATCTGGTCCCAGTAGCGCTTGGCCACGTCCCCTTCGAGCAGGCGTGTGTGACCGGAAAGGTACACGATCGTCTCCATGGAGGGAGAGGCAAACATCCACTCAGCCTGCGGATTGGCGCGCAGGATGGCTGCCTTTTGGGAGGTGGGGGCGGTGATGGAGATGATCTCCTCCAAGTCGGTGGTCACCTGCGTGGTCATCCAGGCGGAATGGGGGTGCCCTTCTGAGTCCGAGGTGGCCAGCACGGCATTTCGGCGTTTGGCGACCAGGTCGGCTACGTTGCGCTGCACTTCATTGGCTATTTTCATGCTGTAACAAACGCCATGCCGCGCCGCGCATCTCCGCATGGTTTGCCTCTCAGTGCGCCTTTTTTGAAGATCCCCGCTTTACTGCATCGGTGCCCCGTGCATGACATGCGGCTACCCTAGTATGAAGCAGCAGACCATCGTCACCCTCGACCTTGAAGGCGTTCTCGTCCCTGAAATCTGGATCGCCTTTGCCGAGAAAACCGGCATTCCCGAACTGCGCCGCACCACGCGCGAGGAGCCCGACTATGACGTGCTTATGAAGGGCCGTCTCAAGATCCTGGACGAACATGGCCTGAAGCTGCCGGACATCCAGCAGGTCATCGGCACGCTGGCTCCGCTGGAGGGGGCCAAAGCCTTCCTCGACGAGCTCCGCGCCACCACACAGGTGATCATCCTGAGCGACACCTTTGCCGAATTTGCCCAGCCGCTGATGCGCCAGCTCGGTTGGCCCACGATCTTCTGCCACCAGCTGGAAGTCGCCCCAGACGGTCGCATCGTTGACTACAAACTGCGCCAGTCGAATCAGAAGCAGAAAGCCGTGGCCTCCTTCAAGGCGCTGAACTACCGTGTCATCGCCGCCGGAGATTCCTTCAATGACACCACCATGCTCGGCGAGGCAGATGTGGGTTTCTTCTTCCACGCACCGGCCAGCATTCAGGCGCAGTTCCCGCAGTTCCGGGCCTTTGACGACTACGGCGAGCTGCTGACGGCGATGCGCGGGGCGCTTTGAAGCGCCATTGCCACGAGGCAAATCCGCGTCCAGAATGCAGGCTCGTTTTACCGCCCGCATGCCCCAGCTCCATCTTCAGCCCGATTTCGCCACTTTCACAACGCTCGCAAAGCAGGGCAATCTCGTGCCGGTGATGGCAGAGCTGGCCGCTGACTACGAGACACCGCTCTCCGCTTTCCAGAAGATCCACGATGGCCGCTGCGCCTTCCTGCTGGAATCCGCAGAACTCACACAGCACTCCGGACGCTACTCACTGCTGGGCAGCTCGCCGCGCATCATCTTCACCGCTCGCGGTCGGGAGATCGAAATCGAGGAGCGCGGCAAGAAGCGCAGCTTCACCACCGCAGGAGATCCGCTGACGGAGCTGCAGGAACTGATGAAGCCCTTCACACCGTTGGAGGCGCAGCCGCTGCCGGTTTTTCATGGCGGCGCTGTGGGTTACCTTGCCTATGACATGGTGCGCTTCTTTGAGCCCACGCTTCCGCCCGCCAAAAAGGACGAACTGGGCCTGCCGGACATGGTCTTCATGGTTACGGACACGGTGCTGGTGTTTGACCACCGCACGCGCCGGCTCTCCATCGTGGCCAATGTCCACACTGACGAGCACGCCACCCTGGAAGCTGCCTACGACTGGGCGCGGCAGCAGATTGCGGACGTCATCACCAAGCTGGAGAAGCCCCTGGCTGCCAAACCGCTGCAGACCTTTGCCCCCATCAGCAACGACCAGCTGCCGCCTCCAGTGAGCAACACCACCCGCGAAGAATACGAGGGCATGGTGATGAAGATGAAGGAGTACATCGGTGCTGGAGACATCTTCCAGGGCGTGCCCTCCCAGCGCTTCGAGACGGAATACACCGGCAGTACACTGGATCTCTTCCGTGCCCTGCGTCACGTGAACCCCAGCCCCTACATGTTCTGCATGGACTTCCCCCAGGGCTTTGCGCTGGTGGGCAGCTCGCCGGAAGTGCATGTGAAATGCCTCAATGGGCGCATCGACATCCGTCCCATCGCCGGCACGCGCTGGAGGGGCAAAACTCCCGCAGAGGACGAGGCCCTGGCTCAGGAACTGCTCAATGACCCCAAAGAACGCGCCGAGCACATCATGCTCGTGGATCTGGCGCGCAATGACGTCGGACGTGTGGCCGACTACGGCAGTGTGCGCGTCAGCGACCTGATGATCATCGAACGCTACTCGCATGTGATGCACATCGTCTCCAATGTGGACGGCCACCTGCGTGAAGACAAAAGCGCCTACGATGTGATGCGCGCCACCTTCCCTGCCGGAACCGTGAGCGGCTCTCCCAAAGTGCGCGCCATGGAGATCATCAATGAGTGTGAGAAGAGCAAGCGCTGTGCCTACGCCGGTGCGGTGGGCTACTTCGGCTTTGATGGCAACCTCGACTCCTGCATCGCGCTGCGCACCTGTGTGGTGAAAGACGGCAAAGCCTACGTGCAGGCAGGTGCTGGTGTGGTGGCGGACTCCGTGCCTGCAGCCGAGTATCAGGAGACCGTGAACAAAGCGGCTGGCATGCTGCGCGCCATTCAGTGGGCTCGTCAGCTCAGCGCTTCATGAGATCCAAAGCAGTTGCTCACATATTGATCACACACTGATCACAGGTTGATCACACAGTTGCTCACAATGAATGTTCGGAAGTCATCTCCCAGAAACAGAGAACCCTCCGGCATGCGGAGCCGGAGGGTTCCATTGGCGATCCAGCAACCAACAACGATGGAGGACCGATTGGCACGAAATGCTCGGCTGAGGAAGCTCTGCAATTGTGGCCCGCGAGTTGCCTCACAGACGCCCGCATGTTAAAAAGTTTTGCCCCTCCCGTCAACCGGCCCACCCTTCTTTTCCAAAAAGAAACCTCTGCGTCGCAAATATGAGAGCCTCAAATCCCTGTTTGTGCTCAAAAATTTAGCAAATCGTTCCTTGACATCCATTTAGAAACCACTCGAACGAACACAACTCATTAGAACACCTTAATCATGTCCTCCTCCCAAGATCTCGGCCAGCTTCTCCTGATGGGCGTGCCCGGCACCGAACTGACTCCAGAAACCGCCGCACGCCTCAAAAAACTACAACCTGGCGGCTTCATTCTATTCGGTCGCAACATCCAGTCCCCGCAGCAGCTGCGCAAACTGATCGATGATCTGCGGGACCTTTCCGATGTCGAACCCTTCATCACAATCGACCAAGAAGGGGGACGTGTCTCCCGCCTTCGCCTCATCGGTGAAGAGCCACCCAACGCCCAGTCTCTGCGCGACAAAGGCGATCCCGCGCTGATCAAACGCCATGGCAAGCTCACGGGTCAGATCCTGCGCCTCTTCGGCTTCAATCTGGACCTCTGCCCCGTTCTGGACATCTCCTATGATGACGCAGCGGACAATTCCCTCAAAGGCCGCACCTATGGCCGCGACCCGCAGCAGGTGATCGACAATGCAGGCATCTTCAACCGCTCCATGCGTGCGGAGGGCATCCTGAGCTGCGGCAAGCACTTCCCGGGCTACGGCCCCGCCGAGTGCGATCCACATGAATTTCTCCCCGTCATCACCAAAAGCCACGAGGAAATGGAGCGCAGCGAGCTTCTGCCCTACTCGGCCCTGCTGCCGGAACTGGACTCCGTGATGACCTGCCACAGCAACTACACCGCCTACGATCCCGACCGCGGCCGCTGGCCTGCCAGCCTGAGCTATAACATCGTGACCAAGCTGCTGCGCCATCAGTACTCCTTTGACGGTCTGGCCATGACGGACGACCTGGACATGGGCGCGATCCTCAATGAGGTAACCTTTGAGCAGGCTATCCAGGAAGCGGTGCGTGCTGGGAATGACCTGGTGATGATCTGCCACCGCGTGGAGATGGTGGAACTGGCCCGTCAGCACCTGGAAGGCGTGGAGGCCCCCGCCCTGCACGATGCGCTGATGCGTGTGGAAAAAACCAAGAAGCGCCTGGTCAAGCCGGACGCCTTCAACCTCGACCGCTTTGCCGCCATCAATCGCGACATCCTGCAGCTACGCATCGACACGCTCGGAGAGGAAGCCGCCAAGGTACTCAGCGTGGAAGACGGCAAACGCTCGCCTGTGGAGTTGTACTAGGGTAAAGTAAAACGGCTACAGGCAGGGGCAGGACTGGCGTCTTGCTCCTCCAAGCTGTTGCTTTTTACAAGCTCTTGTCGATCAAAAGCGATGCCGAGCGGCGTGGATTGGGGTGATACCCGTTCATGGCGGCGCGGATGCGCTTGGCGCGATCCACACAGGCCTCGGCCTTCTGGAAATCACCTGCCGCTTTGTAGACCGCACCCAGATTGATGAAGGTTTGGGAGAGGTCTGCTGGGTCCATCTGGCCTTCGTGCAGGTTCTGGCGGATGGCCAGCGCCCGCTCGTGCATGACCTGCGCGCGATCCACATCCATGTGGCTGTAGTAGAGCACGCCGAGATTGTTGTACACCGAGGCCACACGCGCGCTCTGCTCTCCATCCAGGCGCTGAAAGGTCTCCAGAGCCTCGCAGTAGTAACCCTCCGCACGCTCAAACTTGCGGAGCTGCTTAAAGATCATGGCCAGATTGTTTTTGATCGTGGCCACCTTGTCGCTCTCTTCCAGGCCATTCTCGGCGCTGATCTTGAGTGCGAGTTCGTAAAACTCCGCCGCTTTGTCCATGCGCCCCCAGCGGTCGTAAAGATGCGCCAGCAGGGAGTAGATGCCTGTCAGCAGATCAGGATCCTGTTTGCGCAGCTCCTGTGCACGGAAGAGAGCCTCGCGGTAAAGGGACTCAGCCTTGCGGAAATCCCCTTCCTTCTGACGCAGATCTGCCAGCACACTGATCTGCTCCACCAACGCTCCTACGCGAATAGGATCGTGGTATGCAAGCCTCCGCGCCTCCTCGACGCTGCGGGAGGCGGAGGCGATTTGGCGCTCCAAGGCAGTATCCACGTTGGGTTAGAAAGGCTGGGGTCACATGCCCGCGCAATGCGCGGAAGTCCGGCTAGCTGGCGTCGCGGTAGGACTGGGCGAGATTGACGATGGTGTTACGGGCGTGCGCCATCATGTCGCGGGAAACACCGTTGTTCTCGTACCAATGCGTATAGGCGTGGTTGTCGAACATGATGTCAAAGTTGTTGATGAGTCGCTCAAACACGGCGGCGATGCCAGTGTGGTTCACCAAGGCCAGACCGCTGGAGGCAAAACCTTCCGGTGCGGTTTCGGCCACGCCCAGCTTCACACCGGTAGGCACATAGCTGGCGAAGTTGAGGCTCTTGCGGATGGCGGCCATGTTTTCCTCGACCTCCTTGGCCTTCACATCCCCACGGAAGAGGGCGCAGGCGGAGAGGTAGACACCGTTGGTCCAGTCGATGGCGGCGGTGAAGTTGTCCTGTGCGAAGGTCTCGCGGGCGATGTCAGGGAAGTTGATGCGGACCTGGCCTTCCTGGCCAGGAGCGCGCATCGGCGCGAAGGAAGCTGTGAGGAAGTGATTGCCAGGGAATGGCACCAGATTCGTCACGTATTCACCGAGGTCCGTGTTAAGCTTGCCAGGGAAGCGCAGGGAGGCTGTCACCGAGCTCATGATGAGCGCGATGATGTGGTTCAGGTCCATGTAGTTCGGGCTACGGTGCAGCTTGGACTTGGCGATGCGGAAGAGTGCTTCGTTGTCCAGCAGCACGGCAGCATCTGCATTGTCGAGGATGCGCTGGAGCGTGAGGATGGCGTTGTAAGGCTCAACGGCAGAGTCAGAGATCAGGGGAGATGGCGCGACGGAGAAGGTGAAGATGCGCTTCTTCGGGTAGGCCTGACGCAGACGCTCAAGGATGAGGGAGCCAAGGCCGGAGCCAGAACCACCGCCGATGGAGTGAGTGAGCAGGAAGCCCTGCAGGGACTTGGTCTTTTCCACCGCCGCGTCGATCACGTTCATGATCTGGTCAATGATGCGCTCCCCTTCCACATTGTAGCCACGCGCCCAGTTGTTGGCGGCACCAGGGATCTTGCGGATGATGCAGCTTTCGTCAAAGAGCTGGGCCATGTCTCCGCCTTCGATACGGGCGATCACACCGGGCTCCAGGTCAACCAGGATGGCGCGGGGGATGTACTTTCCGTCACGCACCTTGTGGAAGAAGACTTCCATGTTGGCATTGGCGGCAACATTGGTGCCCTCTTTCGGGGTGCCGGCCTCGGTCAGGCCATGCTCACGCAGCACCAGCCGCCAAAAGCGGTCGGCGATTTGGTTGCCACACTGTCCGACATGAATGCTCAGAATCTCTCTCACGGGTGTTCCTCCAAAAAAACGATGTTTGTCTGTCTGTTTCTGAATTGCTGTAATTAGGCGCGGCGGCGGTCCACGAGATCGCGCAGGCTCATGCCACTACGGCTGTCATCGGAGCTGGCGCTGCTGCGCGGATAGTCTGCTGAGCTGTCCTGTACTTTGGCCTTGGCACCGCTCTCCTCGGCCACCTGGTAGCTCTGGATGAGCTCCTGGGCGGAGGCGCGCAGGGCGTTGATCTGTTCTTCGGACATGCCCTCGTTGAGGTACCAGTTGGCGAAAGCCTTGCGCTGCCAGAGCTTGTCAAAGTTGTGGCAGATCCGGTCCAGCACACGGGCGATTTCCGTGTTGTTGGCCAGGAGCACCATGCTCTTGCGGTGAGAGATGCCCGCCTGCTCCACGTATCCAATCTTGAACGCCGTTGGGATCCAGTAGGTAAGCGGCAGTTGCTCGCGCATGGCGGCCAAGGCGGAGTCCGCCAGGGGCTTGTCCTCCATGATACCGCGGTAGAGCACTGCGGTGCTGAGAAAGCGGCCTTCCATCGGCGAGCAGGCGGCGAAGACTGAGCCATTGTCAAACAGGCTGCGAATCATTTCCTCGACGCCCATTTCTTCAAACTTGCTGCGGTCCGGAGGCGTCAGAGGCGCAAAGGAGCACATGAGGAAGTGCAGCGATGGCTGAGGCACCAGATTCGTGAGGAGCTCGCGCAGACTGATTTCTACCGTGAGGAAACCGCTGAAGCGCATGGATGCAGTCAGTCCGGCCAGAGCCTCTGTGATGAGCAGATTCAGGTCGTCCACCGTCGGGCTTTCGATGTTCCACTTGCGGTGGGCCAGTTCGAAGAGCGCCTCGTTGTCAAAGATGAGGCAGGCATCCGCAGCGCGGCGCAGGGTGTTGAGGGTGAAGACCGTGTTGTAAGGCTCCGTGACCACGGATGAGACCTGTGGAGAGGGAAGAACGGCGCAGCTCAGTACCGGGAACTCAGGATATTTCTCCTTGATGGACTCGATAAGAAGGGCACCGAAGCCGGAGCCGGAGCCACCACCCGTGGCGTGCAGCACAATAATGCCGCCCACGTTGTCACACTTGTCGATCTCGGAGTCCAGACGGCTCATCACTTCAGGCAGCACCTCACGGCCAGCGCCCAGGTAGCCGACAGCAAAGTTGCCGCCAGCACCTTCGGTACGGCTGATCAGATTGCCCGGATTAAAGAGAGAACCTGAGGTGGCTTTGATATTGTCAATGACGCTGGGCTCCAAGTCCACCATGACCGCACGAGGCACATAACTGCCGGAGGTGGACTCACCGAGTTTGGTGAAGAAGGCGCTCCAGTTTCCACGCGGGGCTTGTCCCTGAGCGGTCTGGCCTGTCATGGGATCGATGCCGTGCTCCTGACAGATGGTTTTCCAAAAAGAGGCGGCAATCTGATTGCCGGCCTGACCGATTGAAATGACGATTGTGTTGTTGACCTTCATCAGTCTCTCCTAGTTTTTCGCGGTTTCTATTATGATGTGTACTGCCTGCCAGTGACTTTATGGTGGGGATATGGAGCCGGTTTTGCCATGCCAGAGATCATCACCCGGCATTCCCGGACTGGTACAATCAAAGCGGCATCGTTTGCGGCGCACATCTCAACTAAGGCTACTTTTACCTGTGAGTTAATCCAGAGTCCAAGCAAATTCCGCCCTTTCGTGAGGAATCGCATTATGTAGCGAGCGAGGGGAAAAAAAGCACCTGGGGAGTATGACATCACGATGATTTCTTAGCGTTTGGACGGCATTGGTGATGCGGTGGACATGGCTGGCATCTGCCCCGTGCGGTGCTCCACATGCCCCTGCTTCATCCGGTCAATCTCTTCCTTGGATGGAAGGATGGCGCGTCGGATGGTCACCGGGTCTTTTTCTGGCGGCTTGCTGGCAGCAGGAGGTGCAGGTTGTGGATGAGTGGGCTGAGCTGTCACGGTGCTCACTGCGGCAGTGGTGGCTGCTACAGATGGTTTTTCAGCCTCGGGCTTAGTCACCATAGCTGGCACCTTTTCCAGAGCGGAGGCAGCGTCCAGCTTGGCTGGCGCTGGTGCCGCTCCAGCCACGGTGGCAGTGGAGGTAATGGTAGATTTTGGCGCAGCCTCCGCCATAGCCGGAACGGTATTTGCAGGTTTGCTGGATGCAGCCGCCACAGGTCCAGGCGCTTTTTCAGGCGCGGGCTTCGGTTTTGGCACCTCAGCAACTTTTGCGCTAGGTGGCCTGCTCGTCGGCGCAGCGGTCACAGCAGGGCCTTCAGGTTCGGCGGAAGATGCCGCTGATTGCGCCACTTGAGCAGGCTCGTTTTTGCCCCCCATGAGCATCCATGCACAGATGCCAATCACAACAGCGGCGGCTGCCGCCAAAGCACCTACGGGCAGGCTGCGTTTCTGCTGCATCAGAGGGTTGAAATCATGCGTCTTGATTCCGCGCTTGATGGGCGAGATCACCTCGTCCCCATCCATGGCGGAGTCGGCATCATTCGCATTCCAGTCATCGTCAAAATCCGAGACTGCACCGGCGCTTTCCATTTCCTCCAGCGCCACATTGCTTCCGCGCAGGCGGGTGGCCAGATCCACCGTGGGAGCAGAAAGAAGGCTTTCAAATTTATCGATGAAATCGCCTGGACTTGGCGTCTTGCCGGCGCGGCGTGTCATCTCCAGACAGTCGCGCACATACGTGGCTGCTGCATCCGGCACGGACTCGGGAAATTGGGGCACTCCGCCGCTCTGTCTTTCGCCGGTAAGGAGGTAGCCGGCCAGCGCCACAAAGGAGCGGTGGCGGAAGTCGCGGTTGAGCAGATGCTCCTCCTGGTGCTGCTGGTTTTCAGCCAGGTCCATGTCCACCAGCAGCGGCTCGTAGAGGCTGCGCATGGTCATGTGCGGACGCAGCTTGACCACAAAATTGGGCCAGGCATCCAGGCGCTTCTGCATCAGGCGCTCCAGTTCACGGGCCAGCAGAGGGCCATTTTTCCCTACTCTCAACAGAATATTGGAGGGGTGCAGGTCCACACGCTGGACGCCACACTCCACGGCCTGATCCAGACCAGCCCGGATCTGGCGCATGAGAACGATCACTTCTGCGGGATTTAGCGTGATACGCTCCGCCATGAGGCGGCTGAGCGCAAAGCCGGGCTCGCGCTCCTCAGTCAGAAAGGTCCAGTCCGGACTCTCCCACAGACTCAGGGAACGAAGAATATTGGGATGCCGCTCGGGATTGAAGCGCCACATCTGCAGCGGCACGGCCTCGTAACGAGTTTTGTCCACGATCCGAGAAGGCGGCAGCAGGTGCACTGTGATCTCTTGCGAGAGCTTCGTATTGATGGCCGGAATGGAGAAGGGATAGCGCCGAGCGGTCTCGACATCCTCCACACGAAAACGTGTTCCCAGAATGGTCTCGACAGGCACATTTTCGAGCAGGAGCTCCTGCAATTGAGACTGCGGCAGGAGTGCGGGATTCACCACTAGATGCTTGCGGAAATTGCGTGCCTTGATGTTGCTGGAAAGAGCGCTGAACGCCTCCCTAACGTCATCCCGCAGCTTCTCAATGGAGCCAGGTGCATTGGCTGGGTCCGTGAGAGCTGCACGCACTGCAGTCCGCAGCCCCATGGGCAGCTGCGTCAACGCAGGAAAGCGATCAGGATTTTCCCCTGCATAAGGCTGCCCTGTGAGCAGAAGAAAGATGAGTCGGCAAGTCTCGACCACCAGACGGGCGCCGCTCTGACCTTCAGTCCCAGCGTCCAATTGCGAAAGACCGTAATCAAACACGCGCAACTGGAGAAAGGTGTCCTCCAGTGTGGTGACGAGCACGCGATCCAGATGCATGCGGGAGACAAGCCTCTGAAAGCCTTGAAGCTGAAGCAGATCATCAAGCAGTTGATACACCAGTGCCAGCGCGGTGGCCGGGGCCACAGCTCCGCGCCGCTTCACGTAATCTTCGACAAACTCTCCGTCATTAAGGTTGCTGGTGTAATACACCATACCCTGATCTTCCCCCACCTCCAAAATGCGCATGAAGGCATGTCCGCGAATCTCCGAGGCCTGTCGCGCACGCTCAAAAGCGGACTTTTTCATCGCGACATCCAGGGTACTGCCGCCACGCAGCACATGCAGCTCCACCAACCGGGCGATCCGGTTGTCGAATGCCAGGAAGACGACCTCCTCCTTGGAACGCACCAATTCCACCGGCGCTCCACCGGTGCGATGCGCTACTGAAAGGCTGCCAAACTGCTGAAGCTCCTCAATCATAACGATGTAAATGAACCATATAAACCTGCCGCGTCCGAATAAAGATTTAGCGCCGCGTCCAAGCTCATATTATTCTCGAATCTAAGGGTTGTGGCTCAAAAATGCAAAGATTTTCTGAAAAGTCTGGTAATTTGACGACATATTTTAATCTTTCAGCCATATCATGGAAAAAATCCCCTCAACTAGTAATTTTATCAAATCCAGAAAATGCCAAAGCCACTCAAAAATGAGATATTGGCATTTTTGAAACTCACCCCCCTCTCTCTCCAACTACTTCATGTGGGGGGGCTTTAGTGACACCATGTGCGAGGTTACATCATGCGCAATAATCATGCCGAGACGCTTCTTCTCATCTGCGGACCATGAATACGATGGATCTGCCAGGGCTTCCCGGGCTACGGCCTTGATCTCATCGGCGTTGGAGGAGCCGGGGTAGAGCAACAGCTCCCAAAGGGAAATAGCATCCGCCTTCACCCTCTTGAGCAATTGGTAACACACCTGTCTGCGCACCTCGGCATCATTAGGTGGATCTAGATGCAGCCAGACTAGAAGCTGCATATACTGCGAACTCTCGAAGGGCATCTCTTTACCTCTGCCGGTGAGTGTTTCTTCATTCTCACTCCAGCTCCCAGTTTTAGCCTTGTCATGCTGGGGAGTGTATAGCGCGAGTTCAGCAGCCTTTTGCTTCAGGGTATCGTTGCGCCAAGCGGTCAGCTCTGCCTGAGTCGTTATGTCCGCCCGCGGCTTGAGGGTATCCAGAATGCGCACCACAAATTCACGTGGCAGAACAAGCACGGTCAGGATCATGGCCAGACAGCCGCAGAACCAAGGCAGAAGAAAACGTGCCAGCGGCGTGGCCTGTGGATGGGGGCGAAACTCCCGATTTGCGAGGTCCTGCTGCGATGGCGGCGCTTCCACAGGAGTGCGGATGGCAAACGGGCTTTCCGCCTTGTCCTGCTCAGGCTTACGGACAGACTGCGCCAGTTTGTCCTGAGCCTGGGCAAACTTCATGGCCAGCCCCCACCAGCATTGGGGAAGGATTGCTTTATAGAGATCAGCTCCTTCAGCATCCGCCGTCAGCCATTCAGAAAGATGGTCGAGTGCCTCAAGTTCCGCTTTGTTATGCCAACTCCAAGCTGTCTTGGGTCTGCGCAGGCGCAGATCCCAGAAATCACGCTCGTCCTGGGCGGCGCTGCACACAACCCGTCCGGCGGCCAGCCATCGCCGGGCATCCGCCAGCGGCTCCTGGTGCTCTTCTGTGGCAAGAGGCTGCGCGGCATTGAAAAGCTGCTCAGCGCGCGAGAAACGCGTGACAGCCAGCGTGGCCGCTAGAGCCAGCATAATATCCACCGAGTGTACATTCTTGGCAGCGTGGGATGCCACGATGGCATCTGCGAGACGAGAAAGTCGATGCGTCTCTCCGCGTGCCGCCCAGCGAGAAGCCACCATGCACGTCACGCTAACCTCCCCGCTGCTCATTTCGATGACGAGATCCGGGATGCGAGCCATTTCTGCCAGCTGATCCTCATCTTCCTCGAACATCTCGGCGATGAGCCGGCTGCTGACTGCCGCCCATTCAGGTTTGGCAAAGGCCTGGCAGCAAAAAGCGTCGAAATGCCCGGGCACGGCCACTTTGTTCACCACGGCGCGTAGAAGCCCCCTGGCGGAGCTGCGCAGTTCCTCAGGCAATTCGGCTTCTATCAGCGTTTCCAAGCGCCGTGCAGCCTCCGAAACAGGAACCTCGGCCTCCGCACCACCAGAAGTCATATCGCCGGAAGAATCGCCCAGATCGAGACTGGGAGACATCTGCAAGTCGAGTTCTGAGGCGCGGTTACCCATTGGCTGCGCCATTGATAAGGCCAATCACGACCATTGCAACGCATGCGTCACAAGAGAGGACAAAACTAAGGCTTCATACCATGATCTCCCTGGCCACCGTGCCGTAAACATCTGTCAGGCGGAAGTCACGGCCTGCATAGCGGTAGGTAAGACGCTCGTGATCAAGGCCCAGCAGCGCCAGCACTGTGGCGTGCCAGTCATGCACGTGCATCTTGTTCAGCACGGCCTCGTAGCCGTAGTCATCCGTCATGCCGTAGTTCATCCCGCCTTTCACCCCGCCGCCGGCCATCCACATGGAGAAGCCCTTGTTGTTGTGATCGCGTCCGTCTTCACCCTGGCTATGGGGGGTGCGGCCAAACTCACCTCCCCAGATGACCAGCGTGTCTTTGAGAAGTCCGCGCTGCTTGAGGTCGGTGAGCAGGCCCGCGATAGGCTTGTCAATCGCCGCCGTGTTGCGCTCCAGCGAAGCCTTGAGGTTGGTGTGCTGGTCCCAATTGCCATTGGTGATTTCGATGAATCGCACGCCGGCCTCGACAAACTTGCGTGCCATGAGGCACTGCTTGCCAAAGGTGTCCGTCTCCTGATCGTCGATGCCGTAGAGCGCCTTGGTGGCGGCGGTCTCCTTGCTTAGATCCATGACTTTCGGAACCTCCGCCTGCATGCGGAAGGCCAGCTCGTAGGACTCGATCACCCCTTCCACCTCGGGGCTCACGCCGCCGTCGAGCTGCATGCGCGACCTGTTGAGCGCCTGCACCAGATCCAACTGCGTGCGTTGCTCCTCGGTGCTGTAACGGTCGTTCTTGATATTGGCCACAGTGGACTGCGGAGCCATGCCGCCAAATCGACGCCCCTGGCCACCGCCCGGAAAGCCGCCTCCGCCGATCTTAGTGCCTTGGTAGATGGCAGGCAGGAAGGCGCTGCCATAGGTGCGCGTGGCATTCGCAGGTGGATTCACCGTGATGAAGCCGGGCAGGTTTTCATTGAGCGTGCCAAGGCCATACAATGCCCAGGAGCCCAGGGATGGGCGCACAAACTGCGTGGTGCCGGTATGCAGCTGCGAAAAGGCCTGCGGATGTGCCGGCAGGTCTGTGGCCATGGAGTTGAGGATGCACATCTCATCGGCGTGCTTTCCCAGATTGGGGAAGAGTTCGGAAATGTAGAGGCCGCTTTTGCCATTGCGGGTGAATTTCCAGGGAGAGCCCATCAGCTTGGCCGTGCCGTAGCGGCCTGCGGCTGACGGAGCGTTTTTGCCGGAATCGGCCGCCAGTTTGGGCTTGTAGTCAAAGGTGTCCACGTGGGAGGGCGCCCCCTGCATGCAGAGAAAGATCACGTGTTTGGCGCGAGCGGTAAAGTGGGGTGCCTTGGGGGCCAGCGGGCCTGCGGCAGTCTGCTGTGCAGCACGCAGCACCTGCTGCTGAGCCAGCGCGGCAAAGGCCAGGTAGCCAAAGCCGCTGGAGCTGGTCTTCAAAAACTCGCGCCGTGAAAAGGGGGTCGTGTTCATGATGTTGCGTGGGTGAGATGGGGATCAGTTCAGGTAGCGAAACTCGGCGCTGGCGATCAGGCTCTGGCAGAAAGCGGACAGTGCGGCAAACTCGGAGCGGTCGCGGGAATCCTTGTTGTTGCCGCCGCTTTTGGCCACCTGCTGCTGGAAGCGCATCCAGAAGTTGCTGATGGCGCTCTTCTCCTGCGTGGTGGGTTCACGTCCAAAGGCTAGCTCGTAGGCATAGCTCAGGCGCTCGGCGGAACTGCCCTTGTACTGGGCGATGCGTTGCGCAAACGCATCCGCCGCATTTTGAGCCTGCGAATTGTTCAGCAGGTAGAGGCTCTGCGAGGGCACATTGGTAGTGTCGCGGTCACCGTTGACGAGACTGGCATCCGGGAAATCAAAGACAGAGAGCATCTCGGGAATCTGGTCGCGGATGATCGGGATGTAGATGGAGCGGTAGTTGTAGGGTTTGTTGCTGAGGTCTCCGCGCATAGCGGAGAACATGCCCTGACGCCCCTCGCCCATCAGCGCCACGGGTGAGCCATCCACGGGGTAGAAGTTGAGTTTGCCTCCCACGGCCAACATGGCATCGCGGATAGCCTCGGCATCCAGGCGGCGCTGATTCATGCGCCAGTGGTATTTGTTATCAGGGTCGTGGGCGTAGTTTGCCGCATCATAGGTTGAGCCCATCTGGTAAACACGGCTCAGCATGATCTCACGGATGAGCTTTTTCACCGACCAGCCGTTTTCCATGAAAGTGACCGCCAGGTAGTCCAGCAGTTCCGGATGCGTTGGCTTCTGGCCCATGGTGCCAAAGTTGTCCGGCGTAGGCACGATGCCGGCGCCCATGAGCTTCAGCCACACGCGATTGGCCATCACGCGGGCGGTCAGGGGATTGTCTTTGGAGGCAATCCAGAAGGCCAGGTCCAGGCGGCCGCTGCCGCTCTGCGGACTGATGTTCAGCGGTTCGCCCTTGGCACACAGTACCTCCACGAGGCCGCGTGGCACCACATCTCCGGGCTGCTTGATGTCTCCACGCACGAGTATTGGGCTGTTGATGGGATTGGGGCGGTCCAGCACTCCCATGGCCAGGGTGCGCGGCGTGCCGTCATCATTAAACAAATCCATGTCTGCTTTGATCTCCGCTGCACGGTCGCGCGATCCACGCACACGCAGGAAGGTGTTAACGCCCGCCTTCGTACGCTGCTCCGCAGTCATGGAGAAAACCTCCCGCTGCATTTCTGCGGCAGATGTCTGAGCCCGCTCGTAGCTGGTTTTCAACTCGGCCACCTCGGCGCGTGAGATGCGTGATACGGCACTCGTCTGCTCCGCTGCACGATCCAGCTCAATCAGCCCAGCCGTGTTGTTGTTTTGGAGCTGCTCGTAGGTGCCGAACAAAGTCTCGCTGCTCAGGAAGATGCCCGCAAGGGCGTAATAGTCACGCTGCGTCACGGGATCAAACTTGTGGTCATGGCAGCGCGCACAGGCCAGAGTGAGTCCCAGCATGGACTGTGACACCGCATCGATCTGTTCATCTACCAGATCCATGGCGAACTGGCGACGATCACGGTTGTTGTGCCCCTTCGAGCCGATGGCCAGGAAGCCTGTGGCCACGATCTTGCTAGCTTGGTCGCGCTTGTTGTCAAACTTCAGCAGGTCTCCTGCGATCTGCTCTTTGAGAAACTGATCGTAAGGCTTGTCCTTCTTGAATGACTCAATGACATAATCACGGTAACGCCAGGCGTGCGGGTAGAGCACGTTCACCTCCTTGCCGCTGCTTTCCGCATAGCGCGCCACATCCAGCCAGTGCCGTGCCCAGCGTTCGCCGTAGCGCTCAGAGTCCAGATACATGTCCACCACGCGTTTCACCGCATCAGGGGACTGGTCTGCCACAAAGGTGCGCACTTCATCCGGCGTCGGCGGCAGGCCCGTGAGATCAAAGGCGATGCGGCGAATCAGCGTGGGCCTGTCGGCATCGCGCACAGGATGCACGCCATTGGCCTCCATGCCCGCCAGCACAAACTGGTCGATCGGCGTTTTGGCCCATCCATCGGTCTTCACCGCCGGGGGATCTTGCTTCACCGGCTTCTGAAAGGACCAGTGCTTCCTTCCTTCGTCCATGTCGATCACGCGCTTGCCGCCACTGGCGTTGGCCACCTTGTTTTCACGCGGGTCTGGCGCGCCCATCTCGATCCACTTTTTAAAATTGGCGATCACCTCGTCCGGGAGCTTCTGCTTGGGCGGCATCTGCATGTCATCGTTCTTCCAGGTCATGGCCTCATAGATGCTGCTCTGCGCCACACTGCCCGGGGTCACCCCCGGATGCCCGGATTCCCCGCCCAGCAGCGTGGCCTGCTTGGTATCCAGCGTCAGGCCGCCTTTGACCTTGGCCGTGGGCTCGCTGGAGTGGCACTTGTAGCAGGACTGCACCAGGACGGGGCGGATGTTTTTCTCAAAGAACTGCAGCTGATCTGGCGTGATTCCAGCATGAGCCGTCTCTGCTGCGGTGTCGGCAGCAAGCGGAGCCAGAGGGGCCAGCAGGATCATGGAGAGGGTCAGGGTCTTCATGGTGGAGTGAAGCTCTGTAACACCCTGCTGTTGAAAAGGTTTCTCCAAACCTGTCCACGCCATCATCCGCCACTGAAACTCCCTGCCCGCGTGGGCCTTTAGAACCAGCGCTTTCTCATTTCATCACCTCATGCGCCACCTCATTGCCTCCCTGCTACTGCTCGCCACCGCTCATGCCGCCGAACTTGCCATCCCGGACAACGTGACCTTCACGCGTGACATCGAGTTTTCCAACCCCGACAACCAGCACCTGCAGGTGAACCTGGCGCAGCCAAAGGAAGGCCAGGGCCCCTTCCCTGCCATCGTCTGTATTCATGGAGGTGGCTTCCGAGCAGGCAAGCGCGAGGGCTACGACAAGCTCCTGCTCACCCTCGCGCAGCACGGCTATGTGGCCATCACCGTCACCTACCGCCTGGCACCCGCCTATCCCTTCCCCGCTGCCATACATGACTGCAAGGCCGCCGTACGCTGGCTGCGGGCCAACGCCGCTATGTATCACGTGGACCCCGCGCGCATCGGAGCCATGGGCGGCTCCGCCGGCGGGCACTTGGCGCAGTTCCTCGGGGTCACGGCGGGGGTGCCCCAGTTTGAGGGTGAAGGCGGCAACCCAGGCCAAAGCAGCGCCGTGAGCTGTGTGGTCAATTTCTACGGTCCGAGCGATTTCACCAAAAGCTACGACAAAAGCGTGGATGCCAAAGACGTGCTGCCGCTCTTTCTCGGCGGCGACCTCAGCACCAAGCGCAAGGAGCACATCATCAGCAGCCCTCTCTATTGGGTGACACCCAATGCGGCCCCCACACTCTACCTGCATGGCACGGCGGATGAATACGTGGCCTTTGAGCAGGCCTCTTGGATCGTGGACAAGCTCAAGGCCGCCAGTGTCGAAGCCGAACTCATTGCCTTCGAAGGCGCGGGCCACGGACTCAAAGGCGTGCCGCTGGAGAAGACCGAGAGCCCTATGATCGCGTTCTTCGACAAGCACTTGAAACCTGCGGGGGCAAAATAGGCATAATGCAGAGCCGCGACGCTTCGACATGCGGCCAAAAAATCAGAAAGCCCTAAATTGCTTTATCAATTTTCCTGATCAACTCATTGCAGACTGCTTATTGCCCATGACAGTTCAGATGAGTCATGCTCCATACAAGCACGTTCCATTAGAAAAAGTCTAAGCAAGCTTCTTTGAAAGCACCTAACACCCAACTCTCTCGATAAAGCAGCTGCCCATGATCAACGGTAACCACTCCCCCATTTGCATTTTGAACTGCGTCACCGGAGACCGCGCCATTTTTAAAGATGGCAGCTACATGATTGGTGCATCAAGGCAGGCAGACTTCCAGCTTAGCTCTCCGCATTGTCCCCAAGTTCTGTGCAAGGTGACCAAGACCGGACAGGCCGTGGACTTTCAGTTCAGCGGCGCTGTGAAGATTGATGGCGCAGAATCCACCCACTTCCGATCCATGCCCGGAGACGAACACACCGTGGCGGGATACGGCCAGTTGCTGGCCTTCAAGCACGGAACCGACGCCAGCCAGTGGCTGGCACAGGGCCAGGAAAACACCTGGCACGTTTATAACAGCGAGCAGCATGACTGGAACGGCCCGTTCGGGCCGGAGTTTTTGAGGAGCTGGCTGGCTCAATTTTCAGCCAATGCGCGCAAACAACTGCTGCTGGTGCCCACCGGCTTGGAACAAATGGGGTTCTATGTGCATGACGCCATGGACATCCTCAAAATACCGCCTCCCTCGACCCTGCCCGCGCATAAAGCGGCCTGGTTTGAACGATACAGCGGTGCTGAAGAAGCTCCACCGCCAGCGCAGCAGATGCAGAGCTCCCAACGTGCGTCTGCGGAGCCCGAGATGAAGGTGGCTGAGGTGAACAGCGAGTATGGGGAGTTCACCTGCCCCATCTGCTGGTTCAAATTTGACCGTGGCGATGCCATGAACATAGCGGTGCACAACAGCCTGCGCGGCGATCCGCTCCTCGGGGAGGAGGCCATGCAGCGCTTTAATGCCACACGCTTCAATGACCGCGGTCAGGCACTGGATGCCATGGGGCTGGCCACATCGGAGCAGGCCTGTCCGCACTGCCGCCGAAAGCTCCCGCCCGGATTCCTGGATCAACCGCACCACATATTCTCCATTGTGGGCGCCCCCTCCTCTGGGAAGTCCTACTACCTCAGCGTGTTGATCAAGGTGCTGCAAAACTCGTTGTTCCAAAACTTCGGCATCACCTTCCGCGACTCTGATCCCTCGGCGAACGTCATCCTCACCCAGATGAAGACGCAGCTGTTTTCGGCCTCGACTCCTCAAGAGGCTTTTCTGGCAAAGACCGACCTGGAAGGTGCCCTCTATGAGACCCTGCCGCGCCAGGGCCGGAAAGTGCGTCTGCCAAAGCCTTTCATTTTCAAGCTCTCTAATCCCGCCACCCCCGAGAACAGCTTCTCCATGGTTTTTTATGACAATGCGGGCGAGCATTTTGAACCCACTCGAAACAGCGCCGACTCCCCTGGCGCGCAGCATATCGCCGTGGCTTCGGGCATTTTCTTCCTTTTTGATCCGCTGCATAACAGCGAGTTCCGCGCCATGATGAAAGGTGTGACTGATCCTCAGATCAAAAACCACCGCATTGATCAGCAGGATGTCATTCTGGCCGAGACCGAAGTCCGCATCAAAAGCCTGCTCGGCATGGATTCACGCCAGCGAGTCGCCACGCCACTGGCCGTGATGGTGGGCAAGTATGACACCTGGGCACCCCTGCTTGGCAAACAACCGCTGCTACCAGCAGTGGAGGACGGCAGGATCAGCCAGGAAAACATTCAAAAGAACTCTGAGCGCATCCGAACCTTCATGGTGCGGGTTTGCCCCTCCATCGTTGCCAATGCTGAGGCCATCTCTTCTAATGTCTGCTACTTCGCAGTCAGCCCGCTGGGCTGCTCACCGGTGGAGTTTCTTGACCACGAAGGCACAACTCGTATCGGCCCGGATCCGAAACAACTGAACCCCAAGCACGTGGAAGGCCCCACGCTTTGGGTGCTGACGCAGACGACGCCAGAAATGATCCCATCCACTCCAGTACATTGATCTCTCATGGCCTGGCAACTCATCTATACCAGCGCGCCGAGGCTGCTCGAGGCGGGGCGCACTGGCTTTGGCACGGTGGCTCGCCACCGCGCCGTGAGCGGCATGCTGGCCTCCTCTGTTGAACGCTTCAGCCAGTTCGCACGCCTGCCAGGTCATGACCCACGGCGCATCATCTACGCCTGCCGCATTCTGACGGTGGGCTCGGGCAGCTATCATGTGCTGAGTTGTCTGCAGGATGCCGGCTCTGACTACACCGGACGCACCAACCACATCGCCCATCACCTGATCGTCGAGCCGCGCGAGGCACGCACCCTCGCCGCAGCTGGCATCACGCCAGCAGATGTGCTGCATGGCATGCACTGGCGTCGTTCATGGACAGATGGCCCGCGCTACCTTGATGCCGCAGAAGAGGTGGACCTGTCGGCATTCAAAGCACCGGCCTCTCACTCTTGGTCTTCGATCACAGGCAGCCAGGCCTCTGCTGGCATCCTGTGGTCGCGCGATGTCCTCAAAGGCTGCTACCTTATCACCCCTGCCGGAGTTAACACCCTTGAGCTGTTCCAAGAATCACTGCAGCAAGAAACTGCCCAGGCCTGGCAGTGCAGGTTTACCACCTGCTTGGAACCCACAGATGACCCTGCAGATTTCCGCTGGATAGCTCTGCCAGATTCATCACCACTGCGCTCCCAGGTGGAGAACTCCAGCCGGACGCTGCTGGATCTCACCAATCCGTCCACACTGCCTCTCCCCCCGGAACCAGAGCAGCAGCCAGTGAGCCCCGAAAGCACTGCCCTGCCCCCACCGCAAGCATCGTTCCCGCTTCCTGCCGCGCAGCAGAAAAAAGTGCACCAGGAGAGCCCCGCATCTCAAACAGCCAGCACCTTGGGCAATTGGGCTCCAGAATCGAACCAGAAACGGACTGCGGCCAAGGGCAAAAACTATATTGGTTTTTCACTTCTGGTGGCTGCCGTGCTCATCTTGATTGTGGGCGGAGGACTGATTCTCAAATTCCATCACCAGAAGCAGCAGCATCTGGCCGAGGATGCCTATGTCAGCGCCATCGCCAAAACATGGCAGGAATACGATCTGCTGCTGGATGACACACGGAAATTTCTCGAAAGCCAGACCAGCTGGGAGACAGGACAGTCGCTGCTGCAGTCTCACCGTGACTTTTTCCAGGGCATGCGCAAAGTGCTCAACCAACCAGAAGAGCAGATCGATCTGCCTCTGCCTAATGAAAACCGGGATGATCTCAGAAGCTTCTCTCTCCTGCTGAAAGAATGGACGGCTCTCCACAATGATCCGTGGAGCCACCTCCGCCCCGACCAAGGCCCATTGCAGGCCGCGAAGATAAACGAGACCCTTGGTAAATGGCAGGAAGCACGTGCCAAGCTGTGGAGACAGCTGCGCGCATATGTGAGTCTGAAAATCAGCCCTCCTCCAGCAGATGCCTTGATCAAAAAGCTGAAGGAAATAGCCAAGGACTCTCTGCGTAGTACGCCCCCGGCACAGAACAGTCGAAGAGAATGGGAGCAGCTTTTCGAACTCACCGAAGAAGGCTCCGTCCCGGTGGATGCCGAGGTGAAAAAATGGCTGACTACATGGGCAGCTTTGGATGGCCCCGGCGGCTATGCGTCAGCGCAGCAGACCCTTGCAGACATGTCTCTCCCCGAGTGGCTGCGCGCCTTGGCAGCAGGAGTCAAACCTCCTGCCATGCGCGTGGCCGTAGCCTCAGGAAGTACCAAGCCTGCTGGGAAAGAAAAACCTAAACTGGCGGCACCTGTGGAAGATGCAGATTCCCCCACAGGCACCTCTCCCATTTTTATCCATCTACTGCAGTCTGGGGAAGCTGCCGCTGGCAAGATTACTGGATTGCCTGTGGAAGCCGGCATGCAGCTCTACGTGGGAGCGAGCCGGGATGCCCATCCCCCCCCTGATGGCAAGACTGAAACCAAGGACGGCGAACTGAAGAGGTGGGCACTCATTAGTCTGGATGGCCGGAATGACCTCATGTTTGGGCCAAAGATCACTGCCGCGGCGGTGGACACGCTGACATTTTCTGAAACGGGAAGCCTCACCTCGCTGCCGGAGTCTTATAGCCTGTCTCCTGACGGCATCAGGATGGTGGCTCGCGACAAGGATGGCATGAAGGTCCTTTTCGATCTGCGTATTCTGCCTTTGAGCAGCACGGCTACCAGACCCGTCTTTGCCCGGGTCATTGAAGCCACTGCAGACAACGCCACCACGACAACACTGAACCTGCCCGCAGGTTTTCTGGGACGACTGCACCTGGCTGGCGCCTCGGCTCCTGAGTACTCGCTGCGGCGTGAAGGTTCTTTCTCCGAACAGAAGATCTTCTCTTTGCGAAAATCTGGAGACTCCAATTTTGAGGTGATGCCGCCGCAGATGCAGTCTTCCTTCGCACTCGAACGAAACGGCCTAGAACGACAGATCAAGGAACTGGAGGCAGGAATCGTCAAAGACAACGCCGACCTAGCCGCTCTGGAAACGTCGAAAGCCACGGCCCGGGAAAAGGACATCAGGAGAGACAACTACACGAAAGCCAGAAGCGACAAGGAGATCAAGCTGCGGACGCTACAGGACAGGCTGCAGAGCATCTCAGGCCCGTCCGCCGTGCATTTCGACCTCATGCCAGGAGATTACACGCTCGTCGTTGCAACGCCCGACAAGGTCGAACTATGTAAGCTGAGAGTCATACCTGCAGCCACGTCTAATTCCAAACCCGTCAACCCGTGAAACCTCTTCCACAAGCCATCCAGGCCATTCGTGCCGCCTTGAAAGAGGAAATGCCTCCTTCAGCTTTGACGGATGCTGCTTTCGTCTATGCTCAGAACTGCACGGATGCGGAGCGCAGGCTGGACCGCGTCAGCGCCATGCTGCAAAAAGGCAGCGATTATCAGGCCCTTCAAGTGGCCGAGGAAGAACCGCCCCTGCTGGACCTCGTTGCTGCGCTTAGCTTTGGCGAGGAAAAGAACTGGCAGATTTACTGCGAGACCCATGGTCTCAAAGCGGCTCCTCGCCTGGACGCGAACTCCGTGTGCGAGTTGGAGGCCCTTTACGCAAAGGGCATTTCGGCGAATCATCCGCTCTATAAGGATTTTCGTGCCGCCGTGCTGTCCCGCGACGATGAAAAGTCCATCCGCATAATCAGGACAATCCTCAAGCTCAACCCTCAGGATGACAACGCCCAAAAGGAGCTGCAGCGCCTGGAGAACAAGGCGCTGCAGGAAAAGATGGACGAACTGCGCGAGGCGCTGAAAACAGATGATGAGGAGTGCATTGCCACCCTGACGGAAAGCATCAAAGCCATGGCTCCGCCTTCCAAGCTGGAGCGGTTGGATGTCTTCCAGCAAGGAGAAGACGTGCGCGCCGCCCTGCGGCGCAGGCAGGCGGAAGCACATGTGCCAGACACGCTCGCTGTCATCCAAAAAATGAAAGCTGAGGGCCAATGGCGGCAGGTGGGCCAGATGCTCGCAGATCTCGACTCTCTTTTCAAAGAGCATGGACTGGTGCCAGCGGATGATGGCCAGCAGAGCGTCATCGCAGAGCTGACGCAGTACCATGCCAAGTCAAAAGCTGCGGATGAAAAGCAGCACAACTTTGAGCGTACGCTGAAAGGATTCCTCTCTTTCGTGCAGGAAGTGGAGACCCGGCTGCTTACAGGCTCCGGAGTGACCTACGAGGAGATCGCGGAGAAGGACGAAACCTTCGTCAAGCGATGGAAGGAACTTGAGGGCTACCACCTGCCAGTGGAAGCGGAATCTCTAAACCGGCTGCGTGCCGCAGGCCATGAACTCCGAGCCCGCCTGGAGGGCATGCAGCGCGGCATGCGCCTGCGCAGCATGGCGCTGGCCGCCGGAACACTGGCAGTGCTATGCTGCGTCTCCGCCGTTGGCCTGCACGCCTGGAAGGCTTGGACGCTTACCCAAGAGCTGGCCTCGTATCAGAGCAAGGAAAACACCGGGGCGGCGGAAGACCTGATCAAAACGCTGCGCAAAGATGAGGATCTGCTGCTTCGCTGGCCCTACCTGCAGGCGAAGATCGAGGAGGTGAACTCCTGGGCCTCCAAAAGCCGTGGCATCGACAAACAGGCGGAAGATGCCCTGCTGGCGCTGGAGAAATCATTCAGTGGAGACAGCACCAGCCTGCCTCCCGTGAAGTTGCTGCGCCAGCTGGATGACGCCGAAGCTCTCGTCAAACAACTGGGTGGCGACCTGGCCGCGTCGCCCAGAAATCGCCTGGCGGCGCTCAAGACCAAAGCGGACTTGCACCTGGCCGCGACTCTGAAGCAGCTTACGGCCAGCACGACCACCACCCTCACAGAGCTGGAACAGCGCAGCGCCAGCGAACTTACCCATGAGAAGCTGACAACCAGCATCAGCACCAGCATCAAAGGCATAGAGCAGCAGCTCAAGCCGCTCGAAGCCCTTCTCAAGCCTGAGGTGCCAGCGCTCACACTGCCCGCCGATCTGAGCAGCCGCATTCGCGCACTCCGCCAGCAGACAGACACCTTCCAAAAGGATCTGAGTTCTTTCGCGGACCTCCGCGCAGAAACGGCTCGCGCCACTACGTTGGAAGACTACCGAAAGGCCATCGCCAAGTGGCAGGCCGTCAAATTTGCCGAAGCCGCGGCATCTCTGAAAATGCTGGACACCATGCCTGGCGAAAAAGCGTTTCAGGCAGCCCTTTTCACTGGAGGAGACCTGGAGGTATTGCAGGCAATCTTGGATGACAAATCAGGCCGCCAAATGGTGCCAGACACCCTGCTGGGCTCCGAACTGAAAACGATCCTGGGCCTGCTGCACGATGAGTTTCTCAACAACATCTTTGAAAACACAATAACTCATTACTCCAGCAAAAAGCCCAACTCCACCTACTGGTCTGTAGGCAAGCCGGAACAATCCATCGTAGGCAGTTCCACACGCTGGAGCGCCAAGTTTTATGAGCCGGACATCACCCAAACTTCCGTTCTTTTCATTCAGAGAAGTCTGACCCGCGTTGGCATTTTAGGCGAATATCAGGGAGACGCCGTGCTCAACTCCCGCCTTAGCCAGGCCAGTGAGATGATGAACCAGCTCGCGCTCAACCGCGTGACAGACGAGAAGGGCGAACGAATGTACAAGACCATCCAGGAAGTGTGCGACAGGCTGGTGCAAGACACGCACGACGCGCCTTTGGCCAAAGCCTGCGTACTCTTGAAACTGGAAAGCATGATGCTGCTGCGCCCGCGTGACTGGGGCCTGCACTACAGCCCCAGCCTACAGCAGGACCTGCAAAAGCTGCACCAGATTCTGGCAAACAGCCCCCTGCGTAGCGAGGACTGGCTGGTGGAGTCGAGCCGCAAAAAATGGACAGTTCCACTAAGCGAGTTTTTTGCCGCTTGCAAAAAACGCACTTATCAGACGGAAGCCAACGCCCACAGGACCTACCTGCGTGCCGCCATCACCGCTGGGCTGAAATTTGCCGGTTATGTGGAATCAGACTTAACCCTCTCCCTAAATCAACAGGGGCGCGGTGCTGCAGAGCTTTGGGTTCTGGGCAAAGAAGGCGGCAAGCCGCTGATGGTGGCCAACCCATCCCCCGCCGGCTCCTCCACATTCAGCCATATTTCCGCTCCAGGCGCTTTGCCACTCAGCCCTGTTTTCTACGTGCCCGCAGACCGGCAGGCCCTGCTGCGACAATACAAAGAGGCACTCTCAGCCTCAGGAACTGGATCAGATCTCAAGCCCTTTTCTGGCGAATCCCTTTTCCTAACCCAGCCCTGATATGGATGACTTGACTTACACTCTGGAATGGCGCGGAATCAGAAAGTCCGGCTACAGGTTTGAGGACATCGAGGCTGCGCTCGTCACTGGAGATCTGCACTCCATGTACAAGATCCATGCAAACGGACGGTGGCAGGTGCTCCGGGACTACCTGGAGCAGTACCGCGCCCAGTACGCTGCGGCAGCCCTTTCTGCCTTTGACTACCAGAACCAGTCGCCACCAGATCAGCCCAGCAGTCACGAGCCCCTGCCCAGCTATGACGAGGCCATGTCGGAGCCTGCGCAGCCGCAACGTCTGGCCAGACACAGGGAACGCAGCACCCAGCTAAAGCCCGCCTGGTTCTGGCCTGCGATCATACTCTCAGGCACAGCCTGTCTTATGCTGGCACTGGTCCTTGTCTATGTCCTGGCCAGCCAGCACTTCTCTCCTCAGCGCATTGACACCTCGTCTGAAAAAACAGCCATGCAGGAAGCGAGAAAGAATGAAAATCCAAACACCGATAACCAGCCGATCAAGGCAAGTGAGCCGGCACATAAAGAACAGATCCTATCCAACGAAGATGTCGCCACACTCAAATCTCCGCATGTCATCCGCATCAACGCTATCTGGAAAGAGCCCGATAGTAAAAAGGGCGGCTTGATTCAAGCGGGTTCCACTGGCAGCGCCGTACACATCAAGAATGAAGGTGGCTACGCCTATTTTGTAACCAACAAACACGTGGTTGTAATTCCAAAGGGGGCAAAGGATGTCCATTACTTTCTCGAATTCAACGGAGAGGAAATCCCATTCGAAGTCGTGAAAAAGGGCCGCTACGAATTGGATCTGGCCATGGTGCGCTGCAAAGACGGCAGCAATGCCAAGATGGAGCCGCTGAAATCGGCGCGCCTTGCAGAACTTAAGGCTGGTCAGGAATGCGTTGCCATAGGCAATGCTCTCGGTGAGGGCATCAGCGTAACCTCCGGAGTCATCTCAGCATTTGACGACTGGTCCGAAGGAAAATATGTCCGCACCTCCGCACCTATCAGCTCTGGTAACAGTGGTGGCGGGCTCTTTCGCACCAAGGATGGCGCCCTCATTGGCATCACAACCCTTGCTTCGGGACAGATGAAAAACGGCGTCGTTCAAAACATGAATCGTGCCATCCCAATGGATTATGTACTTTCGGATATATTCTGGGAGGATCTCTAGCAAGGCATGCGCGAAAGGAGCCACGTTTAAACATCCCTTTTTGTCAGACATGGAGAATCATTCACCAAGGCAGACTCACTCCGCCATGACCACCGGCACCCTCCCGAACGGAAATCCCTACGAGGCATCGCGCAAGGTGCTCGACTGGTCACGTTGCGATGTAGAGCGCAGGTTTGGCTTTCACGGCGGACGCTTCACCACACCAGGAAAGGTGCCATCTTTCATCCTGGCTCTGCTCCTTGCTGCTACCTTTTACACGACCATTATTCTTTTGCAGCAAAAGTGGCCCCATACGCGCTGGTTTGCCGCCATGTTTCTGGAGCGCGGGCCCTGCCCCTACCCCACCATGCTGCTCTTCTTCTGGGCGCTGACGCTGCTTTTCATCAAGTGGCGCAAGCTTCTCTTCCAGCAGCGCTCATTCGGCCTCTCGATCATACCGCAGGAACCCGAATTCGTCCTCACCTCCGCCACTGCACGCGAGGTGCGGGATCGCATGTGTCACCTGGTGGACAACCCCCACCACTTTGTGCTCTTTAACCGCATCGACCTCGCGCTGGCCAATTTGCATAATATCGGTCACACAGCCGATGTGGCAGCCATCCTCAAGGTACAATCGGAGAATGATGAAGCTCAGGTGGCGGCCAGTTATGGCATCATCCAAGGCTTCATGTGGGGAATCCCAGTCCTCGGATTTATAGGCACTGTGCAGGGCCTCAGCCAGGCGATTGGCGCCTTTACCGACACCCTCACAGCCGGTGGGGATCTCGTGGCCATCCGGGCCTCGCTCAAAACCGTCACCGGCGGCCTGGCCACCGCCTTTGAAACCACGCTTGTGGCTCTCGTCTGCGCCTTTGCACTTCAGCTTATTGTCAGCTTTCTACAGGCCATGGAGTCAGAGTTTCTCGACAATTGCAACGACATCTGCAGCCGCCAGGTGGCCGGTAGACTCCGGCTGCAGGAAGACTGACACACCTCAGCCCGCCGCCGCCGCATGAGAAGCCGATTCACCAAATCCCATGGCAGCACCGTCAGCTTCTTCGCTTTTCAGGACGTCATCACCGGCACCACCGGCTTTCTCATCATCATCACCATTTTCCTAGCGCTGAATCTCGATGAAGTCATCGGCAAGGCCAGCACCACGGCAGATCCCAACACAACGCTGGCGGCGACACTGAAAACGACGCTGGAACAGATCGCCAAACTCAAGGACAAAACCGCTGTTATTACACCCGCGCCCAGTGAGACAGAGGAAACAGTGCGAAGGATGATTGCCGAACTCAGGAACTCCATTGCCCGCCTCACTCCTACCGCCAGCACTCCGGTGATACCGGCAGAAGAACGCCCAGTGGATCGAGAGATTCGCATCGAAAAACAAAAGCTGCTCACCATCATCGAATCCCTCAAAAAACTCCTGCCAACCACAACCAAGGAGGCAACCGATGCTGAGTCCAAAGTCGCATCCATGGAAAGTGAGCGCAAAAAAGCCCAGAGTCAGTTCCAGGAAAGCTCCGATCAGCAGGACGTCATCTACCTTATTCCAGAAAAGAGCGCCACCAGCAAAAATCCCGTGCTTGTCACTGTCGCTAGTTCCGGATTCCGCATTCAAGCCTTTGATGACAGCGAAGCACGAAAGGCCGACTCCCTTGAAGGGCTCATGCAGACCCTCTTCTCTGCCTACCCTGCTAATGGGCATTACATCGTTTTCTACTTCAAACCCTCCGCCGTACTCCAGTTTAATGAGGTCACGCGCCGCACCCGCGGTGCTGGCTATGAGATCGGCTACGATCTTATCCCTGAGCACATCCAGCTCCAGCCCGCGAGAGAGCGCACCAAGCGGCAGCCAGCAACCACGCCACCATGAGAAAACTCCGCGCCAACAAGGATGAAAGCCTTGATCTCCTGCTGGACACTCTATGCAATGTCTTTGGCGGCATCATTCTCATCTCCTGTCTCCTTTCGCTTCTTACCCAGCACAACAGTCCCAAACCAGCGGCATCCTCAAGTCTGGCAGAGACGCAGAGCAAGCTTTCAGCTGAAAGACTTCTGGCGGCACAAAATGAACTAGCCGGCCTGCTGAAGCTCGATGCTCAAAACCTGGCCAAAGGCCAGAACCCTCTTCAGTCGCTCATCCAGGAGCGCAATGAATTGCAGGCAACCCTGGACCGCATTCGTACGCAGCAGCCCACAAACGCCAACTCAGACACCTCACAGCCAAAAGAACGTGCTGGAGATCTCACCGAACTGCGGGCTGAAGTTCGTGCCCTCGAACAAAAGATCGCCGATGCCAAGGCACGCAAACAGGCCGCCGAACAAAAGGGCCGTGACCTGGCCGGAGAGATTCTGAGCATTCGCAACAAAACCTCTGCCGAAGACGCGAAACGAGCGGAGCACGTGCGCTTTCCCAAAGAGCGCACAAGCAGCAAGTCGCCCTACAATGTAATCCTCAAATATGGAGCCCTCTACCCTCTCCAAGATGCCTCAGGACAGAATTTTTCAGGGCTCACGCGCGTGCCTAAAAAGGACGAGGAATTCGAGGCCATTCCCAAAAAGTCTGAAGGCATTCTTATCAACGACATCACCACCATCAGACGACTCCTGGCAAGCTACCAACACAGAGGTGGCTACGTCAGCCTCAGCATCTATCCCGACTCATTCGAGTCATTCCGAATCCTCAAAGCTCTCATTTTGGAAGCTCGCCTCGAATATGGCTTCGAAGTCTTTCCTGAGCATTTCATCATTACTTTCAGCCCTAAAGGCACATCACCCTCGCCTCTTTAAAAGCATCCTCTCAATGCGCATGCAGGGGCACACGAGACCGGGAAACAGACGTGCCTGTTGGAAGACATAATAGAGGAAAACAAAGAACCTGCTTTTAAAAGCAAGTGGCGCACCCGTCAGGATTCGAACCTGAAACCTTCTGATCCGTAGTCAGATGCTCTAATCCGTTGAGCTACGGGTGCGTTGGCCTTAGCCAGTTCCGCGTGGGATGAACCAGCGGGGCGATGAGAGTAGTGCAGGGCGTAGTTTTGTCAAACACTGCTCTGCATTTTATTCTATTTTTACCTCAAACAGCACGTGCCTGCTCATAAGCATGTGCCACGCGCAGCACCGTGGATTCGTCGAGCGCCTTGCCAACGATCTGCAGACCTACTGGCAGCGCCTTACCGTCTTCGTCCACTGTGCCGCAGGGCAAGCTGATGCCGGGCAATCCTGCGAGGTTCACAGGAATGGTGAAAACGTCCTCGAGATATGCCGCGAGTGGGTTGTCCTTAAGCTCTCCTAGTTTATGAGCGGGTGTCGGGCTCGTGGGGGAAAGGATGACATCCACCTGCTTGAATGCTTCGGTAAAGTCATTCCGGATCAGCGTGCGGGCCTTCTGAGCACGAATGTAGTAGGCGTCGTAGTAGCCGGAGCTGAGCATGTAGGTACCGAGCAGGATGCGGCGCTTCACTTCGGGGCCAAAGCCCTCGGCTCGGGAAAGCGTGTACTGGCTCAGCAAGTCAGTGGCGCTGCTGCTGCGATGACCATAGCGCACACCGTCAAAGCGGGCAAGATTGGCAGAGGCCTCCGCCGGAGCCAGCACGTAATAGGTGGCCACACCCAGCTCAGTATGCGGAAGGTTGATCTCCTTGATGATAGCCCCCAGGGACTCCAGCTGGCGGATGGCTGCCTGCACACTAGCGGAGACACCCGGGTGGATGCCGTCGATGTAATATTCCTTTGGCAGACCGATGCGCAGCCCCTTGATATCCTGCCCCAGTGTGGCGGTAAAGTCCGGAACATCCACGTTCAGAGAGGTCGAATCATGTGCGTCGTAGCCGCAAAGATGATTCAGCAGCAGGGCGGAATCCTGCACGGTCTTAGTCACCGGCCCGATTTGGTCCAGAGATGAAGCGAAGGCCACTAGTCCGAAGCGAGAAACGCGCCCATACGTAGGCTTGATGCCCACACATCCGCATAGAGCGGCTGGCTGACGAATAGATCCTCCAGTGTCAGAACCAAGCGCAGCGATAGCGATATTTCCAGCCACAGCCGAGGCGCTGCCGCCGCTTGAGCCCCCCGGCACGCGGGAGGTATCCTGCGGATTGCGTGTCACTCCCAAGGCAGAGTTTTCCGTGCTGGAGCCCATGGCAAACTCGTCCATGTTCAGCCTTCCAAACGGAATGGCACCACCGGCACGCAGACTGCGGATAGCACCAGCGTCGTAAGGAGATGTGTAGTTTTCCGCCAAAATACGGGACCCACACGTGCAGGGCTGGCCTGTGACATTAATGTTGTCCTTAATTGCAACGGGGATGCCTCCAAGAGGGCGGGAGATATCAGCAGAATCCGCCTCAGCCAGCGCTGCCTCCACGTCCCAAGAGAGATAGGCCCCAAGCTCCGAATTGCGGGCATCAATGGATTTGGCGACGTCCAGCACGATATCACGCGGGGTGATTTCACCCTTGGTGAGGCCCTGCCGCAGGGCGGCGATAGTGGAGGAGGCAAGCATATATAGAAGAAGGAGAGAGAAAAAAGAATGATGGAAAAACAGCCATGCCCTGATGGGCACCCAGCAAATCAGCCGCTACTCGATCACAGCCGGAATCTGAATCTGGTCGGCAGTGCGTTTGGGAGCGTTGGCAAGAGCCTGCTCTTGGGTGAAACCTGGGCGGGGCTCGTCTGAGCGCAGCACATCATAAACGGGAATCGCATGGGCAGTCGGCTCCACTCCGTCCAAATTGTAACGAGTGAGGGTATCGATGTAGCTCAGAATACCGTCGAGCTGTTCTGCATAGTGCTTGGCTTCTTCTTCAGTCAGCTTGAGACGGGCCAGTTTGGCCACATGATTGATGTCGATCTTATGGACTTCGGGCATGGGAGGAGGGCTACTTTCTTGCCAGCGGGCGGACTGCTTTGCAAACAAAAGGAAAAGGCACAGGCTGATTACAGCCTGTGCCTTTAAAGGCGGAAAATTTTAGCCGAAATTACCAGCTCTGGAAACTGGAATAGGGAATCTCAGAGCGGAAACCGATCTGCGGAGCGAACTCCGTGTAGCCCCACCAGCCTTCCACGTTTTCTTTGTGATGATACGGCGGACGGTAGGTCTTTTTCCAGCTAGGAACCATGAAGGTTGCGATCTCGTAGATTCCATAGCCAGCACGCACGAAGGTGCGCTTGGTGCCTTCAACGATCATGTCTGAAGTAGCAGCTACATTGCCTTCAGATTGATTGGTATGCCTCCAAACGGAAGGATACTCAAACCATCCGAAGAGGATATTGCCAACTCCACGGCTCAGCTTGCGGCTCCAAGTATAGTGGTGGCCGGGAGGAGACTGGATGTCACCATAGGCAATGCTAGAGACGGTGAAAAGGCTGAGTGCGATGAGTAGAAAACGATTTTTCATGTGACTTTCAGATGATTAACAAAAATCGGGTCTCTTTGGCAACCATTAAATGAGCTTTTTTGCCCCCTGGTCTACTGCGACGCGGGCGGAAACTGCCTATGCAGTAAATTCCGGGCGTGCTCCAAGGCTGCAGGGGCAGCCGGAGTTGCGATCGAATTATCCAGCTCAGCCTCCTGTCGGCTGTGGTCATAGAGCTCCGTGGCCGTCACCCTCCCAGAGTCATAGTCCCGCCACTCTGTGTAACGAAGAGAGTTAGTGCGCACGCTAAAGCCCATCACCTCCGGGCGTCCACGCTTGGTGCGGTCGGCATAGGCCGGGCGCGGATGCTGAGTGTAGGCAGCCTCTTTGAGCGTGCTGCCAGGATTGTCCAAAAGTGGCACCAGACTGATCCCATCCAGCCCTGGGGCCGGTGGTATATCACACAGAGCGGTGATGGTGGGAAAGAGATCCACCATCTCCACCAGAGCTAAAGTCTGCACCCCAGCATGCCGGGCCTTCGGCGGCACCAGGATCAGCGGCACACGGGCATCCAGCTCAAAGTTGGTGGTCTTGCCCCAGAGGCCATGCTCGCCGATGTGGTAACCATGATCCCCCCAAAAAACGATGAGGGTGGAATCCAATAAACCGTGTTTTGCCAGCGCGGCTGTCACCTTGCCCAGCTGGGCGTCCATGTAGCTGATGCCGGCATAGTAGCCGTGGCGCATCTCAGCCACCTGCTCCCGGGTAGGCACCGGTTGCTTTTCCGGCGGTCCCAGAACTTCCGTGCTCTGGTGGAAGGCGATTTCCGGTGCCGCCAAAGGTCGAGCCGGATTCAGAGCGGGCAGCCGGTCCCGCTGATAAAGATCCCAGTATTTCTTGGGAGCATTGAAAGGAGCATGCGGTTTCCAGAAGCCTACTGCTAGAAAAAAGGGCCTGTCTTTCACTTCTCCCAGGACCCGCACAGCCTCAGCTGCCACGCGACCGTCGTAGTAGGCTTCGTCAGGCACATCCCGGCATTCACAGATAGGCTCCTTGCCATAGAGGTGCATGGTGCCGGTGGTCGTGGCCAAATTGGGCGGCAAAGGGCCGCTCACCTGAGGGGTATCGTCTCCATGATTGGCATAGTGCAGAAATTCCGGGGCGCTCCAAGCGCGCGGGTCGCCATGTTCCTTGGTATGCCAGTTGTGGAAAATCTTGCCCACGCAGCGTGTGGTATAGCCGTGCGCCTTCATCCAGCCCGGCAGCGTCTCCACATCTGGCTTCAGTTCGCGGAAGTGTGTCCCGTTCACATAGAGCCCCAACGTGCCAGGGCGCAATCCGGTGAGCATGGAGGAGCGTGAGGGATTACACACCGCCTGCTGGCAGTAGGCACGCTGAAACAGCACCCCCCGACGCGCCAGCGCATCCAGATTCGGGGTGATGGCCGCAGCCCCGTAACAACCAAGTTCCGGACGCAGGTCATCAGCCATGATAAAAAGGACGTTTTTACATGCAGCAGCCGGTGCATTCAGGGTGGATAGAAGGAGCATTGCTCCGAGGGAGGCGATTCGGGACATCATGACTCGGCCATAACGCCGCCCAAGACTGCCAATTGTCAGCAGCCACACCAAAAAAACCTCCACCTCAGACCTGTGCCTGCTTCATCATCTGATTACGCATGTTACGCCACTTTGCACGGTGGTTCTGCGCCCAGTCATTTAGGGCAGATTCGAAGCCTATATCGTGTCCCTCACTTTCGCTGGCCAGCCACTTTAGGCGCTGAATCTCCTCCTGCTCGGCAAGAAACTCGCCATAGGGAGTACCGGGCTGTGCTGGCATGGTCGGATCGTTCATCAGAAAACCTATATTTGCTCCCTCAGCTTCACACACGCAAGTGTGTGCTGCCCCCGGTTCACACTCGAAAACAACAAAAAAGCACGATTTTTTCGTGCCCCTAAAGAAAGCAAATGACAAGGTCGAGCCACCCCTTATATAATCTTCGGCTTACAGTGAAAGTCACACGTTCACGCCGGAGTAGCTCAGTGGTAGAGCATCGCATTCGTAATGCGAGGGTCGCGGGTTCGAATCCCGCCTTCGGCTCCACCAACGCGTGTTTGCCATGACCCCTCCGAGCATTGTTGACAATGATCCGCCGCGCCGCAGCCGAGCACGGCGTAGAGAAGCCATGATCAATGCCGTAGCCACAGTTTTAGGCTGTTTGGCCCTTGTTGTCATGATTGCCACTGTTGTGCGCGTCGTCATGATCAAGCTCTGGGAATCCGCGCGGGTGAACCCTGAGTACGTACAGTCTGTCTACGAGAAGGATATGGAGCGCCGCTGGTCAGGAAAATCCAGGGAGCAGCCCGCTCTTCTAGGCAGCGAAACCCTGGCACCTCCAATGGCGTCCAGCCAGAAAAATGACAACAGTACGGCTGCGTCCGACTCTTCGATAGCTGATATAGAGAACAAGCGCCTGAAAATCGAGCAGACCATCCGCGGCTTTTTCGGTGCCTCCACCGCGGAACAACAGCTAGCCTACTGCCGAGACCCCCAAAGGGTCCGCCCGCTGATGCTGGACTACTACCGCAGTCATCCCCACACTCCCCTCGAATGGAAAGCCCTTGGCTGGCTGCTTCCAGTGGAGGAGCCCGGCTATCGTCTCGGCTATGCTCAGGCCATTTTTACCAATGCCGAGCCTGTTAGCCTCATCATCGAGGAGCAGTCAGACAACTCATTCAGAGTGGATTGGGAAAGTTCTGTCCGTTACAGTGAATTGGACTGGGAGGAATTCATCAAAACCCAGCCCACCTCACCAAAACTATTCAGAGTCATAGCTTCTAAACCCCAGACATCTCCCCCCGAGGCCTTGCCAACCGGCAGCGAGCTTCTGGAGATCAAGCATCCAGACGACAACAATGTCATCTACGCCTATTTTGACCGCAAAGACCCCAAGTTTCAGCCTCTTATTCAACAACTTCAGAGCGGAAACTGGAAAGACGTACCCTTGACCTTGCGGTTATGCTACCCGGGCCCCGTTGGCAGCGGCAAAAACGCTCGGATTGCAGATGTCGAGGGCAAGGGATGGCTGATACTGCACGGAACCAGGAGCTAGACTGTGAGCAAATCCAAACCAACCAAGAAAAAGGCGGCCCAAGGTAAGGCCAGGCCTGCTGCGCCCAAATCGAAAAAGGCTGTGGTCGCCCAAAAGAAGGCCAAGCCTGCTCCGGCTAAGAAAGTGGTGACCAAATCGAAGCCCGCCAAAAAGCCCGCTCCTGCCGCCAAAAAGCCGTTGAAAAAGCCGGTTCCAGCCAAGGCGTCAGTGAAAAAGCCTGCCGCCAAGCCTGCTCCAGCCAAGAAAACCAAACCGGCTCCGAAACCATCCAAAGCAGTCAAGGCTGCAGCCGCCAAAAAACCTGCTGCCAAACCTGCTCCGCCAGCCAAGAAGCCCGTCGTTCCTGCCAAGAAAGCAGCGCCCGCTCCAGTCAAGGCACCTCCTTCAGCACCCGTCAAGGCAGTTGCCCCCGTGAAAGCAGCGCCCGCGCCTGCAAAGGCAGCGCCTCCTCCAGCCGCTGTCAAAGCTCCAGCCCCCGCCAAAGTTGCTGCACCAGCCAAGCCTGCAGTTGCTCCAGTGGTATCTGCCGCACCAGCCCCTGTGGTCATGACCGCCCCTGCCCAAGCTGTGGAAGCACCAGCAAGGAAGGTGATCTCCCTGCCACTGCCACCTCCAGGTCCCACCAAGTCCGGCGCGCTGTTCTACGACTCCCACATGCACACCCCGCTGTGCAAGCATGCTTGGGGAGAGCCCGAAGAATACGCCGAACAGGCCCTCAAAGCTGGCCTCAAGGGCATCATCTTTACCTGCCACTGCCCCATGCCCAACGGCTTCTGGCCCACGGTGCGGATGTCAGAGAGCGAGTTTGACACCTACCTGGGTCTCGTTCAGCGCGCCGCAGACACCTTCAAAGGCAGGCTGGACGTCCGCCTCGGCATCGAGAGCGAATACTTCCCGGGCTACGAAGACTACATCTCCAAACTGCACCAGCGCGCCGACTTCCACTACGTGCTAGGCGCCGTGCACTGGCAGGCCAAGGAGTACCTCAATAAATTCGAGACCGGCACCATCGAAAACTTCCGCCGCATCTACTTCGACCACCTGGCCAAATCAGCAGAGACCGGTCTGTATGACTGCCTGGCCCACCCGGATCTGGTCAAAAACTACCATCCGGACTCCTGGTGCTTCGCCATCGTGAAAAACACCGTGGCCACCGCACTGGACCGCATCGCAGCCACCGGCGTGGCTATGGAACTCAACACCTCCGGCCTCAACAAGAGCTACTCGGAGATGAACCCCGGCGTCGAAATGCTACGCATGATCTCCGAGCGCGGCATCCCCGTGGTCCTCGGCTCCGACTCCCACCGCGCCAACCGTGTAGGCGAGCACTTTGTCACCGCCCTGAACAACCTCACCGAGGCAGGCTTTGAGAAGGTCAGCTACTTCCTCAACCGCCAGCGCATTGACCTCAAAATCTCCGACGTGCTTGCCAGCCTGAAGAAGGCTGCGGACCATAACGCCTAATCTCACCCCATGGTTCGCACAGGCATCGGATACGACGTACACCCTTTCGCTGAAGGCCGCCCGCTGGTGCTGGGAGGGGTCACCATCCCGCACACGCACGGTCTCAAAGGCCACTCAGACGCAGATGTGCTCTGCCACGCCATCGCAGACGCCGTGCTCGGCGCGCTCGGAGAGCCGGACATCGGCCACTGGTTCCCACCCAGCGATCCCAGCATCGAGGGTATCTGCAGCCTGCGGATTCTCGAAAAGTGCGCCCAGATCGCTGCCGAGAAAGGCATGCGCATCGAGAACATCGACGCCTCCCTCATCGCTGAAGCTCCCAGGGTCAAACCCCACGCTGCCGCCATGAAGCAGCACATCTCCGCCGCGCTCGGCATCCAGCCGGACCAGGTGGGCGTGAAGGCTACCACGAATGAGCGCCTTGGCTTTGTCGGCCGCGGGGAGGGCATCGCCGCCATGGCCGTGGCCTGCCTTAGCAAAATCTGATCCAGCCGCGCCCGGGCTTTTGCCTTTTTTGTCTTCTTGCCAGCATGTGCGCAAGAGTGGAAAGAACCTTCGCTCCGCTCTCGTGTTCAATGCGTCGCTGTGGGCTCCCCCTCACGCCTTCGTCACTCTTTCTTCTGATTCCGTTATTTCCCCCGCCGCTCATGTCAGACTCCGCCGCTGCTGCCGCCCTCGTCTCTGGTTACAATAAACTCAAAGCTGCTCTTGGTAAACGTATCGTCGGACAGGAGGCCGTCATCGAGCAGGTCTTCATCGCCATCGCAGCAGGCGGCCACAGCCTGCTGGAAGGTGTGCCCGGCCTGGCTAAGACCCTGCTCGTCAAATCGCTCGCAGATGCCATGCACCTGAGCTTCCGGCGCATCCAGTTCACCCCGGATCTCATGCCTGCGGACATCACCGGCACCGAGATCATCCAGGAGGATGCCGAGACCGGACGCCGCAAGCTCGTCTTCCAGCAGGGCCCCATCTTTTCCCAGATCATCCTCGCGGACGAAATCAACCGTACCCCGCCCAAGACTCAGGCCGCTCTGCTTGAGGCCATGCAGGAAAAGCACGTCACGGTCGGCCAGGTCACGCATGAGCTTCCCAAGCCCTTCTTTGTGCTCGCCACCATGAACCCCATCGAGCAGGAGGGCACCTATCCGCTTCCAGAGGCGCAGAAGGACCGCTTCCTCTTCCTGATCAAGGTGGATTACCCCACCCGCGATGACGAGCGCGAGATCATCGCACGCACAACCGGAGGCGCCACGCAGGAAATCGAAGCCGTCATCACCGCCGAGGAACTGCAGGCTGCCCAGCAGCTCGCACGCAAAGTGCCTGTGCCAGACCACGTCATCGACTTTGTGCTCGACCTTGTCCGCGCCACCCGTCCCACCGAGCCGGATGCCTCCGAATATGTGAAAAGCATGCTCAGCTGGGGTGCAGGTCCGCGCGCGAGCCAGATGCTCGTCATGGCAGGCAAAGTCCGCGCCCTGCTTCAAGGCCGCACCCATGTGACCACTGACGACATCGAGGCCCTCGCCGCCCCTGCCCTGCGCCATCGTCTTGTCGCCACCTTCCACGCCGAAGCCGAAGGCATCACGGTGGACCAGATCATCGCCGAACTGGTGAAGCGGACGAAGAAGAGCGAAGCACGGGTACTCTAAGGCCAAAACAATGACGAATGAGTAAACCCGAATGACTAAATAAATCCGAAGTCCGAATCATGCTCCTCATGCTCGATCTTCGTCATTCGCGTTTCGTCATTCATTCGTCATTCGGATTTCTTCATTCGTCATTTTCCTCCTTCCCTGCCGCCGTTCTCTAATTCCTCCCCGAAGTGGCTTCCCTGTCCGACATCCTCCACGCCGAAGACATCACGAGCCTGCAGTCCCTGCAGCTCTTTGCGCGCACGGTCGTGGAGGGCTTCACCACCGGGCAGCATGCCTCGCCGCACAAGGGCTTCAGCGTGGAGTTCCGCCAGCACCGCCCCTATGTGCAGGGAGATGAGATCCGCCGCCTCGACTGGAAGATCTTTGGCCGCACGGACCGCTTTTACATCCGTGAGTTTGATGAGGAGACAAACCTCCGCGCCACCATCGTTCTCGATGCCAGCGGCAGCATGGGCTACCGCGGGCAGAAGGGCGTGCTGAAGTTTGACTACGCACGCAAGCTCGCCGCCTCCCTGGCCTACCTGCTCATGAGCCAGCAGGATGCCGTGGGCCTCATCACCTTTGACACCAAGGTGCGCAACATCATCCCCTGCCGCACCAAGATCACCCACCTGCACCTGCTGCTGGAGACCATGGTGAAAACCGAGCCCGGCAGCGACACCAGCCTCGCGCCCGTAATCGAGTCGCTGGCCCAGCGCCTCAAACGCCGCGGCCTCGTCATTCTCATCAGCGACTTCTTTGATGATCCCACCGCTCTGCTGCAGTCCATCGGCATCCTGCGCAAAAAAGGGCACGAAGTCATCGCCATGCAGCTCTGGGACCGCGACGAGATCGACTTCCCTTTCGGCAACTGGGCCCGTTTTGAAAACCTGGAGAACAACGACGACTTCCTCCTGCTCGACCCCGCCACCATCCGCCAGCGCTACATTGAGGCGCAGCAAAGCTTCGCCGCCCAGCTCAAAGACGGCTTCCGCAGGCACCAGGTGGATTACCTGAGCCTTCCCACGGATGAATCCCACTCCGCCGCCCTCCGCAGCTATCTGGCCCTGCGCATGCGCTGAACCATGACGAAGCCAACTCCATTGCCAAATAACGAAGACGCAGCATCCCGGATGCCTGCTCTTCGTCATTCGAGCTTCGTCATTCGTTATACCATCTCCCTGCCCCCACGATGAGCTTTCTCAACATCGCACTTCTGGCGGGCGCCCTGGCCTTTCTTGTCCCGCTGCTGATCCATCTGCTGAACAAGCGGAAGGTCGTCACCGTTCGCTGGGGTGCCATGCACCTGCTGCACGAGGTGATCCGCCAGCGGAAGCGCAAGATGAAGATCGAGCAGCTCCTGCTCCTCATCGTGCGTGTGGCCATCCCTATCGTGCTGGCGCTCTGCCTGGCTCGCCCGGTGCTCACGGCTTTGCGCTCGCTCGGAATGGGCAGCTCCTCGCTCATCGTATTGCTGGACGACTCCCTCTCCATGCGTGCTCCCGCCGCGCAGACCTCGCTGCCCGGCGGCACCGTCACGGAGCAGGCACGGCAGGACATCCAGGCCATTCTGGCAGATCTGCCCAAAGGCTCCAGCGCACAAGTGCTGCTCTCCGGCGGCACTCCACGCAAGCTGCTCGACCAAGCCACCACCGATCTCGACCTCGTACCCAAACAACTCGGAGATGTGCCCTCCATGTCAGGCCCGCTGGCTGCCAATGACGCCTTCCAGGCCGCAGGCGCAGCTCTCAAAGACTCGCCCAATGCCGCACGCGAAGTCGTCATCGTTTCCGATTTCCAGGCTGCCGACTGGAAGGCCGTGGCCGAGGGCGCTGCACTGCCAGCACTGGAGAGCCTCTCCAAACAGGAGCCCAAGCCGCAGATCACCTTTTACCGTGTGGGCAGCGATCTGGCGGAAAACCTCAGCATCGCCAGCGCGGACATTTCCGCCCTCGTGGCAGCCGAGTCCCAGCCCATCGGCCTGCGGGTGCGCATCAAGAACCATGGCCGCCGAGCCTGGCAGGACGTAGCTGTGCATCTGGAGGCAGATGGCACACGCCTGCGCACAGCGCGCGTCTCCTTGGCCCCGGAAGGCGAGGCCGTGCTCTCCTTCACGCATGCGTTTGATAAAGTGGGCGACCACTCGCTCTCCGTCCGCCTCGAAGGAGACACCTTTGCTGATGACAACGCCTTCCACTCCATCGTGCAGGTGCGCAATCAACTCAATGTCCTGCTCATGGATGGCAGCCCTGGCCGGGAACCGCTCACCGGCTCGGCAGATTTCCTCGAGATCGCACTCACGCCGCACACGGCGGCAGCCGCTTCGCTCAAGGACCTCATCCGCACGAAAAAAATCGACCTGCGCAAGATCCGCAACGAAGACCTGCGCCAGCAGGAGGTCATCATCATGGCCGACGTGCAGCGCCTGCCGGGGCACATCCAGAACGAGCTCGACAAGTTCGTCAAAGATGGCGGCGGCCTCCTCGTCTTTGCCGGACCAGAATGCGATCTCGACTGGTACAACCGCGAATTTTACCGCAAGGGCGAAGGCCTCTACCCTGCCGCCATCAAAGGCCAGGCCAGAGTGGATGCCGACTCCCCGCCTGCGCATATCCTCATGCAGCGCTTCACACACCCGTCCGTGCTGTATTTCAATGACACCCGCTCAGGCCGCCTTCAGGAAGCCGAATTTCGTCACTGGTTTGACTTTGCCACGCTCGATGACCGAACCCAGCGCATCCTGAACCTGGACCGCAATGTGCCTCTGATGGTCGAGAAAAAGCACGGCCGCGGTCGTGTCGTGGCCGTGGCTAGCACAGCGAATGCTGAGTGGACCAATCTGCCCCTGCAGCCTTTCTTTGTGCCGCTGATGCAGCGCCTCACCACCTATCTGGCCACCGAGGGCACTGCCCCAGCCTGGCAGCTCGTGGGCAGTTCCATCCGCCTGCCGCTGGAAAAGGCTGAGCAGGGCGCGGAGTTCATCCTGCGGGGCCCCACCGGCCAGACGCAAACGCTGAAAGCCGCCAAGGAGGCAGACTCCGTCTTCCTGCAAAGCCCCGTGATCACCCAGCCTGGCATCTTCCAGCTGCAAAAGGAAGGCACAGAGAAAACCGTGCTGCTGGCCTTCAATGTGGATGGTGCGGAGTCCGATCTCAAAGCCCTGCCTGCCACGGACATTCAGAAAATCGCCGAGCGGCACGAGGCCGCCTACGCCGGCACCCTGCCTGCCTACCAGTCCCTGGATCGCAGCCGTCGCCACGGTACCGAGCTCTGGCAGCCGCTGCTCATCACCCTGCTCCTTCTCCTCTTCGCCGAAGTCCTCCTGCAGCAGCACATCGCCCGGGGCTGAGCCTTTTTAAAACATGACACCCCTGACAGAAACCACCCTGCGCTTTACTGGCGGCTATGCACCGCTGCCGGTGATCCTGCTCGCGTTTGGTCTGGCCGGACTCATGTGGTTTCTCTACCGCCGGGAGCTGAAGTATGTGGGCAGTCGTGCTGCACAGGTTCCTGCCGTGCTGCGCTCGGTCGCGGTGTTCATTCTCGTGCTCGCACTGGCGGGTCCGATGCTGCGCAGCGTCACCACCCTGCGTCAGCTGGGACACGTCGTCATCGCGGTGGACAGCTCCGCCAGCATGCAGCTCACCGATGAGGCCCCCGGTGCTCCTGCTGGCAGCAGCAAACCACGGTTTCAGCGCGCGGAAGACCTTCTGCTCAAAGGCACCACCCCGCTGCTGAAAAAGCTGGCCGAGACTCAGGATGTGGAACTCGTGGCCCTGCGTGGCATGAACACCCAGCGCCTCTGGTGGTACCGTCAGGCAGGCAAGGACACCTCCGGAGACATGCCCTCCACCTTTGAGCTGCCAGCCACCGCACCTATCACCAATCTCGATCAGGCACTACGCGCAGCCCTTGGCCCTGCATCGGCAGGTACGGCGCTCGTCGTTTTGACAGACGGTCAGCACAACTCCGCAGGCTCTCCCGAGGAATTCAGCAGCACGCTCAAAACCAGCGGCACACCGGTCTTCACCATCGGCTTTGGCACTGAGGTGCCGCCCGCAGATCTCTCGCTGCTCGCCGTGAATGCGCCCGAGTCGGTCTTTTCCAAGGAGAACTTCCAGGGCCATCTGACCGTGAATGACAGCATGCCTGCCGGAGTGCCAGCCAGCGTGCGCATCGAGAGCCAGGGCAAGGTGTTGTGGAAAAAGGAGTTCACCACCTCCGGCAAGGGTGAGAAGGGCTTTGATTTCATCTTTCCCGTGGCCGAGCTGCCTCCTCCCGCACCGGGCCAGCGGGACAAAACGCTGCGCAGCGTGAACATCCAGGTGGCCGCCAGCGGCGACCGTGCCGCACTGGAAAAGACCCGCTCCAACAACGCCCGCGAGCTCTCCATCCACCTCCTGGAAAAGAAGCGCAAGGCCCTCATCATCGACGGCCGCCCGCGCTGGGAGTTCCGCTACATTCACAACCATTTCGACCGCGACGAACGCTGGCAGACCACGCTCATCTTTGACGACATGAGCGACAACGCCGCCGCTGGCAACCTGCAGAAAAACTTCCCCAAAACCAAGGATGACCTCCTCAGTTATGACCTCGTGATTCTCGGAGATGTCTCGCTGGGCCGCTTCAAGCCCGAGCAACTGGAGTGGCTGGTGGAGTTCGTCGAAAAACGTGGAGGTGGCCTGATCATGATCGACGGCCAGCGCGGCAAGCTGCACGAATGGGCCAGCGGAAAAACCGCCCCACTTGTCCCCGTGCGCTTTGGTGCGGCCGCCAAAAAGCAGACCCCCGCCAGCATCGAGCTCACCGCCGATGGGCAGCGCTTTGACGCCCTGCGTCTGAGCGACAGCCCCAGCGCCAACGCCACGCTCTGGCCCACGCTCAGCAAGGTCAACTGGCACTCCAATGTGGAGCCACTGCCCGCCGCCATCACGCTGGCCAAGGCACAGCAGCCTGCCATCGTTTTCCGTCAAGTGGGCGCGGGCGCGGTGCTCTATCTCGGTACAGATGAGCTCTGGCGCTGGCGTTTCCAGGTGGCTGATCTTTATCACCAGCGTCTCTGGATGCAGCTCGGCGCATGGATCGCCGCGCCGCCTTTCCAGATCGACCAGAAGAAGCTCTCCGTGGGCACAGACCGCCTGCGTTATTCCCCAGGCGAGACCTCAGAAATCCGCGTGCGTGTGCGCAATGATAAGGGCGAGACGCTCACCAATGCCCAGCCCCGCGCCTACCTGCTGCACGACGGCGAGGAGGTGGCCACTCTTCAGCTGGAGGCAGATCCCACCCACGTGGGCATCTACCGCGCCGTCACTCCACCGCTCCGCGCAGGCACCTATGAGATATCCGTGGCGGAAAGCCCCAGCGCACCACGCAGCGAGGCACGCCTCTCCCTCCATGTCTCTGATGCAGGCAACCCCGAATGGGCTACCCTGACCATGAACCGCCCCCTGCTGGAAACCATGGCCACCAACAGCGGCGGCCGCTTCCTGCGCGAAGAACAGGCCGCCACCGACCTCCCCGGCCTGCTGCAGACGATCGACCGCAAGCAGACCATCACCAAGGAGACCAACCTCTGGAGCAGCTGGTGGTGGTTTGGCGCAGCCATTCTCCTGCTCACCGCCGAGTGGCTCATGCGCAAACGCCTCAAACTCGTCTGATCATGGCTGCCTCCAATGACCGCGCCCCACTGGCCGTACGTGTAACGCCAAACGCGAAAAAGTCTGCCTTTGCCGGATGGACCGCCGATGAAAAAGGCCGCCCGGTGCTGCTCGTGAAACTGGCCGCCCCACCTGTGGATGGAAAGGCAAACACCGAACTCATCAGCTTCCTGGCAGATGAACTCGACTGCCCCAAAGGTCAGATCACTCTCCTGCGCGGCACCTCCAGCAGGCAGAAGACTGTGGAGCTGCCTGCGGCTTTCATGGATCGGCTGCCGAAGTAGCCTTGTGGCTGCGCATCGACGGCACGCCTATTGCCGCCGTTTTTGGCAATAGCTTTTTCATGACCGGAAGGCTCACCAGAAAGAGCCCGCCAGTGCACACAGTCATGATGATCCTGGCCTCCCACGAAAACTTGATCAAGCAAACGACAAACAGACAAAACAGAGGCAGCACCAAACCATAGAGCAGTCCTGAGGAGAGCGGCAGTGCTCCCAACACATGAAGCCCAAGGACAATAGGGGCCAGCACCATGGCGGGTATCACCACGACTGAGGCGAGAATGAGAACCTTATCCCTGCTTTTCGCGCGGAGTGTGTCCTGGGAGTTCATGGCAGCAGTGATGATGCTACGTGGTTTGTCAGATGATGAGAAGCTTTTTCATCCGGCGGCTCTGAGCGCGAACCGCACTTTTTGCAGCACTTGCCGGGTTAAGACTGGCTCCTTGAGAAAAAGCTGCCAAGCATGTCATGCATGACGGAAATCAGAACGTACGACGGCAGTTTTAGCTTCAAAATGCTCGCCCGCGAAAAGGCGGACCACCTGGATGAACTCTTTGCAGAGAATGACCTCGAGGTGGATCTGGCCCTGCAATCCCTGGATTTCTCCTGGATGGGCCAGGAGCGCAATCAGGCCATCCTGAAGGTCTTCAGGGAAGTGGCCAGAACGCTGGTGGACGCCGAAGGCGAGCTGCGCTGTGAGATCGATGACGACCAGGAAGATCCGCATTTCGAATTCTTCACCATCAAGCAGGGCCAGCTCCTCCTCCAGCGCGGCACCTTGGTGCGCGAGGGGGAAAGAATCCCGCAGATCTGATCATCCCCGATTCTTTTCCAGCAGATTCATCATCAGAAAGGACAGCAGCAGCGCCAGCTGCTCGCCCTCATTGGCCGGGCCTTCCTGCGTGAGCGCAAAGCGCCCCTCTAAAAGCGCGGGCTTCTTGGTCAGCTTGAGAACGGGCGGCCCGCCCTCGCCTCGCGTGGCGATGTAGCTTGGGTGCAGCATGTAGCCGGTGAACATCCCGAGAATGGGAATCTCTCCCACCAGGCCATCGAGCAGCTTCACAAAGGGATTCGACTCTTGAATCACGAACGTGGGAGTCTCTGCTCCAGGCGCATAGACATCATAGTGCGCACGCCACAGCGACCTCATTCCCTGCCTGCCCACGGCGCCGAGTTCCCGGCCATCCGGAGCCCTGAAAGTGTAGCGCGCCGACCAGTCGATGACGCGGTCTGCCTCGATCGTGGCCAGCAGCGTCCTCTCCGAGTCATCGGCGTACACATCCACCTTTTCTCGCAGCCGGAAAAACTGCTGCCTCACATGGCAGATCGTGCCGCCGTAAGCATCCGTGACGTCGATCTCCGGCGTGAACGTCATGAGCTTGAAGCGGAAGTTAAGCGGGTAGTACATTAGGCCGCCAAGGTGGACGTCCCCAAGACGGAGGCAATGATAGAACAGCCGCAGATTTGCAATCAGCTCGCCGCTTGCGGCATGCTGCTCAGCAGAGCCCCCGCACAGGCCTCGGCAAACTCCGGTGCGTTGATCTCGCAGTCCAGTGCCACGAGCGGGATGCCGGGCCGCAGGTTGTGGCGAATGGCGTCGAACAAGGCTGCGTCCGCCTCGGCATCATGGAAAGGCTTCCCATCTGCGCTGATGATGCTGATCGCCTTCAGCGGCAGCAACACAGTCACGGGCCCGTTGTAGGCATTCGCTTTCCCCGCCAAAATGCGGCCCAGTTCGGCGCATTCAGCCGCATTGGTGCGCATCAGCGTGACCTGCGGGTTGTGAATGTAGAAGGTGCGGCCCTCAAACTTCGCGGGCACGCTGGCGCGCTCGCCGAAGTTCACCATATCCAGACAGCCTGGCGTGATGATGGTGGGGATGCCGGCCTTTGCAGCGGCATCCAGACGAGTCGGCCCGGCACCGAGAATGCCCCCCACCAGTTCATCAGCCCACTCAGTGGTAGTGATGTCCAGCACTCCGGCAAACATGCCGCTCTCAATGAGCGATTCCATGATCTTGCCCCCCGTGCCGGTGGCATGGAAGACGAGCACTTCATAGCCCGCGTCTTCGAGAATCTGCTTGGCCTTGTTCACGCACTCGGTCGTGTTGCCAAACATCGAGGCCGCGATCAGAGGCTTATCCTCACCTGCTGGCACGGCGGTTTCCACCATGCCGCAGATGGCCCCGGCAGCGCGCGCCAGCAGCACGCGGGAGATGCGGTTGATGCCACTGACATCCACGATGCTGGGAAACATCACAATGTCCTTGGTTCCAACATACGGAGCCACATTGCCTGCCGCCAGGGTGGAGACCATCACCTTCGGAAAGCCCACCGGCAGCGCCCGCATGGCCGCTGTGCCGATGGCTGTGCCGCCGCCGCCGCCCAGAGAGATGACGCCCTGCACCTTGCCGCTCACCACCAGCGCCGACAAAAACGCCGCCGCCGCCCCCGCCATGGCGGTAACGGCCTCCCCGCGGTCCTTGCGCTCCATGATTCCCGCCAGATCCACGCCACCCGCCGCCGCCACCTGCTCCCGCGTCACATCCGGCCGCACCTGCGGTGCGTCCCCGCTGCCTGTGTCGATCAGCAGTGTCTGATGCCCGCGTGCGCGGATGATCTCCGCCACATAGGCGTGTTCATGACCTTTGGTGTCGAGGGTGCCGAGGACTGCAATGGTTGCCATAAGGGAAGGATAAAAGCGGTGCGCGAAAGAACAGCAACCATTTCACACCTCCTCCTATCCGGGCTGCACCGAGCATTTTCCCCCGCCTCCGGCATTGAACCCGGCCGATTCCTCGCCTAGTCAGGGGGTTCCCACCCATGTCCAAAGCCGTTTTCCGCACCATCCCCCTCCGCGATCTCAACGCCGACCAGCTTCTTGACCTCTCCAAGCGCATGAAGCTCTCGCTCTCACGCGCCGACATGCTGGCCGTGCAGAAGATCTACCAGGACGAAGGCCGCGAGCCCACGGACGTCGAGATGGAAGTCATCGCCCAGACCTGGAGCGAGCACTGCAAGCACCGCATCTTTGGCGCTAAGATCACCCACGTGCTGGACGGCAAGGAAGAAACCGTGGACGGCCTCTTCAAGACTTACATCCGCGCCGTCACGGAGGAGATCTGCAAGAACAAGCCCGACTTCGTACTCAGCGCCTTTGAGGACAACGCCGGCTTCGTCCGCCTGGACGATGACAAGGCCGTGTGCCTCAAGGTGGAGACTCACAACCACCCCAGCGCCATCGAACCCTACGCCGGAGCCAATACCGGCCTCGGCGGCGTGATCCGCGACATCCTCGGCGCAGGCAAGGGTGCCAAGCCCGTGGCCTCCATCGACGTCTTCTGCTTCGGCCCGCCCGACATCGAGCAGGACCAGATCAAGGCCAAGGACGTCATCCACCCCCTCGGCGTCATGCGTGGCGTGGTGCGCGGCGTGCGCGACTACGGCAACCGCATGGGCATCCCCACCGTGAATGGTGCCATCCAGTTTGACGACACCTTCATCTACAATCCCCTCGTCTTCTGCGGCACCGCCGGCATCATCCCGATCAAGGACATCGCCAAGGAGGTGAAGCCCGGCCACCTGCTCATCGCTGCGGGCGGCCGCACTGGCAAGGACGGCCTCAAAGGTGCCACCTTCTCCTCCGCCGAGCTGACCACCGACTCCCACGAGGAAGACCAGACCGCCGTGCAAATCGGCAATCCCATCGAGGAAAAGAAGGCCGCCGACTTCGTGCTCGCCGCACGTGAGAAGGGCCTCATCCAGTTCGTCACCGACTGCGGTGCAGGCGGCTTCAGCTCCGCCGCAGGCGAAATGCTGCGCGAGACCGGCGGTGAGGTCTGGCTGGAAAACGCTCCCCTCAAAGCCCCCGACCTCGAAAGCTGGCAGGTCTTCATCAGCGAATCCCAGGAGCGCATGGTCATCGCCATCGAGGAGAAAGACCTCCCAGCCATGCAGGAACTGGCCGCCATCTATCAGACTGAGCTCTGCGTGCTGGCCAAGGCAGACGGCTCCCAGCGACTGAAAGTGCTGCACCACGGCACCACTGTGTGCGATCTGCACGTAGCCGCTCTGCACGAGGCCCCACGCCGCGAGATGAAGGCCAAATGGCGCACCCAGCCCGCCGTGAAGCCCGCCGTGCCCGTGCGCCCGGAATCCTGGACTGAAACACTCAAGACACTGCTGGCAGACTTTGCCATCGTCTCCCGCGAGCCCGTCATCCGTGAGTACGACCACGAGGTGCAGGGCAATACCGTCCTCAAGCCCCTGGCCGGAGCCTCCGGCGATGCCCCGCAGGACGGGAGCGTCATCCGCGTGGATGGCAGCAACCAGCTCGTCGCCATGGCATGCGCCCTCCTTCCTGAATGGGGCAAGACCGACCCAAATCTCATGGGCCGCGCCGTGGTGGATGAGTGCATGCGCCAGCTCGTGGCCATGGGCTCCAATCCCGACCGCATCGCCATTCTGGACAACTTCTGCATGGGCAACCCCGACAGCGAGCGCGAGCTTGGAGCCCTCGTGGAATGCACCAAGGGCATGGCCAAAACCGCCACTGCCTACGCCACCCCCTTCGTCTCCGGCAAGGACAGCTTCTACAACTACTTCGTCACCGACGAAGGCCCCGTGTCCATCCCCGTCACGCTGCTCGTCAGCGGCTTCGGCATTGTGGAAGATGCCAAGCACGTGGTGGGTGCATCCCTGCGCCGCGTCGGCAGCAGCATCGCCATCCTCGGAAAGGCCAGCGCCGGACTTCGCGGCAGCATCGTGGCCAAGTACACCAAGGGCATCGGCATGGACGCAGCGCCTGATTTCTGCGAAGTCGAAAGCCTCGCCGCCTACCGCCGCTACTACGAGCTGGTGAAGCAGGGCGCCATCCTCAGCGCCCACGACATCGGCGAAGGCGGCCTCGCCGTCGCACTGGCCGAAATGGCCTTCAGCGGCAAAGCCGGGCTCCGCATTGCCACCGACAAGATGCCCGCCGCCGCCGGCCTCACCACCGCCGAACTCCTCTTTGGCGAAACTCCCGGCCGCCTCCTTGTCGAAATCGACCCCGAGCATGTCGAAGCCGCCGAAGCCGCCGGCCTCGTCATCATCGGCGACTCCACCCGCGACCCCTACCTCTACATCTCCCACAATGGCACCACGCTCATTGACTCCCCCGTCGATCAGCTCAAGCCTCTGTGGAGAGATGGGCTGGTGAAGTATTATTGATTCGCCCGGGAAAACTGGCTCTGCTTGAGTATTCGGCATATGCCGTCTCCTCAAGTTCTCCTGAAAGCTGCCTCGCTCATGCTGGCGCTGTTTGCGGTGCCGTTGAGTCTCTTCGGTCTGTGCTGTGTCATCACCTGGCAGGGCATGCTGCTCAGCGCAGCAGGATTGCTCGGCCTGGGGCCGTTGCTGTACTGGATCGGTGACGAGCGTGGCTCCGTGCTGCAGATGCGGCTGTCGAAAACCATGCTTGCCTTGGCTGCGACGGGAATAATGGTTGTTCTCTGGCAGACGCCCACGGCGCATACACCAGAGACAGCGCGCATTCATTCACGCTACTCCGATGGCGGTTGGCACTACGACCGTCTGGCCCTGGGCTCCATGCTGCCGGAAATCGATCAGATCCATCTCGGCTATGCCGTCGCTTCGGCCTTGGATCCCTTCTTCAATCAAAAGCAGCGCCGCGAACTCTCTGCGATGACTGACTCTATCTATGCCGAGATAGGTTCAGAACCGGACTTCACCGCTGCAGGCTCCGCCCTGCCCTCTATTTATCATGAGATGAGCTTTGGCCAGTTTCGCGACGGACATTACTTCCACTACATTCCTGCGAAGGTGGACCGCAGCAAGCCAACGCCCGCGCTAGTCTTTCTGCACGGCAGCGGTGGCAACTTCAAAGCCTACATCTGGCTTCTCTCAAAGCTCGCGGATGAGCTGGGCATCACCGTCATCGCGCCGACCTTTGGCCTTGGAAATTGGGAGAAAAAGGGCGGCTACGAAGCCATCACGCGCGCCATCACCGATGCGGGAAACCACGCCACCATCGACCCGGAGCAGATTCACCTCATGGGCCTTTCCAACGGCGGCAAGGGGATGTGCCTGGCGGAGTCCTCTGAGGGGCCCAAATTCCGCACGCTCATCTTCCTCTCTGCCGTGCTGCACAACCGCATTTCCCCATCCACACTGGCCTCACGTCTGAAGGGCCGCCCTGCGCTCGTCATTTCAGGCGGGAGCGATGACCGTGTGCCATGGGATTATGTATCAGGCTACGCTGAGAAATTGGAGAGAAGCGGCATGCGCGTCACCACCCGCTGCTTTGAGCAGGACGATCATTTTCTCTTTTTCCGAAAACGCACGGAGGTTCTCAAGATCATCGGCGAATGGATCAACACCGCATCGGCAGCGAGTTCTGCCCTGCAGCGTTAGATCCGCCCCCTCTCATCATAGGCCCGGCAGCCTTTAGAAATCTTTGATCGGCAGGCAGCAGCGGACACAGGTGCCAGGGCCGGAGCGACGGGGCATGATCTCGAAGCTGGCACCCAAGCTCTGAGCCCGGTAGCGCATCGTGCGGAGGCCCATGCCTGCAGTAGGTGGCGAGCCTTCAGGCAAGCCGGTGCCATTGTCTTCCAAGTTCAGTTCCAGCGCATCGCGATGGCGGTTTACAGAGATGACGATTTCACGTGCGCCACCATGCCGCACGGCATTGGCCACCGCCTCTTGCGCGATGCGGTAGAGATGCATCGCCACCTTGGGATTTTCGATCTGCGTCTCTCCGCTCTCTTGGATGACGATGGAGACACCCGTCAGCCTGCTGGTATTCCCCGCCAGTTCTTTCAGTGCGGCGGAGAAGCCGGCGTGATCCACATGCACTGGGAAAATACCCCGGGCGAGATTGCGCGCGTCCGCCACAGCCTGCTGCACGGACTCTTCCACCAGGGCGGCATCTTGTGCCGCTGGCAGCCTCTGTGCATAGAGATCCTCCGCCAGCGCATGCAAGGCGCAGCCTATGGCAGCCAGCTGCTGGCAGAGGCCGTCGTGCAGGTCCTGGCCGATGCGCTGCTGTTCATGCTCGCTCACGCTGACGATGTCTTTCTCCAACTGTCTGCGCTCTTCCAGCATGCGAATGTGGGCAGCGTCTGCGTCCTGCTTGCCGCGCACGGCATTCACAGCAAAAACCAGCACGCAAAAATAAAACTCCCGGTTGAGCATAGCCCAGGCATAGCCCATCTCCGTCTTATAGGGACTGGTGTACCGGTTGGCCACCCACCACACTGCACCGGAAAAAATGGCAGTGAGCATGCCACCTCTGACGCCGGCCCACCACACGGCCATGATGATGGGAACTGCATAGAAAATGAACCAGCTGATCTCCCAGCTGGTGATCTGATCAAGCCAGCCAAGAACCACCGTCAGAAACATGGGCATCGCAAGCGCCATCCAAATCGGGCTGGCGCGCATTTTGACCGTGAGCTCGCTCACGCGACTGCCAGCCGGCGCGGTAGAAGAGCTGGCATCTTCCAAGTTCGCCATCCCTCCTTTGGCAGCAGGAAATGCGGCCTTTTCGGCATGGGTGGATGAGGTCGCTGTCATGAATTAACGCAGTATCATATGCACTCGTATTTCAGACTTAAAGTCTGAAATACAATGAACTGCATCCTTCCCCCTCCGGCGCACAACCTATCGCGGTCTGCCCTTGTTGGCCAACGCCACCTTGGCGGCTTCGATGAGGCGCTCCAGCTGAGGGTCATTCGGCTGCACCTGAGCAGCGGCATTGTAATGATCTAGCGCCCTGTGCGGCAAGCCGGTCTGGTAATAGACTAGCCCCAGGGCCTTATGAGCCTGCGGATCATCAGGCATGGCATGCAAGATGTCCCGGAAGACTGCTACAGCCTCGTCATACCTGCCCACTCCCGCGAGACTCAGGCCTAGAGTGAAAGCCACTGGTGGCTTGGTCGTGGCTGTACTGTCCATCTTGATAAGTTTCATCGTGGTATCCAAGGCCTCCTTTGGACGATTAAGCCTGAGCAGCGAATTGGAAAGGTTGAGCAGTCCGTTCTGAAAACGGGGCTCCACCTTGAGCGCCTCGCGGAAGCAGTGAACTGCTTTTTCGTTTTTGCCTGCATCGGAGTAGGCGGCACCCAGATTGCCCCAAGTGCGATATTTTCCGGGGCTCTTGGCCACAGTGTCTTCCCACAGGCTCTCGCGTGTGCGCCACACATTGTTTCTCACACAGGTCTTCCAGGAGAGCGCAGCCACGCACAGAAGCGTAAAGACTGGAACCCCGATGCGCAGCGCATGCCTGTGCAGGCCGCTGCTGCGCAGCCAGTCCAGGAGACAAGCCACCAGGATCATGATGCCGATGGAGGGCAGATAGGAGCGGTGCTCCGCCACTAGGTCAGGCAGCGGCACCAGTCCGGAGGACACAAACACGGTGAGCAAAAACCAGATCACACAGGCAAAGCCGAGGGCAAATCTGGCATCTCGCCGATGCCGCTGAAAGAGCTTCCATGCCGCCAGCACCATCCCAGTCAGAACAATAACCGCCTGGAGCACAGGCCGCTCCCAGAAGGATTTGTAAAGCGGCCACTCGGGGTCAAGGTTCATCCCCTTGGGCCAGAACATCTGCCGCAGATAATGAGTCATCACCGTCAGTTCGGTCACGATGTAGTGCCAGTGGTTCAGCGGATCATCGCGCGAGTTCACAATGTTCATGGCCGCATGCCAGTCGTGTCCGCCATGCTGTGCTGACGAGGTCATGAGCACCAGTCCGGGCACTACCGGCAGCAGCAGCAGCAGGGGCAGCGCACGCAGCAGGGCGGCGCGCAGGCCCGTGCCCAGCACCAGCCAGTCCAGCAGCAGGGCCAGCAGAGGCACCATCACTGCATCCTCCTTGGTCTGCATGGCCAGCAAAGCCGCCACCACCGCTCCACCGCGTAGGAACCGCCCTCCCCACCGCTCCTGAATGTGAAATGACGCAAAATACAGCCACAGGCTGATCAGCGAGAAAAGAACCACCAGGGAGGTGAAGCGCTGGATGATGTAAGTCACCGACTCCGTGGCCAGCGGATGCGCGGCAAACAGCAGGGCTGCTGCCGTTGCGATGAAGAATACAGAACTGCGCTGCACTTTCTGCACTCGCGATGAATGACCGAGCAGCACACCTACGAGTGCATAGACCAGAAACGCATTCACCGCATGCACCGCCACATTCACCAGTCGGTACCAGTGGGGCCGGAATCCATCGAGCAAATAATTCAGACGAAAGCTGACATACGCCACTGGGCGGAGCACTGCGTTGACTGCATAGTCAGGGTCGGAGCCCATCTTTGCAGGGCGGTTGGCAAACTCCTCAAAGTTCTTCAGGTAGTCAAAGGTGGCACCATCCTTGAAAAAAGGATTATCCTTGAGATAAGTATGGTCATCAAAAGCCATCGGAAAATCTGCCGTCCAGCTGTAAAGGCCCACGCAGAGTCCTGCAAGCAATACGGCTACTGCAGCATGAACCCACGCCGGAGTCTTTTGTGCGACTGCAACAGGACTCTCACCCCCATCAGAAGCCGGCATTAGCGCCTCATTTTCAGCATGCGGAACAGCGGCTTCGACAAGGGGTGCGGAGGCGCGTTCCACTGCTTTGCTTCCGGAGTGCTTTTGACGGCTGCGTTTGGACATATGGCTCAGGGATTAGTTATGCTGTTATTTTGCCCTGAAACGCCTGATTTGAGCAAAAGACATGCCTTGTGGTAAGCATCACCACAGCCGCTAAAGCTGACACTCAGCGCATGTTCAGGCACCATGATCGCGCACCCACTGCCCGGCGCGCAGATACAGCTCTGCAGCACTGCGCAGCTGCAGCTTTTCCTTGATGCGCGCACGGTACGTTTCCACGGTGGATTCCCCAAGGTTGAGTGTTTGCGCGATCTCGCGCGTGCTCTTGCCCCGGCCCAGCATCTGGAAGACTTCGAGTTCGCGGTCCGCCAGTGTCTCCATGCCTGCCAGTTCGGAGTTGCTGCGCTTTTGCGTCATGCGCTCCAGCAGCTTGGCAGTCATCTGTCGGCTGGCGTACACGTCTCCGCGCATCACACAGCGGATGGCCTCGATCACCTCGCTGGAAGCTTCGTTTTTGGTAATGTACCCCTTCGCGCCGGCACGCAGCGCACGTTCAGCGTACAACTCTTCGTCATGCATCGAAAGCACGAGCACATTGATTTCGAGCCCCTGTGCCTTGATGTCCTTCAGCAGTTCCAGACCGCTGGAGCCGTGCAGCGTGATGTCCACAATCGCAATGTCAGGCTTGGTCTCCAGAATAAGGCGCATGGCGTCGCGGATGTTGTCCGCCTCCCCGCAGACTGACATGCCGAGATCCCTGTCAATGAGCTGGCCCAGATGTTCACGAAACATGGGATGGTCTTCGACGAGGAGCACCTTGTAACCGTTGGCTTCTTTAACTTCAGTTTTTTTCATTGGGATGACTGGGTGTGGGTTTGATTTTTCTCAGATCTAGTCGGCAGGTCACATGTGCACCGCCCTTCGGGCGTGTGCCGAGCGAAAGCTCAGCCTGCAACATCTGGGCGCGATAGTGCATGGTGCGCAGTCCCATGCCCTCGCCACGTGCGGCGGAGGTGGCAGGCATGCCTCTGCCATTGTCCTCCACGCGCAGCTCCAGCAGATCTCCGCTTAGCCTGGTGGAGATCTGCACCTCCGTGGCGCCGCTGTGCCGCACGGCATTGGCCACGGCCTCCTGCGCGATGCGGTAAAGATGCATGGAAATCTCAGGAGCGTCCAAAGGCACGTCCACGCAGTCGTCGACTGAAATGGGCGTGCCCGTGAGCTTGCTGGTGATTCTTCCCAGATCTGCCAGCGCTGCAGCCAGGCCGCTGCGATCCACATGCACAGGAAAGATCCCACGTGCGAGATTGCGCGCCTCCAGCACCACCTGCTGCAGGGAGTTTTCAATCAAGCTGGCATCCTCGGCAGACTGCACGCCCTGCGCCTGGAGATCCTCCGCCAGCACACGCACCGCCAATCCGATGGCCGCCAACTGCTGGCAAATGCCATCGTGCAGATCCTGCCCGATACGCTGCTGCTCGTGCTCGCTGACGGTTACGATATCCTTCTCCAGCTGCCGCCGCTCCTCCAGCATCTGGATGCGTGCCTCGTCAGCCTCCTGCTTGTTGCGCAGCGCAGTCACGGCAAAAACGCCCACACAGAGATAGACCAGACGGTTGGCCAGCGCCCAGGCATAGCCAAGCTGTGTCTCGTAGGGAGTGGTGCTCATGTTGGCCAGCCACCAGACGAGGCCGGATAGTACCGCAATGAAGAGACCAGGCTTGTTGCCAGCCCACCAAACCGTCATGAAAATCGGGATGCCGTAAATAACAAACCACGTGACCTCAAAACCGGTGATGTGGTCCAGCCAGCCGATGATAAGGGTGAAGGAGGCCGTGAGCGCCACCGTCGTCCACGGGCTGCGGCGGCGCATTTCGTTGGTGATCCTGCTCCAGAGCGCGGCCACGTTATCCCTTGCCTCCTCGTTCTTGCCTGAGGTGTCTGTGCTGGTGTTCATGCGGCTGTGTTCATCCCCTCCTTTACCATAGTCAGAAATTGCTGGTAATCACGAATGTAATCCGCCGCTTCATACGGCCTTGATGCCAGCACCATCAGCACTGAATCCTGCGAGTGCAGATGCTCCTGCGCCCAGACCATGGGTGGCACGCTCAAGCCGAAGGTGGGCCGGTTCAGGCAGAACTCCTCGCGGTTCTCCCCATCGTCCACGATCACATGGCACTCCCCATGCACGCAGACCAGAAACTGCGCGCACTGCCGGTGGGCGTGCTCCCCGCGCGTGCACAGGGATGGGATGCCATAGGTCATGAAAATGCGCTGAGGCACAAACGGCAGGTCCTGAGTGAACTCCAGCGCCGTCAGATGGCCGCGCACATGGTCCACCACATGGCGCATCTCAAAAAGATGCACACCGCGCACTGAGCAGTTCTCGATGACGGTTTCGTGGATCATGCGGAAGTTGGCCCGGGATTCGGAATCAGCGCGCGCACCAATGACTGCGGTTTGCCAGAGACGGTGAGAAAGGCACGCCCGATGTATTCACCGATGAGACCCAGCATCAGCAGCTGCGCTCCGCTGAAGACTGCCAGCGCCCCCATCAGGGAGCCCCAGCCGAGCTGCCGCTGGCCCACCATCAGAGTCTCCGCCACCACTTCAGCCAGCACCAGGCCGCCTAAGGCACAAAGCAGCAGGCCCAGCACGCTGGCCATGCGTAGCGGCATCACGCTGAAGTCAAAAAGCAGGCTCATGGCCAGACGCACCAGCTTGCGCAGAGTGTAGCCGCTGCGGCCCATGCTGCGCTCTACGTGTGCCACCTCCAGCGTGGCGATGCGGTTGGTCGCGCCGAGGATTAGACCATCGATGTATGGATAGGGTCCGCGATAGCTCACAATGCGCCCGACCAGCTCCTGGCGCAGTGCACGAAAGCTGGAGAGATAGAGATCCCGGGGTTTGCCGAGCAGAAAGGTGGCACAACGGTTCACCAGCCAGCTGCCCGCATTGCGCGCCCAGGGATGCTTCTTCTGGGCATAGCGTGAGTAAACCACCTCAGCCCCGGTGAACCGCAGGTGCCGCAGCAGTTTGACGGCTTCTTCCGGCGGGTTTTGTAGATCGTCGTCCAGATTCACCACCAAGCGTCCGCGTGCGCGGCGGTACCCTTCCAGCACGGCGGCATGCTCACCATAGTTGCGCGCCAGCTCTACAAGCGTCACCGGCACGGGAAAATCAGTCGTGAGCCGCTGAGCCATCTGAAAGGTGTCGTCCGCACTGCCATCATCCACCAGCACCAGCTCCCACGCTTCCGGGATGGAAAGGGCGCGAAAAGCATCCAGCAGCGGCTTCAGGCCCGCACCCGTGTTGTAAAGCGGCACCACAAAGCTCATTTCCGGCATGTCGCTCATGACAGTCATGCAGCTTTCCTCCCGGCTGAGCAGTTTGTTTTTCGTGCCACGGCGAAGACCGATGAGCCAAAGGGCACTAGGAGGGAGCGGCAAAGCCCTGCATCCAGCCGGCCTGCGCACGCCAGCATTCGGTTCATCCACACCGGAGCACAGCCCAGGTCTGAGGCGGTGCTTTTGGTTAGTCGGCTCAGCTGTCGCCACACGAGCAGCGGCAGGCACAGCCATGCGTTCCAGTAGTGGATCTTCTCCACAGCCAAGCTGGAGCGGCTTAGCAACGCACGCACCTGGCCTGCCTCATAGCGCCTGGCACCGCCCACAGCAGCATCGTGCGCGCCGCGCAGCACGGAAAAGGCTGGCAGGTTGAGCAGCAGCAGACCTTGTGGGCGCAGCACACGGGCCAGCTCTGCCAGCGCCTGCTGCTCATGAACATCGCTGTGATAGAGCACATCCAGGCAGAGGACAGCATCAAAAGCATCATCAGCAAAAGGCAGCGCCTCCACCCACCCCTGCTGCACAGCAGCCAGGCCCCGCTGCTGGCAGTAGCGCACGGCCTGTTCTGCGGCATCCACACCAGACAGCTCCATATCCGCTTTCCGCGTTTGCAGATAGGCCAGCATACCGCCGGTGCCGCACCCGGCATCCAGCAGCCGCGCCGCAGCAGGCAGCCGCCCCGCCAGCGCTTCGTCCACGAGGCCTCGCAGCACAGCATACCACCAGTGCCCGTCCTCCACGGCATGCATCAGGTCGTATTCAGCCGCACGCATGATCAAACCTTTCTATGACTTCACCCACTTCGGCAGGAGCTTCTTCGGAAAGGTAGGGGTGCACTGGCAGGGAGATAACCTCAGAGGCAGCACGCTCAGCCTCCGACAGCGGCATGTGACTGCCGGCAAAAGCACGCTGCCGGTGCAGCGGCACAGGGTAGTGCACCGCCGCAGGTATGCCCGCCTGCTGCAGATGCTGCAGCAAAGCCTCGCGATTTTTGGTGCGGATCACATACTGATGGTAGGCATGCTCGCAGCCGCCGCGCACCACCGGCGGCACCACCATACGGCAGCCGCTTAAACTGGCATCATACACCGCCGCCAGCCGCCTCCGCTGCAGGACGTTGTCACGCAATGAGCCCAGTTTGACCCGCAGGACAGCGGCTTGCAGTTCATCCAGCCGGCTGTTCACACCGGCAAAGTCGCTGACATTCCGGCGGCCCCAGCCATACTCGCGAATCAGGCGCAGGCGCTCCGCCAGTTCAGCATCCTGTGTGGCCACCGCACCCGCATCTCCCAGCGCGGCCAGGTTCTTGGTGGGATAAAAGCTGAACGCAGCAGCCCTGCCCAGAGTGCCAGCCATGCGCCCCTGCCAGAGTGCGCCGTGCGCCTGCGCGCAGTCTTCCAGCAGCTCGATGCCGTGCTCTACGGCCACACTGCGCAGCCCCTGCCAGTCTGCCGGGTGCCCATACAAATGAACCACCAGTGCCGCATCTACGCCGCTCCCCTGCGGAGATCGCAGCAGGGCGGCCAAGGACTCGGGGCAGAGTGTAAATGTGTGCGGATCAATGTCTGCAAACACCACCTCCGCGCCACTGCGCCGCACACCGGAAGCCACGGCTGAAGGCGCGAAGGAAGGCACCACCACTTTGCTGCCAGACCCGATGTTCAGTGCGCGCAGCATCAGCTCAATCGCATCTGTGCCGCTGGCCACGCCCACCACCCGGCCACCGCCAAGAAACGCCGCATACTCCTTCTCAAACGCCTCTACTTCCCGCCCCAAAATGTAGCTGCCGCTCTCACACACACGCTGCCATGCACCTCTCAGTGCAGGCTCATGCCGGTGCTGATCCGCCAAGGGATAGGGCACTGACAATGTGTTGAGGAGACTGGGCATGCCAAATACTCCAGCACGACAGTTTTGTCGCAAATAACGCTACGCGTGGCGAAAAACGCGACATCATGTAAATACGCGGCTTAACACGCGTCTGGCAAAGGCTCAGAGCAGACCGCCTGCCTTCACGTCCAAGTACTTGTTGGCCAGTGCCACCGGCAGCATCTGGGCGGACTCATCCACCGTCAGGATCTTGCGCGCACGCAGGGACTCCAGCAGCTGGCGGCGCTCGCCAAAGTAGTGCGAGAGCGCTCCGTACTGCAGCGCATCATGTAGATTGTCGATGGGGGCTGCGGCCTTCTGATCCAGCTCCTGCTCCCTCAGGGTGGCGGCCAGCACCAGGTGACGGCGTTGCATGGCGCTGGCGGCGGCGGCCAGTGTAGCCCCATCCTCGCTGCGCAGATTGGTCAGCATGATGACGAGCGCACGTCGCTTTTGCAGCGTCATCACACGCTCGGCGGCCTCGATGAAATCACTGGGCTCGCTGCTTGCTTCGTAGTTGTAGAGGTGGTTCAGCAGCTTGGGCATGCTGTGCGCCCCCTTCACCGGCGGCAGCCAGCGCTGCACTCCGCCAAAACCAGCCACGCCAACCTCATCTCCCTGCCTCAATGCGATGAAGGCGATGAGCAGCATGGCATTGAGGCAGTGGTCAAACTGGCTCAGCCCACCGTCCAGGGCACGCATGCGGCGGCCGCAGTCCGGCACCAGCAGGATCGTCTGATTGCGGGTCTCCTCATAGTCACGACTTACCAGCGTGGAGCGACGCGAGGTGGCCTTCCAGTCGATGCGGGAGAGAATGTCTCCATCCTGATAATCACGCAGCTGGTGGAAATCCAGCGAGGCCCCCATGCGGCGGCGGCGCACAATACCCATCTGCTCCACCCGGTTAGCCATCGCCAGGAGGGCAAAGCGCACCACCGGCTCATAATTGGGATACGCCTTGGTCTGGCTCTCCCCGGCAATAAAATGCAGCCTGCGCCACAGCCCGAGCGCGGAGCCGACCAGCACATGCGCTGCTGTGAAGACATGCTGCCCGCGACGCACAAAGCTCACGTCATACGAAATGGCGGCATATTCTCCGGGTGGGATGCTGACCTGATGCGGAAGCCCTTCCGCCTCCGCAGCAGTAGGGATGCCATCAAACACCTCCAGCTTCAGTGTGCGTCTGACTGTATGCGTGACCGTCAGCGTCACCTGCGAGCTCACCCCCAGCGCAAAACGCCCCGGCAGCGAACGCTGGCCGGTAATACGACCACGCCTTGGCAAAGTCAGGGCATCTACTGCGAGCAGCAAAAACAGCAACCCGCCTCCAATCTGCCAGAGGATGACAAAACTCTCCCAGACACAGGCCGCCAGCGCCAGCGCCAGCCAGGCGATGAAGAGTCTGAGCAGTTCGGCAGTCGGACGCATGAAAATCAGACGCGGGGGGCTTCGATGGTCTTGATCAGGGAGTTCAGCATGTCATCCACGCTTTGGCCGCTGATGGCGATTTCTGGCGCAAGCTGCACACGATGTCTAAGCACCGGCAGCACGGCGCGCTTCACATCCGCTGGGGTGATGTAGCCGCGCCCCTCCAGCAGTGCGTAGGCTTTGGCCACACGCACGAGGCTGATGGCCCCACGCGTGCCAGCCCCCAGCGAGATGGCGCTGTGCTGGCGTGTAGCGCGCACGATCTTGACGGCATAATCCACCACCTGCTCCACCGCCTGCACGGCTGCGGCTTCTGCCTGTGCTGCCAGAATGTCCTGCGGCGTGCAGACCTGCGGCACCTCGGAGGTGGAGAGCCCGCCGCCCGAAGCACGGGATGACACCGCCTTCACCACCCAGGTCTCGTTAGCTGCGTCCGGGTAGTCGATGAGCACTTTGAGCAAAAAGCGGTCGAGCTGCGCCTCTGGCAGCGGGTAGGTGCCCTCCTGCTCGATGGGATTCTGCGTGGCAAAGGTCATGAAAGGCGGTGCCAGCGTGTGGCTCTCTCCATCGATCGTCACCTGCGTCTCCTGCATCACCTCCAGCAGTGCGGATTGCGTCTTGGCTGGAGCGCGGTTGATTTCATCCGCCAGCAGCAGATTGGCAAAGACCGGCCCCCGCCGCACTCGGAAGGTGCCGCTGGTCATGTCAAAAAGCGTATGGCCGCAAACATCCGAAGGCATCAAATCTGGCGTGAACTGGATGCGACGAAAGCTGCCGCCAAACGTGCGTGAGAGCGCCAGGACGAGGTGCGTCTTGCCCAGGCCAGGCTTTCCCTCCAGCAGCACGTGCCCTCCTGCCAGCAATGCGGCAAGCACTTGGTTCAGCACCTCCTCCTGCCCCACAAAGACCTGCCCCACCGCCTGGCGGATCTGCTGGAAAATCCCTGTGCTCTGCGGCACCACCGGAGGCGAATAGCCTGCTGGTGGAAGCTGACCCGCAGGCGGCGGCGTGTAGAGGCTCGACACATCAGGTTCTGGAAGAATGGGGTTCATGGAGGTGAGGATGATGGATGTTTAAAGGACACGGCGCATGGCTTGGAGATCGCGCATGAGATTGACAAAGTTGTGGGCGCTATCAGGCGGTGCGGCATCAAAGGCGGCTGCCACACGCTTGGCTGGCAGCCCGGTGCGGCGGGAGATTTCCTCGGCCAGACGGTCATTCATCTGCCGGCTGCCGTCGTCCAGCGGCCGGTGGCGCTCCCGCACCCGCTCCCACACAGCCTCGCGTGCTGCATCCACCAGCATGGGCGCACGACGCATGCGCCAGAAGAACTCCCCCAGTGCGCCGATGTGGCTGGCAAAGTGGCGAGTGGCGTCCAGTTCCACTTCCATGAGCGGCCCAAATCGTGGCATCTGCTGCCAGAGCCAGAATACCAGGCAAAGCCCCAGGGCCACCAACGCCTTCCAGCCATGCTGCCACAGCATGCCAAAAAAGCTGCCCGAGGTGCTGGCCACAAAGAGCACCTCCTTGCGTGCATTTTCACCCACCAACGCGGACAGCCAGCTCGCATGGTCATGCTCCCCGATCCAGTGATTACGGAACGGACGCGCATGCGCCAGCAGCGTCACGCTGCCCATGCCATGCTTCAGATGCAGCGCCAGGGAGTCGTTCTTGGACCCGGCGGAAAACTCCCCCGCTCGCAGCTTGCGCTTGAGCACCATGCTTTGATAGCCGCCCAGGCTAAGATGGTAGGTCCTGCCATTCCATGACACCTCCTCATTTGCCTCCATCTCCTTGTCTTTTTCCTCCTGGGTTTTGGCCTTTTTGTCTTTTGCCCCCTGCTCTCCGACATCCTCCTTCTGCCCGGCCTTGTCCTTCTCTTTTTCTTTCTTGGCGCCCGGGGCTTTTTCCTCTCCGTGGAATTTTTCCAGCAAGCCCGGCAGCTCTTCGGCCGGCAAGCGCTTCTGCACCCCGACACCGAGCTGCTCCAGAACGGTGTCCTTTTCCTCTTCCAGCAGCAGAGCGGAGATAAAGGAGCCAAACTGGGTTTCAAAGTCGTTGTAGGGACGTGTGCCGGACAGACAGTAGATGAGATGGCCTCCGCTGTAGGCCCAGCGCAGCAGCTGCTTGGCCCGGCCCTGCGGCAGACCACCCTCCCCTGAGATGAGGATCACGGCATCGTGCTTTGGCATCTTGGTCAGAGACTTCGCTCCATGGGCATCGTGGCCGAGTTCGTCCAGCAGACGCTCGGCGGCCAGGAAGGGGTTCACACGCGCCTTGCCCTTGTAGCCTGTGGTTATTTCCACATCCTCCCAGTGCCCATCGCACGAGCAGATCATCAGCAGGCTGCACAGCATGAGAAGGCTGCGAATGGCAAGCCGAGGAGTCATGCTGCCCCTCCTTTCTCAATGAAGGGCCACTGATCACACAGTGCACCCATCTCGGCATCTGACACAGGCAGCAATGCATAGGCCACCTGCACCCAGGCCCCCGTCAGCTGGCGAAAATACTCTGCCTCAGGCTTCTCTCCGGCCTGGATCACCTGCATCAGACAGTCTTCCTCCGTATCGCTGTCGGAGATCGGCACCCGACGGCGGTTTACCAGCCAGGACAATGAACCGCGATAAAGCAGGCTGAGCGCTTCTTTGCCGTCTCCTGTCGCCCAGGCGGCGCGTGCAGCGGCCACAATGTCATCTGGCAGGCTCTCGCGTGTGATGTTCATGCCCATGAGCACCTTGGGCGCACGTACTGGTGCCCTGCTCGCACTGCGTGAGATGAAAAGATGACGGTTCCTCACCAGATAATACACCAGCCAGGAAGTCAGCCCAATGAGCAGGAGCCAGAACAAGCCCTTCCCTATGATCTCCAAAAAGCCCAGCGATGGCATCTCAGCCGAGCTTTTCTTTTCAGATTTGAAATCGGGCACCCACTTCTTGCTTTTGATCTTATGGATTTCAAATTCCGGCTCTTTGAGCACCTTCTCCACGGTCTTGGCGGGATCTGATTTCACTTCAGAGCCCAGCCTTGCCTTCTTAATATTGCCCTCCAGTTCACCGAGCATCTTGCGCAATTCCGGGTTGGTATCAGCCTGCGCCAGCTTTGGGTCTGCGGCATGCAGCGGCGAAGAAGCGGCCATCAAAGCCAGCAGGGCGATGACAAGCGCAGCCGAGCCGGAAGTCAGGCGCGCAGCCATGCGCCGGAAGGCCAGCTCCACATCCCAGCCCTCAATGCGTGTGCGGCAGTTCAGATAAAGCGCAAAGCCCGCCCCCACATAAAAAGGCTCGATAAGTGTGACGATAAGCATATGGCAGGCCGCTCCCCACCAGAGGAAGGCACGCGGGATGCTGCTTTCGATATCCAGCGCAGCGGAAAGCCCGCTCCATTCCGGCTGGGCAGCCTCCGGCAGCAGATCATAGGTGCCTGCCATCAGGCCAATCCAGGCAGCCAGCTCGATCTTGCTAAACACATACGACAAGCTCAGCCCGGAGCCGCCTCCGTCCATGGCCAATGTCTTGATACGCTGGTTGGCAGCCCCTCCGCTTAGGCCCTCCAGCATCTGCGCGGGCAGCGCAAAGCTGCGGATGAAGGATAACCTGCGCCAAAGAAGCGCAGGCAGGCAGTTCTTGAGCCACAGCCGCGGCCACTGTTTCATCGTCTCGGCAAAGCCAGGGCGCTCTCCAAAGGCGGCGCGACTCAGAAAGAAGAGCGGCACACGGTCATAGAGTGGCTTGAGCCACCACACCACGAGCGGAATCCACACCGGCGCAGCGTGCAGCAGCATGCATACCAGCACCCACAGCGGCAGCACCGTGCAGGCCCAAAGCAGAATGATGCGCCCGTAGTCCCGGCGCACCATCGCACAGCCCAGGTCCACAGCCTCCCACGGCTGGCGCGGCCGCAGATTTACGGTGATGTTTTCAAGCCGCATTGCCGCTCCTCCTTCCGCTAAAAAGTAGAAACACCGTCAGCAGCACCCAGCACATGCCACCCGAGGCAAATTTGATCGAAAGCGGCAGGTTCAGCGGCGACCAAAAGCCCTCCAGCACTGCCGCCAGGCTCGTCAGGATCGCAGCACCGATCAGCAGCGGCAGCGCTTTGCGCCCCGCCAGCACCAGCGCCTCGCGCCTCTCCATGCGGCCCGGCCGCAGCACCGACCACCCCACCCGCATCCCTGCCATGGCAGCGATGATCATGCCGGTGATTTCAGGCGCTCCGTGTGCGACCACCCACGCATACAGCGTCATAGGATTGCCGGAATAGTGCACGTAGCCAAATACCGCGCCAAGAAACAAGGAATTGAACATCAGAACAAACAAAGAGCCCACACCGCCGAGGATGCCTCCGGCGAAAGTCTTGAAATTGATGCTGACGTTGTTCCAGATGTAGAAGCAGAAGGCCGCAAAGCCAGAGCCATAGCTCTCACGCACAAAATCAGAGGGCTTGCTGGACTCTCCGTACATGCTCTCGATCTGCACCATGCCTTCCGGCCCCAGCAGCGCCATGGCCCACTCCGGATGTGCCGGAGTAATGGCGGCGATCAGCACTGCCGGCAGGTAGAACAGCGCGGTGCACCACCAGAAGAGTCTCCATTCTGCCCGTACCGCCTGGGGAAACTCCACAAAGAACAGCCGCACAAACGCCTCCCAGCCCCCGGCGCTGTGGCGCTCAAGCACACGGTACGTCCGCAGGGCCAGCGCATTGAGCTTCTGAGTGAGGCGCTGCGGGCTCATGCGGTGCTGCGCCACGCTCAGGTCATGGCAAACCTGGCGAAAGGTGGCTGGCAGTTCGTCCACCGCCGCCGTGGGGTGATTCTGCTCGGCCTCTGCCAGCAGCTTTTCCAGCTTCTGCCAGCGGGGCTCGATCTGCTTTTCAAACTGCGCCGGTGTCATGAGCGGGAGTAGGCTGCTCCTTTCAGCGGTGGCGGTGTGGCGCGTTTCTCCTCAGGTTCCTGCAGCCACAGTGCCATGCCGCAAAGGCGTCGCAATCCTTCTGGGCCGGGTGCCTTTGTCAGTGGCTGCGCCAGCGAGGCCAGTTCAAGACGCCGCTCATCCGCCCATAACGGTGCACGCTCGATGAACTGCAACAGCGCCGCCTGCTCCTCCCGCGTGAGCACCTGGGAGGGTGCCAGGCGCTCTGCTTGAATTGGTACTTGAGCTACAACGGTGTGCGGCAGCTCGACATACGTCACCACCGTGTTCGCCACCAGATCTCCCAACCGCTGAAATCGCCGGGTGAAAAGCATGCAGACAATCCCTGTAAGGTAAAAAAACGGCATGAAATCCACCACGCGCAAAAAGTTTCGCATCACGGCCTGCGCCAGCGTCACCGGGCCCCCTGTCATGCTCATGACCCGCAGCTTGAAAACGCGCTGCCCAGGTGTTGCACCCTTGGCACCCGCTTCAAAGATGACGTTGTAAAACCACTCCATGAAGAAAATGAAAAGTAGGAACAGTCCCAGAGTGACCTGCGGCCCCAGCACGTCTGCCAGAAGCCAGAACATGAGGATGGAAGCACCAATGTAGATGGCTATGCGGATCAGCAGGTCAATCAAGTAAGCCATGCTGCGAACTGCCACACCCGCGACGCGGAGCTGAATCTCCACGCCATCTGCGAGTTCGACTGATTGCAAGGTGTCCGCGCGCGCCGCTGCCATTGGTGCCTAATGAAGCGGCTCCGATTGGTTTTGACAACCATCGAATTATTTTCGTAGGTTTGAATAATGTGCGGGTTCACACCCGACGCTCATTCACCTCAATCTCCACACCTATCATGGAAACACCCGCCAACCCTTACTCCACCCCATCTGCCAACTTGTACGGGGCCCCTGCGGGTGTGAGTTCCGACATCGTTGCCCCCAGCACCATCGCTCAGCTTACCGGCACCAAGCCCTGGGTACGCTTCATGTCAGTGATGATGTGGATCGGCGTCATCTTCATGCTGCTGGCAGCCGGAGCCATGGCGGTTGTGGCCGCCATCGGCAAGGGCAAGCTGGCTGGCAACTCCCCTTTTGGTGACGTGCAGTTCATCGCGCTAGCCGCGATTTACGTGTTCTTTGCTGTTTTGTACATCATCCCCGCCACCAAACTCTGGAAATATGCCAACCGCATCGGCTCCCTAGCAGCCTCACATAGCCTGGCCGATCTGGACAAGGCCCTGAATGAACAACGTGGCTTCTGGAAATTCGTTGGCGTCATGATGATCATCATGCTTTCCCTGTACTTGATCGCTATCATTGGCGTAGTGGCACTGGGCACCACCGCTGCGCTGAAATCCGGCGCCTTCCCGGTGAAATAAACCTGCCCTACCCCATCAGCGCCACAGCGATGGGATCAACCAGCGGCTTCCCTGCTCGGGTCAGCCGTAAGTGACTTTCGTCATAGCTCAGCAGCCCCTGATCTCGCAGAGTCTCGAGCATTTTGCGCGACTCCGGGGCGATCAGCTCCAGCGGCAGGCCGCGCGCCGTTCGCAGTTCCAGGCCAAAACGCTCGGTGCGGCGTTGATCAGGTGTGAGTTCCTCCACCTCCACGGCGGTATCTTCTCCGGCCAGCGTCATCGCCATGTAGCGCGGGGTGTCTTTGACATTGTGCCAGCGCCTGCCACCCACGGTTGAAAAAGCGCCAGGCCCGATGCCCAAATAGTCTTCTCCCATCCAGTAGGCCTCGTTGTGCACGGAGCGGTGCCCCGCTTTGGCGTAGTTGGAGATCTCGTAGTGCTCAAAGCCGTCTGCCTCCAGCAGATCGATCGCCAGATTGAAAAAATCCGCGTCGCGCCCTTCGTCCTCGCGGTACTCCCCAGCCTTGAGTCGGCGGAAAAAGTCCGTGTCCTCCTCATAGTTCAGGTTGTAGGCGGAGATGTGGTCAGGCTGTAGGGCGATGGTGTGCTCCAACGTGCTGCGCCACGTGTCCATGCTCTGCCCCGGGATGGAAAACATCAGGTCCAAGTTCAGACTGGGAAAACCTTCCGCTTTTAGCACCTGCCACGTCTCTTCCGCATCAGCTCTTGCATGATCACGGCCCAGGGTTTTGAGCGTTTCGTCATCCCAGGCCTGGATGCCCAGACTGATACGTGTGACGCCCATGGCACGCATCAGCGCCGCCTTGGACTCTGTGACACTGCGAGGATTGGCCTCCATCGTAAACTCCACCATCTGCGAGAAATCCACCCGCTCCTTCAGCCCGTACAGCAGGCGCTCCAGATGCACGTCGCTCAGCATCGTGGGCGTACCACCGCCAAAGAAAATCGTCTGCGGCTGCAGCGGCTGTTTTTCCACCTCCCTCAGCAGCGCATCCACAAATGCCGTCATGTCCGTGCCACCCGGCGTGTGCTTGTGAAAGCTGCAGTAGGGGCAGATGCGGTGGCAGAATGGAATATGAACGTAAAGGTGCTTCACTCTCCCAATGCTAGCAGAGAATGCTTGCTCCGGCATCTAGCATCTACCATCTAGCACCTAGAACCATGTCTGACGAATCCCACCATGAACGCGAACTCGGCGGCCAGCTGCTGGCATCGGTCTCGCGTTCTTTCTATCTCACCCTCAAGGCATTGCCCAAGGAACTGCGCGAGCCCATCTCCCTCGCTTACCTGCTGGCCCGCACGGCGGACACCATCGCCGACACTGCCAGCGTGGACGCCGCCATCCGCCTCGACTGCCTCGAGCGCTACCGCGCTCTTGTTCGTGGCACTGGTGACGTTCAAAGCCTCGCCAACATGCTCATCCGCCAGTTCTGCCCGCAGCAGAGCGATGATGCCGAGCGCCGCCTGATGGAAAAATTTGCCGATGGCATCGCCTGGATGCGCACCATGCAACCCGCACCGCTGGCCGCCATTCAGAGCGTGCTGGAGCACATCATCGACGGTCAGATGCTCGACATCCGCCGCTTTCCCTCAGACGGCCAGCTGCGCCGCCTGGCCAGCGCAAAGGAGCTGGACGAGTACACCTGGCTGGTGGCCGGATGCGTGGGCGAATTCTGGACCCAGCTCTGCGCCAGCGAGCTGCCCGCCTCTCTTGACCCCGCCGTGAGCACCGCCCAGATGCAGGAATGGGGCGCTCGCATGGGCAAAGGCCTGCAGCTTATCAACATCCTGCGAGACATCGGTGAAGACACCCGCGACGGCCGCTGCTACCTGCCCTGCCAGCCCGAGGACATCCAGACAGAATGGAGCCTCTGGCTGCAAACCTGCACCGAGCATCTCGAGTGCGGCCTGCGGTACGTCCAGCACGTGGCCCACGGCAAGCTCCGCTATGCCACAGCCCTGCCCCTGCTCCTTGGCATCCAAACCGTGGCCAAAATGCGCACCTCTACGTGGGATAAGATTCAGCAGGGCGTCAAAATCTCCCGTCTCGACGTCGCCAGCATCCTCGCCCAGGCCGCCATCGCCTGCCGCAGCGCGGGGGCGATGGAGAAGCTCTATCGGAAGCTGGCGGAAGCTTGAGGTACGACGTACACTCCCTGTCCGTCGCACGAATCAATCCTTCTTAAACCACCCCTTCACCTTCGTGAAAAAGCCTTTCTTCGGTGCGGTGGAACCCATTGCCTCCGGATCAGGCGTGATGGCAGGCACCGTCACGGGCAGGTTTTGATCCCAGCCACCGCCGAGAGCTTTGACCAGGCTCACGCTGGCGATCAGTCGCTGACCGGCCAGCGTGGCACAGGCGCGCTCGGTCGTTAGCAGAGAGCGGTTGGCCTCGATCACATCCAGATAAGGACTGGTGCCAGCCTCATAGCGTGCATGGGCGATCTTTGCCGCCTGCTGCGCGCTGGCGCGTGCACGGTGCTGCGCCTCAGTCTGGTTGCTGAGATTGCGCATGGCAGCCAGGGCGTTTTCCACATCATTGAACGACGCCAGGATCGCCTGTCGGTAGTTAGCCAGCGCTTCATCATGCGCGGCGCGGGCACGTTCCATGTAGGCGCGGTTCTTGCCACCGGCAAACAGCGGCACCGTGATGCTCGGGCCGATGTTCCAGTTCATGCTTCCCATCTCAAAGAGCTTTTCCACATCGCCGCTCAGATAGCCTGTGCGGCCCGTGAGCCGGATGCTGGGAAAGAAATTGGCTTTCGTCACACCGATCTGCGCAGTGGTGGAGGCCAGAGTGCGCTCGGCAGCCGCCACATCAGGGCGACGCTCAAGTAGATCAGTAGGCACACCCGCTGGGACGACGGGCGGAGAAGGCAGCTGGCTTGGATTGCCCCCCATCTTAAAGGCACTGGGGTTTGTTCCCGTCAGCAGAGCAATGGCATTTTCCAGCTGGTCACGCTGATTTTGCAGTGCTCCCACTTCGGCCTCGGCGCTGGCCACCTCGGTCTCGGCCTGCGCCTGCTCCAGTTCACTGCCTGCACCAGCCTTCACGCGAGCACGTGCGATGTCCAGCGCCTGCCTGCGCCAGCCCACGGCCGCGCGCACGGTGGCCAGTTCGCCATCGAGAGCACGAATGCGGAAGTAGTTCGTGGCCACGTCGGCATGCACTCCGAGCAGCACGTTTTGCATTTGGTTGGCGGCAGCAGCGGCATCCGCACGCGCGCTTTCGTTCTGGCGACGGATCTTTCCCCACAGATCCAGTTCCCAGCTAAAATCCAGCGGCACCGTGTAGCTCGGCCCAACGTAATGCAGGCCGTTCAGCGGAAAGGCGCTGGGCATGTTGGGGGAAGTGCGCTGCGTGGTGAAGGCGGAATTAATATCCGCCGTGGGGAAAAACGCCGCACGCGCCAGCCCCGTACCCGCCCGCGCCTGGTCAAAGCGCGCCACCGATGCCTTCAGCGTCTGGTTGTTTGCCGTGGCCATCTCCATGAGGCTGTTCAGCCTGGCATCGCCAAACACGCGCCACCACGCACCTTTCGGCAGTGTATCGAGCGGGCGTGCTTCACGCCAGTTCACGGCACCTTTGTAGCCTGCTGGCGTCACAGTTTCCGGCCGTTCGTAATTCGGCCCGATCTGGGCGATGACACTAGTCGCAAAAAGAAATGGAATGAAAAAGCGCATGGCGAAAATCAGTGAGGAACAGGAAGAGCAGCGGAAGGGATTTCGTCGGCAGAAGCGGAGGCCTTCTTTTTCTTCTGCCACAGCATCACCAGCACATAAAACACCGGCGTGAAGAACAGGCCCAGGAAGGTCACGCCGATCATGCCGGCAAACACGGCGGTGCCCATGGCGCGGCGCATTTCAGCGCCCGCACCGGTGGAGACCACCAGCGGATACACACCAGCGATGAAGGCGATGGACGTCATCAAAATCGGACGCAGGCGCAGGCGGCAGGACTCGATGGCCGCTTCCAGCGGACTGAGGCCGTGATCAAATTTCTCCTTCGCAAACTCCACGATCAGAATCGCGTTTTTGCAGGCCAGCCCGATCAGCACGATGAAGCCGATCTGCGTGAAGATGTTGTTGTCACCACCCGTGATCATCACCCCCGCCAGCGCAAACAGCAGGCACAGCGGCACGATGAGGATGATGGCCAGCGGCAGGCGCAGGCTCTCATACTGGGCGGCCAGCACCATGAACACCAGCAGGATGCACAGCGGGTAGATGTAGATGGCGGTGTTTCCGGCGATTATCTTCTGGTAGGTGAGGTCCGTCCACTCAAACTCAAACCCGCCCGGCAGGCCTTCTTTGGCCAGCTTGGAGATGAGCTCCTCCGCCTGGCCGGAGCTCAGCGGCGGCATGGGGGCACCGTTCAGGTCGGCGGCGAGGTAGCCGTTGTAATGCGTGACACGGTCCGGGCCAAAGCCCTCCTTCACTTTCACCAATGATCCCACGGGCACCATCTCACCCGCAGCGTTGCGCGTTTTCAGCCGCGTGATGTCGCTGGCGTCGTCACGGAACTGCTGCTCCGCCTGCGCCACGACCTGGTAGGTGCGGCCAAAGCGGTTGAAGTCGTTCACGTAAAGGCTGCCGAGGTTGACCTGCAATGTCTCAAACAGATTCGCCAGCGGCACGCCCTGAACCTTCGCTTTCTCACGATCCACGTCCGCCTCAAGCTGCGGCACATTGACGGTGTAGCCGGAGTAAACCTGCGTGAGCTTCTGGGTGCCATAGGCTGCGCCGACGAGCTTCTGCGTGGCCTGATAAAGCGCCGCGTAGCCCTGGTTGCCTCGGTCTTCCACCATGAGCTTGAACCCGCCCGTGGTGCCGATGCCGTTCACAGGCGGTGGCGGGAACATCATCACCATGGCGTCCTGGATGGCCATGAACTTGCCGTTGAGCGAATTGGCGATGGCCGCGCCGCTGAGCTCCGGCGACTTGCGGTCCTCGAAGTTGTCGAGGCCGACGAACACGATGCCCGCATTGGGGCTGATGGTGAAACCCTGGATGGACAGGCCCGGGAAAGCGATGGCGTCCTTCACGCCCGGCTCGTCCATGGCGATCTGGGACATCCGACGCATGACGTCGTCGGTGCGGTCAAGAGAAGCGCCATCTGGCAGCTGCGCAAAGCCGACGAGGTACTGCTTGTCCTGGCTGGGCACAAAGCCCTCGGGCACAGTTTCAAAACCTTTCCATGTGGCCCAGACAAGACCGCCGTAGATGATGACGGCGATGAAGCTGAAACGGATGATGCGTTTCACCAGGCCCACATACACATTGGACGACCACTCAAAGAAGCGGTTGAACGGCCGGAAGAACCAGCCAAACAGACCGTCGATGAGCTTGGTGAGGATGTCACGCTTGTCACCGTGGCCCTTCAGCAGCAGCGCGGAGAGCGCCGGAGAAAGCGTGAGCGAGTTGATGGCCGAAATGACCGTGGAGATGGCGATGGTGACGGCGAACTGCTTGTAGAACTGGCCGCTGAGCCCGCTGATGAATGCCGTGGGAATGAACACCGCGCACAGCACAAGCGCCGTGGCCACGATGGGCCCTGTCACCTCCGTCATGGCCTGCTGCGTGGCCGCCAGCGGCTTGAGACCGTTCTGAATGTTACGCTCCACGTTTTCGACGACCACGATGGCGTCATCCACCACGATGCCGATGGCAAGCACGAGGCCGAAGAGGGAAAGATTGTTGATCGAGAACCCGAGCGCATGCATCACCGCAAAGGTGCCGACGAGAGACACCGGCACCGCCGCCAGCGGGATGATGGAGGCACGCCAGGTCTGCAGGAAGATAACGACGACCAGCACGACGAGCACCAGAGCCTCCAGCAGCGTGTGGATGACCGCATCGATGGACTTCTCCACGAACACCGTGGGGTCATAGGCGATGGCGTAGTCCACGCCCTCGGGCATTTTCTTCTTCAGCTCAGCCATGCAATGGCGCACCGCCTCGGAGACGGCGAGCGCATTCGCGCCGGGAAGCTGGAATACGCCCATGCCGACGGCACGCTTGTTGTTGAGCAGCGCGCGCAGCGAGTAGTCGCCCGAGCCCATCTCGGAGCGTGCGACATCCCGCAGGCGGAGCTTTTCCCCATGCGGCCCGGTCTTGACGATGATCTGCTCAAACTCCTCCTCGCTGATAAGGCGGCCCTTGGCATTCACCGTCAGCTCAAAGGCGGAGTCCTTGGTGGGCTGCTGGCCGATGGTGCCCGCGGCCACCTGGATGTTCTGCTCGCGGATGGCGTTCACGATGTCGCCGGAGGTCAGGCCACGCGCGGCGGCCTTGTCGGGATCGATCCAGATGCGCATGGCGTAGTCGCCGCCGCCGAAGATGTTCACCTGCCCCACACCGGAGAGTCGCGACAGCTCGTCCTTCACATTGAGGGTGGCGTAGTTGCGCAGGTAGATCTCGTCATAGCGCTCGTTGGGGGAGAGCAGATGCACCACCAGCGTCATGTTGGGAGAAGACTTCACCGTGGTGACCCCGAAACGGCGCACCTCCTCCGGCAGCTTGGGAAGCACCTGCGCCACGCGGTTCTGCACCTGCATCTGCGCGAGGTCGAGCTCCGTGCCGATCTTGAACGTGACGGTGAGCGTCATCACGCCATTGGCCGTGCTCATCGACGACATGTAGAGCATGTTTTCGATGCCGTTGATCGTCTGCTCCAGCGGCGAGGCCACCGTTTCGGCAATGGTCTTCGGATTCGCACCGGGATAGGTCGCCGTCACAATGACCGTCGGCGGCACGACCTCAGGATACTCGGAGATCGGCAGCTGAAAGAGGGAGATGCCGCCGAGAATGAAAATCAGCAGCGACAGCACACCCGCAAAGATGGGACGGGTGATAAAAAATCGGGAAATGTTCATGCAAGCGTAGGGGGTATGTTTCGCTTTGCGATTACTTGGCCGCCGTTTCCTTGGCAGGCGGCGCATCCACCGGCTGCACCGGCATGCCTGGCTGCGGCAGACGCGCCTGCCCATTCACGATGATCTTGTCTCCCGCCGCCAGGCCGCTGCGGATGATGCGCTTGCCGTCGATGCTTGGCCCGATCACGATGGGCTTGTAAACCGACAGTGCAGGCGTCTTGGACTGGTCGATCCCCAGGACATACTTGTTGGCCTGATCTGTAAGGATGCTTTTTTCATCCACCAGCAGCGCCTGGTACTTGCCCGTCATAGGAATTCGGATGCGCGCAAACAGCCCCGGCGTGAGGATGTTGTCGCCATTGGAGAATTCAGCGCGCAGCACCATGCTGCCCGTGCCGGCGTCCAGCCGGTTGTCGAAGGACTCGATGTGCCCATGGTGTGGGAAACCCTTCTCATTGGAGAGCTGCAGTTCCACGGGCACTCGGCCGTCCCCATTGGTGAAGGTCTTTTTATCTCGCTGCATCGCCTGCAGTTTCAGCAGGCTGTTTTCATCGATGTCGGCATAAACATAGACGGGGTCCACGGTCACAATGGTCGTCAGCAGCGTGGTCCCGGCGGTGACATAGTTGCCTGTCGTGGTGATGGCACGGCTGATCCGGCCGCTGATGGGCGCCTTCACCGTGCTGTGCTCAAACTCGATCTCCGCGCTGTGCTGCGCCGCCTTGGCGGCCTCCAGCCCGGCAATGGCCTGTAGGTTCATCGACTCACGTGCCTCCGCCTGCTCTGGGGCGATGGCTTTGGCCTCCAGCAGGGTCTTCACACGGTCAAACTCACGCTTCATCGCCATGGCGTTCGCCTCCGCACGTGCCACCTCGGCCGCCGTGGAACGCAGGCGGGTCTGGAAGGGACGCTGGTCGATGGTGAAAAGAATGTCTCCCTTGTTCACCATGGCCCCGGCTTTAAAATGCACCTCTGTGATGTAGCCGGACACTCGTGGCTTCAGTTCCACCGTTTCCACCGGCTCAACACGCCCCGTGAACTCCTCCCACTCAACGAGTTCTTTCTGCTCGACCGGTGCGAGCGTGACCGGTGCCGGGGGCATCTGCCCGCCATGGCCACCACCAGGCGGTTTGCCACAGGCAGCCAGAAGCAGGACAAGAGGGAGAAGGTTTTGGATTTTCACGGGGCGCGTTAGGTTTTGGGGTGTAAAAGTTGACCAGTTGGTTAATTTGAAAGCAAAAAATGACCCATCTCAGTCTTTGACTCCGAGAATGATCTTGGCTCCGGCCTCAAACTCATCCAGACGGCCAAGATCGTTCCACATGCGGGCATGCAGCAGCAGGCCTTCGCTGTAGGCAAACACGATCCGTGCCAGAGCCATGGCATCGTGCGTGACAATGCTGCCCTGCGCCTGCGCATCACGGATGGCGCTCTCATAGTAGCGGATGAACTGGGCCAGGATTTCCTGCAGTTTGTCCCGCAGGCGCTCATCCACCGTGCTGACCTCCGCACCCAGGGAATGAATGGGACAGCCTAGCACTCGGCCATGTTTTTGAAACAGCTCCTCCTGTTCCTGGCGAAAATTGCGGAAACAGTTCAGGATCCGTTCCACTGGCGGCACCACAGGGGAGAAAATTTGATCCAGCTCCTTGCGGTGCTCGACCCAGCCATGCTCGATCGCGGTGAGGGCCAGTTCCGTCTTGGACTCAAAGAAATGGTAGAAGCTTCCCTTCTTGACCCCTGCCCTCTCGCAAATCTGATCCACCGAAGTGCTGCCATAGCTGCCTATCCAGATCAGTTCGATCATGGATTCTATCAGGCGGTCTTTGGCGGTGGAGGTGCGTCCCATGGGGATGTTTTAGGCTGTGGTATTGCATAATCAACGAACTAGACGTTTAGTCAACTATTTTCAAGACCCTCCACTTATCACTCCTCCATTTAGTAGCTCGTCTTTTTCCAAAACTGTGCCATTCTTTCACTCATGCACGACCAAGCCACAGTCCTGATCGTCGATGACGAGAAGCACACCCGCGACGGCCTGCGCCTCTCGCTGGAAGATGACTTCGACTGCTATGTGGCTGCCAACGCCGCCGAGGCGATGGAATACCTGCAAAATGACCACATCGATGTGATGCTCACGGACCTCCGCCTCGGCGAGGACGACGGCATGAAGCTGCTGGATGCCGCCCTAGCCCTGCCCAAGCCGCCTGTCTGCATCATGATGACCGCCTACGGCAGCGTGGACACCGCCGTGGAGGCCATGCGCCGCGGAGCCTACCATTTCGTCACCAAGCCGCTGAACCTCGACGAGGTGGAGCTGCTCATCAAACGCGCCCTGCGCAGCCGCTCGCTGGAGCACGAAAACGTCGCCCTCAAGCAGCAGGTGGAGCGCAAATTCTCCATCGAGGGCATCCTTGGCCAGGCCGAGGTGATGAAACCCATCCTGGACACCATCCAGCAGGTGGCTCCCTCCCGCGCCACGGTTTTGATTGAAGGTGAAAGCGGCACCGGCAAAGAGCTGGTGGCCCGCGCCATTCACAATCTCAGCGGCCGCCCCAAGGCCAGCATCGTCTCCGTGCACTGTGCCGCCCTTTCCCCACAGATCCTGGAGAGCGAGCTCTTCGGCCATGAAAAAGGCGCCTTCACCGGTGCGCAAGAGCGCCGCATCGGCCGCTTTGAGCAGGCCAACGGCGGCACGCTTTTCCTCGATGAAATTGGCGAGATCGACGCCAGCACCCAGGTGAAACTGCTGCGCGCCCTCGGAGAACAGACCATCGAGCGTGTGGGCAGCAGCAAGCCCATACAGATCAATGTACGCGTCATCGCTGCGACGAACCGCGACCTGGCCAAGATGGTGGAAGAAGGCAAATTCCGCGAGGACCTCTACTGGCGCCTGCGCGTAGTCACCATCAAGCTGCCGCCGCTGCGTGCACGCAAGAGCGACATCTCCGTGCTGGCGGATCACTTTCTCAAGGAGCTGGCCAAGGCCAACGGCAAGGCCTACAAGCCCCTCGGAGAGGACGCCCTGCCCGCCATGATGAACTACGACTGGCCCGGCAACATCCGTGAGCTGCGCGCCGCCATTGAGCACGGAGTAGTCATGAGCAACAGCAACCGCGTGATGCTCAAGCACCTGCCCTCCTACCTGCTCAATCCGCACGGCCTGGGCTTCGGACTCCGCGCTCCCTCTTTGATCGCCGCCAAAGACGCAGCAGCCGCGCTGCCTGCCACCGCTTCAGCCGACACCCCAGATGCCATCGCCAGACCCAAGAGCGATCTGGATGTGAACGAGGCCGAGCACCAGCTCATCCTCACCGCCCTGCAGCGCAGCGGCAACAACCGCACCGTCGCCGCCGAAATGCTGGGCATGAGCCGCCGCACCCTGCAACGCAAGCTCAAGGAGCTGAACATGGTGCGCACGCACCGCAGGCGCAGCGTGACACAGGCATTACCTCCTCCCCCGGCCTGAAGAACGCTTCATCAAAACAGCGGTGAATTCGTCCGAAACTCTCACTTTGGAAATCCAACGATGAGCCCATCCATTCCACGCCACGCCTTATGGCCTCGATGCCGGGGCGACGTAGGGAGCAGGATATTTTGACGGATTCTTCATGGCATCTTTCACCACCCGCGCCAGTCCGGCGATCAGGAGTGCTGCCAGCAAGCCGCCCACCTGCTTCAGGCTGAGCTGGCTGGCTGCCTCCTTTTCCATGGCAGCCTGTGCTGATTCGGCAGGAAGACGCCACATCACCTGGCATCCAGCCAGCAGATCATGCAGACATTGGCGACTGGGCGTCCACAGGCAGGCAAGGTAAAGCGGCAAAAAAAGAATGGAAGCCATCATGCCGGCCACACGCAGCATCCCCTGACCGAAATTGACACGCACACCATGCCTGTCTGTCACCACCAGTCCCAGCATTCGCTTTCCCAGTGATGCCTGCATGCCGGAACACTCCAGCAGTGCATAATAAAGCAGGACACATGCTGACACCAGCAGCCTAAGGCCATTCGTCATCTCCTGTGCTGCTGGTAGATTCTTGCCTGTCACGGCCATTTCTTGGATCGCGAGAAACTCCTTCAGAAAAAGCACCCCCATCATGGCAAAAAGCACCAATCCAGTGTCGATCACGAAGGCCCCCACCCGCCTCATGAAAGGGGCCGCTATGTCCACCATCCCAGCAGGACATCCGGCAACTTTTGCCCGCCGCACTTCGACCGCCTTTGGACCGCGAGCGGATGCGGACAAAACTGCTTCTGGCAGAGACTGCACCCTCTGGAGTGATCCTCGTTTTTCATATACCACGCGGTAAGGAAACTGATCCTCTGGCAGATGATAAAGCCACAAGTAAGCCTGATAAATCCGCTCCGACTTAGCAACCGCTTTGGCACGCATTTCTTCCATTCCCGCAAAGCTGCCCGGATTCCATACCGTGGCCATCTGCTGGTAGGCGGTATTTAAAGATTCCCGGGTTATAGGGGCGGCAATTTCCAGTAAATCCAAGGCTTCCCGAGTGGTCATAGACCGTTCATGTAATGAATCATTCGGCAAAATCAAACATTACACTCCAATATTCCCTGATACCAAACACCCATTTAGAAGCATCGGAGTGTGCAACAGTTCTAGCCTGCACACTCGAAAAGACAGCCCGCTCCACTCACCGCTGGAGCAGCGAGATCCATCACTCTTCGTAAACCGTCGGGTCTGGCAACCCGGCCAGCACGAAGGCCTCGATGCGTTCCACGCAGGTGCCGCATTTGCCGCAGTGAAGATCGCCGCCTTTGTAGCATGACCACGTCTTTCCGTAGTCCACCCCCAGCTCCGCGCCGGTTTTGGCGATGCCCGCCTTGTCCAGATGAATAAAAGGGCGCATCAGCTCGATGTGCGCATACGTCCCCTCCCGCATGGCGGCCGCCATGCCTTGCATAAAGGGCTCACGGCAGTCGGGATAGATCGTGTGATCACCCGCATGCGCAGCGATCACCAGCGCATCCGCCCCGCAGCTCTCCGCCAGCCCACAGGCAATGGAGAGCATGATGCCGTTGCGAAATGGCACCACGGTCTTCTTCATGTTTTCATCCGCATAGTGCCCCTCGGGGATGGTGCCGCCAGACTTCAGCAGATCAGAGGCAAAGTGCTGGTTCATGAAGCCGAGATCAATGATGTCGTGTTTCACGCCAGATGTCGCACAATGCCACGCCGCCAGCGGGATCTCCCGGTGGTTGTGCTTGGCACCGTAGTCAAAGCTCACCGCACCCACGACCTCATGCTCGTGACGCGCCCAGTAGAGAGCCGTCACGGAATCCATCCCACCGGAGAGCAGCACGAGCGTTTTCATTCTGGCAGGCGCAGCGTTTCTTCAATGTCGGGAAAGCGGGCCTCGCAGGTGAGCTGGATCCCGCCGCGTGCGCCAAATTTCCCCCGCACCACCACCTGCTTTGGAGCGCAGGCTTTCACGATGTCGTCCAGCACGCGGTTCACGATGGCCTCATTGAAGGAGGCATGGTTGCGGTAGGATGCCAGATAGAATTTCAGCGACTTTGTCTCCACGCACTTCTCATCCGGGATGTAATAAATCTCCAGATGTGCTGAATCGGGCTGCCCAGTCACAGGGCAAATGGAGCTGAATTCCGGCGCGCTGAGGTGAATGCGGTAGTTGCGGCCTGGTGTGCGGTTCGGGAAGGTCTCCAGCACCGCCACGTCCGGCGAGGCGGGCAGGCGGTTTTCGGAACGTCCGAGCAGGGTGAGATCAGGGGAGGAAGACATGTTCTCTCCAGAATGCCCGCCACGGAGGGGAATGCAACGCCGAGCATGGATTTGCAAAAAAGGCACATCTTTTTCCGCGGCTGCGCGGGCGGGCGCTGTCAGACTAGCCGGGCGAATCTGGTGAAACAGGAAAATTGATAGTTTTCCAAATGTGGAAACGTTTCTAAATTCAGAATGCTTAAGGAAGCCGCCATCCCTCTCACCGACGACACGCTCGCCCCCGGCACGGAGCGTACTCTCGCCATCCTGGAACTCCTGGGCCGCCACCGCGCCGGACTCAGCCTCACCGAGATCGCGAGAGAGCTCGACCTGCCGGTCAATTCCGTCTTCCGCATCACCGGTACGCTGCACAATCGCGGCTACCTCCAGCGCCGGGAAGACGACAAGCGCTTTGTGCTCACCAACAAGCTCTTTGATCTCTCCCGCCCGCAGGTGCGCGAAAAGAGCCTCGTCGTCTGCGCTCTGGAATCCCTCAAATGGCTGCGCGATGAAACCGGCGAAACCACTCAAATTCTCGCCAGCGTGAACCACAAGATGACCGTGCTAGAGCAGTGCATCTCCTCCCAGCCCATCAAGGTCAGCAGCACCGTCGGCCTGCAGGTGCCCATGTACTCCTGCGCTCCAGGCAAGGCGGTTCTGGCAAATCTCCCTCCAGTGGAGCTGGACCAGTTCTTTGCCGCCGTGCAGCTCAAGCAATACACCCCCACCACCCTGGCCGCCCCCGAACTGCTCACCGCTGATCTGGCCAAAACACGCAAACGCGGCTACTCCACGGACATCGCCGAAGGCCTGGAGGGCATCCATTGTGTCGCTGCCGCCATCCTGGATGAATACCGCTACCCCGTCGCTGCCATCACCGTCATGGCGCCCTCCTTCCGCCTGAAGCGCGACCAGTTTGAAAAAGCCGGCAGACTCTGCATCGAGGCCGCAGCAACCATCACCCAGAGGCTCCTGGCATGAACAAGCATCTTTTCATCTCCGCTGCTGCGTTCCTCTGTGGCAGTCTGCATGCTGCGCCCACAGCTGCGCAGATCGAATTCTTCGAGTCGAAGATCCGCCCCATCCTCGCGCAGGAGTGCTACGAGTGCCACAGCACGGCCACCAAGAAGAAGGGCGGCCTCGTGCTCGACTCCCGCCCCGGCTGGCAGTCGGGCGGCGAATCCGGCGATGTCATCAAACCGGGAAATCCCGCCGAGTCGCTGCTGCTGCAAACCATCAAGCACGAGCACGACGACATCAAGATGCCCAAGGCCGGGGCCAAGCTCGATGACAAGGTCATCGCCGACTTTGAGCAATGGATCCGCGACGGTGCCGCCGACCCGCGCGACACCGCACCCTCCAAAGCAGAGATCGCCAAGGAGACCGACTGGAAGAGCATCCTCGACCGCCGCAAGCAGTGGTGGTCCTTCCAACCCGTCTCCAAGCAGCCCGCGAACAAAACCATCGATGACTACATCGACGCAGAGCTGGCCAAGCAAGGCATCCCCGCCGCAGCACCTGCCGATGCACAAACACTGCGCCGCCGCCTGAGCTACGTGCTCACCGGCCTGCCGCCCTCAGGCGTTCAAAGCATCGACGACCTGCTGACCTCCCCGCACTTTGGCGAGAAGTGGGCCCGCCACTTCATGGACTGGGTGCGCTACGCTGAGACCTACGGCTCCGAGGGCGACCCCGCCATCCCCTACGCCCACCAGTACCGCGACTACCTCATCCGTGCCTTCAATGACAACGTGCCCTATCCGCAGCTCGTCAAGGAAGCCATCGCTGGCGATCTCCTCGCCAAGCCCCGAATCAAGAACGGCATCAACGAAAGCGCCATCGGCATCGCCCAGCTCCGCATGGTGCTGCATGGCTTCTCGCCCGTCGATTCTCTGGATGAAATGGTCACCTTCACCGACAACCAGATCGACACCGTCACCAAGGCCTTCCAGTCCCTGACTGTGAGCTGCGCCCGCTGCCACAACCACAAGTTTGACGCCATCTCGCAGACCGATTTCTACTCCCTCTACGGCATCTTCACCAGCACCCACCCTGCCGTCATTGACGTGAATGCCCCTGGCACAGGCAAAGCCGAGCGCGAGGAACTGGCCAGGCTCAAGGCACAGATCAAAGACGCCGTGGCTGCGCACTGGCTCAAGTCAGCCGCCAAAATCACCGCCAGCGAGAACACCGAATCCACGCACCCCGGCCTGGGCAAACTGCAGTGGTTTGCCAATGGCGTAAGCCTCACCAAGGCAGGAGAATTTTCCATCGCACTCGAAGGCGAAAACGCAGTCTCGCAGATCCACCCTGGCGGCTATTTCAGCGACCTGCTCAGCACCAAGGAACGCGCCGTGCTTTTCTCCAACCGCTTCAAATGCGAAGGCGGCACGCTGTGGTTCCGCGTGGCAGGCAATGGCGGCGTGAAGGCCAAGTATGTGGTGCAAAACTACCCACGCACCGGCACCATCCACAAGGCAGTCGTCCTCAGCGATGCCAAGGATGAAAAGCTCGGCTGGCGCTCCCTCGATCTCGAATTCTGGAAGGGCGATGAAATCTTCATCCAGATCACCACCGCCGCCGACCTGCCTGCTGAGTTCAACAAGGATGCCCGCTCGTGGTTTGGCCTCACCGACGTGTTCATCACTCAGGACAAAACACCTCCATCTGTCGAGGCACGCGCCCCGTTCGCCGCGAGCGATCTCATTCAGTCCTGGCAGAAAGGCACGCTGACGGACACGCAGGCGGAGGTGCTCAACCGCCTTGTGCAGACCGGCAGGCTGCCCAACAAACTCGCCGATCTTCCCGAGGCCGCCAAGCTGGTGGCACGCTACCGCGAGATCGAAGCCCGCCTGCCCATGCCCACACGCGTGCCCGGCGTGATCGAGGCCGATGCCAAAGACGCGCCGCTCTTTGTCCGTGGCGACCACAAGCAGCCTTCGGAAATCGTTCCCCGCCGCTTCCTCGACGCCCTCGATCCCGCGCCATTCAACACCACCGGCAGCGGTCGCCTCCAACTGGCCGAGCACATGGCAGACCTGAAGAACAACCCGCTCACCGCACGTGTCATCGTCAACCGCCTCTGGCACCATGTCTTTGGCCGCGGCATTGTCTCTACTGTGGACAACTTCGGCAAGCTCGGCGACCTGCCCACACATCCCGAACTGCTCGACTTCCTGGCCCAGCGCTTCATCGACAGCGGCGGCGATATCAAGGCCATGCTCAAGCTCATGGTCAGCTCACGGGCCTTCCAGCGCAGCGCGCAGGCCTCGGAGATCGCGATGCAGAAGGACCCTGAAAACAAACTGCTCAGCCACTGGACCATCCACCGCCTGGAGGCCGAGTCCATCCGCGACTCAATCCTCACCCTCACCGGCAAGCTCGACCCCGAGCTCTATGGTGAACCCATCGGCAGCGGCAACACACGCCGCAGCATCTACGTGAAAGTCATCCGCAATTCACTCGATCCCTTCCTCACCACCTTCGACTCTCCCGTCCCCTTTGCCACCCGTGGCAAGCGCGACACCACCAACGTCCCCGCACAGTCCCTCACCCTGCTCAACGACAACAACGTCATCCGCTGGTCACGCGAATGGGCGCTGCGCTCCAGCAAGCTCGACGACAAAGCCCGTGTGCAGCAGATGTTCCGCGAGGCCTTCGCGCGCGAAGCCACCCCCGATGAGGTGAAGCAAAGCCTGGCCTACCTCGGCATCTTGCAGCAGGAAAACAACGAACTCGTCCAGGAGCTGAACTCCAAGGAACAAAAGCTCGCGGCAGTCACGCAGCAAATCTCCGCCCTGCTGGAGCCCGCACGCACTCGACTGCAGACCGAGCGCAAGCTGCCCGCCGTGCCGCTCAACACCCCTGCCCCGCTGGCCGAGTGGACCTTTGACAAAGACGCCCGCGACACCGAAGGCCGCATGAACCTCGAACTCGTCGGCAACGCTCGTGTGGAAAACGGCGCTCTCATCCTGGACGGCAAGTCCATGGCCAAATCCGGCTCCCTGCCGAAGACGCTCACCACCAAAACCCTCGAAGCCTGGGTCATGCTGGACAATCTCACGCAGCGCGGAGGCGGTGTAGTCACCGTGCAGCACAAGGACGGCGGCCAGTTTGACTCCATCGTCTTTGCCGAGAAAACCCCGCAACACTGGGTGGCTGGCAGCAACTTCTTTGACCGCAGCGAGCTCTTTGAAGGCAGCGCCGAAACCGAAGCCACCACCCGCCCCGTGCACATTGCTGTGGTTTACCAGCCCGATGGCACCATCTCCGGCTACCGCGATGGCAAGCCCTACGGCCGCACCTACCGCAAAGCCCCCGCTGCCACCTTCGCCGCCGACGCCTCCCAGATCCTCCTCGGCTGCCGCCACGGTGCCCCTGCCGGCAACAAAGGCCTCACGGGTCGCATCTTCCGCGCCCGTCTTTATGACCGTGCGCTGACACCCGAAGAGATCGCCCAAACCGCCCGCATCGAATCCAGCTCCATCACCGAGGCCGATATTCTCGCCGCACTCACACCGGATCAACGCCAGCAGCTCACCCAGCTTCAAACCCAGCGCGACGAGCAGTCAAAACAACTCGAATCCCTCCGCGCCTCCACCGCTGGCGACGACGCCACCGTCCAAAGCTGGACCAGCCTCGCGCAATCACTCATCAACCTGAAGGAGTTTATTTACCTGAAATGAACACGCCCTCAAAACCCGCGCCAGCGTTTTGGAGTGCTCCAGTCCTCTGGAGCTTTGCGCAAGCCGGTGGCCACCCGAAAGCGCCGGAGGACCGGCGCACTCCAAAACGCTCACGTGCACAATGATTGGCTTCTCTCCAACTTGGCAAAAATTTGCGTCCAAAGCCCGATGCTTTGAACGATTCGACTATCTATTCGACAAGGACGTGAGGCCTGAATGGGCCAGATCAAAATATCTTGGCTTAAATGAGGGCCGGAAGATGGCCGTACGATTTTACTGGTTCAAAGCTGAGTTAAACAATGGCGGTCTGCCTCAGTACTTCTGGAACTCTAGTGGTGCTTTTACCGCCGATCAGATTGCTGACCTCGCAAAGATTGGCTGCCAAACCGAGTCAGAAATCCTTTGCTCAGCAGCTCGTAAACTATTTGGTTCTGTAACTCCTCCGACAGACACTACAGAACGCAGAACACAGATTCAGGCCTTTTACGGCACACATCCGTTCAACGATGATGACGATCAGGAGCGATTGTTACAGTTGGACGGCAAAGATGATCTGAGGTCAGAGACTTCTCATTTGCAAGACAATCAAAAAGCGATTGCCGAAGCTTTGTGCGCCTGGTTCCGCTCAAACAGTCTCTTCTTCACTCGCCTCAAGGACAAGCCATGAACTCCCCCCTCTCCCGCCGTCAAATTCTCTCCCGAGCCTCCACCGGTTTCGGCATGGCCGCACTTGCGGGTCTCATGCAGGAAGAGGCTCAAGCGGCGCTGCCGCTCGTCAATCGCGCCAAGCGCTTTGCTTCCAAAGCCCGCAGCGTCATCTTCCTCTACATGAGCGGCGGTGTCTCTCACGTGGACTCCTTCGATCACAAGCCGCTCCTCACCAAGTATGCGGGCCAGCCGATGCCCGGCGCGGTGAAGAAGACGCAGTTCAACAACAACGGCACCGTCCAGCCCTCGCATTGGGACTTCAAACGCTACGGACAGTCCGGCCTGGAGGTCAGCGACCTCTTTCCGCAGATTGGCGGTGTGGTGGACGAGCTATGCCAGCTCCGTGGCATGACGGCCAAATTCAGCGAGCATGCGCAGGGAAATTTCTTCATGCACACCGGCTTCCCCTTCCTCGGCTATCCCAGCGCAGGAGCATGGACGAGCTACGGGCTCGGCACCGAGTCGAGCGATCTTCCCGGCTACATCGTGCTGCAGAGCGGCGGTGCCTCCACTCCGCATGGCGGCGTGGGCCTCTTCAGCAATGGCTTCCTCCCCGCGCAGCATCAGGCCAGCATCGTGAAAGCTGATGAAGCCGAAGCTGTGGCCAACATCCGCCCGCGCCAGCCGCACGACATGCAGCGCAGGCAGCTCGACTTCATCGGCAGCATGGACCGCCGCTTTGTCAGCACCACGCAGCACGATATGCACATCGAGGCCGCCATCTCCAACTACGAGATGGCCTGGCGCATGCAGTCCGCCGTGCCCGAACTCTGCGACATCTCCGGCGAAACCGAAACCACCAAGAAGCTCTACGGTCTGGATGATCCGGAACCCAAAAAAGCCGCCTACGCCCGCCAGTGCCTGCTGGCGCGTCGGCTCGTCGAGCGTGGCGTGCGCTTCATCGAGCTGAGCACGCTGGCCTACAACGTGGGCGGTGGCAACGGTGCCAACCCCTGGGACCACCACGGCGCGATCAAGGAAGGCCACGGCAAGATGGCGAACCAGATCGACCAGCCCATCGCCGCGCTCATCAAAGACCTGCGCTCGCGCGGCCTGCTGGACAGCACGCTTCTCGTCTGGGCCGGTGAATTTGGCCGCACGCCCTTTGCCCAGGGCACCAATGGCCGCGACCACAATCCCTACGGCTTCACCGTCTGGATGGCCGGTGGTGGCGTCAAAGGCGGCCACGTGTACGGTGCCACCGATGACTTCGGCTACAACGCCGTCGAAAACATCTCCACCGTCTATGACATGTGGGCCACCGTGCTGCACCTCATGGGCATCGACCACGAGCAGCTCACCTACCGCTTCAGCGGTCGTGATCTGCGCCTGACGGATGTGCATGGCAACGTGCTCAAAGACATCATCGCCTGATGAATTCCCTCCTCTCACGCCGCCAGATGCTCGCCCATGCCTCCACCGGCTTTGGCATGGCCGCGCTTGCGGGACTCATGCAGGCGGAGTCGCCGGTGAATCGTGCGAAGCGCTTTGCCCCGAAGGCCCGCAGCGTGATCTTCTGCTACATGAGCGGCGGGGTCTCTCACCTCGACTCCTTTGATCCGAAGCCGCTGCTGGAAAAATACGCCGGGCAGCCCATGCCGGTGGAGGTGAAGAAGACGCAGTTCAACAACAACGGCACCGTCCAGCCCGCGCACTGGGCTTTTCATCGCCACGGCCAGAGCGGCATGCCGGTGAGCGAGCTCTTCCCGCACATGGCCACGCTGGCGGATGAGATCTGCGTCATCCGCAGCATGACGGCCAAGTTCAGCGAGCACGCGCAGGGAAATTTCTTCATGCACAGCGGCTTCCCCTTTCTCGGTTATCCGAGCGCTGGTGCCTGGGCCAGCTATGGTCTTGGCACGGAGTCGCGTGACCTTCCCGGCTACATCGTGCTGCAAAGCGGCGACGCCACGGTGCCGCACGGCGGTGTGGGAGTCTTCAGCAACGGCTTCCTGCCCGCGCAGCATCAGGCCAGCATCATCAAGGCCGATGCCGAAGAAGCCGTGAAAAACATCCGCTCCCGGCAGCCGCGCGCCAGACAGCGCCGCCAGCTAGACTTCATCAGTGACATGGACCACCGCTTTGCCAGCATGGCGCAGCACGACGTGCATGTGGATGCCGCCATCGCCAATTACGAAATGGCCTGGCGCATGCAGTCCGCCGTGCCCGAGCTGTGCGACATCTCCGGCGAGACCGAGGCCACGAAAAAGCTCTACGGCATGGACGGCCCGGACGACACCCGCACCGCCTATGCGCGGCAGTGCCTGCTCGCACGTCGGCTGGTGGAGCGCGGCGTGCGCTTTGTAGAGCTGAGCTGTCTGCCGCAAAAGCTCGGCGGCAAACAAGCGGCGAACCCCTGGGATCAGCACGGAGAAATCAAAAAAGGCCACGCCAACATGGCCTATCAGGTGGACCAGCCCATCGCTGCCCTCGTCAAAGATCTCAAATCACGTGGCCTGCTGGACAGCACGCTGGTCATCTGGGCTGGTGAGTTTGGCCGCACCCCCTTTGCCCAGGGCACCGACGGCCGCGATCACAACCCCTACGGCTTCACCATCTGGATGGCCGGCGGCGGCATCAAGCCCGGCCACATCTACGGCGCCACGGACGACTTCGGTTACGATGCCATCGAAAACGTCTGCACTGTCTATGACATGTGGGCCACCGTGCTGCACCTGATGGGCATCGACCACGAGCAGCTCACCTACCGCTTCAGCGGCCGCGATCTGCGGCTCACCGATGTCCACGGCAATGTGCTGCGCGATGTGATCGCGTAGGCAAGGCATTCGCAAAATCTCTCGAGAGCGTCTTGGAGTGCGCCGGTCCTCCGGCGCTTTCGAACGTTCACAATCCTTCACAACGCTCCAGAGGACTGGAGCACTCGATGAAGGTTCGCGCAGACGGTTACTTCAGGCTCACACCTCCAGCTTCCAAGGCCCGCGATACTCACGGCCCAGCAGCTTGGCGGCATCGGCATCACCCAGGATCTCCTCTTTCACCGGATCCCACTTGATAGAGCGGTTGGTGAGGAAGGAAATCAGGGCAAGGTGGCCTGGCGTGGCACTGTGATGCGCGGTCTCCACCGGAGTCACAGTGGGCTGGCGGCTCTTCACGCAATCGAGGAAGTTGCGGTGGTGCCCCTTGGTTTCGTAGAGGCGGGTCTTGATGATGTCATCTCCCAGCTTCGGAGCCTTGGCCACTTCGATGATCTCGCTCTTCGGGTCCTTCTCATCCTTCCGCTTCTTGACCATCTGTTTGAGCGCCGGGTTGGAGCAATCATACGCGCCGCCACGGTTCACATACACCCAGCCGTCCGTGCCGATCCACTTGGTGCCCATCTTGATGTCGTCATGGCCGCCCGCGATGGTCATGGTGATGCCGCCGGCATACTTGGCCTCGGCGCGGTACTTGGTGGCGGTGTTCCAGATGTCGGTGCGCGGTGGCATGTCCACCTGGATGGGGCTCACCTCATTGGGACCGCTGCGGTCCATGTCCATTCCCCAGTGCGCGATGTCGCAGTGGTGCCCGATCCAGTCGAGAAGCTGACCGCCGCCGATGTTGTAGTCCCAGCGCCAGTTCTTGTGCACGCGGCACTCAATGTAGTCCTGCATCGTCGCAGGCCCGATCCACATTTCATAGTCCAGTTCGGGAGGCGGTGGCGTCACGCTGCGCTTGTCGCCGGTGCCTGCAAAATCCTTGTGCCCATCAGGCAGCCCCACGTGCACCTCCTTGAGCTTTCCGATGAGCCCGTTGCGCACGATCTCCGCGCCGATGCGGAAGTTGTCCTCGCTGCGCTGCCACGAGCCCGTCTGCCAGATGCGTCCGTGCTTCTGCACCGCTTTCACAATGGCCTGCTGCTCGGCGATGGTGCGTGCCAGCGGCTTCTCACCGTAGATGTCCTTGCCGTTCTTCGCCGCTTCGATGGCGGTCAGCGCATGCCAGTTGTCCGGCAGCGCCAGCATCACGGTGTCGATGTCCTTGCGCGCCATCACCTCACGGTAGTCATGGTAGGGCTTGCAGTCTTGATTCTTGTAAGCGCCATTGATGACCTCCAGCGCCTTCTGCAGGTTGCGCTTGTCAATGTCACACGCAGCCACGATCTGGCAGTCCTGCTCCTGCAAAAATTTGCTCGTGTTGCTCGGCCCCATCATGCCCCAGCCAAAGACAGCCATGGTGATCTTGTTGGAGGGGGCGTTCTGCCCCAGCACACTGGCCGGGATGATGGTGGGAAAGCCGATGGCGGCTGCGGACCTGGCAAGGAACTGACGGCGGGAGGAAACAGGAATGCGTTTCATGGCGGTGGTTTGACGGATGACTGGATTTAAACGGGACTCCGCCCCGGAGTCGAGCCGCAAAATTCAGTTACTCCAGTTAGCAGCTCGTCGGCACGCGCTGGGCCAGCTTTACCGTATGGGGAATGGCCCCCAGGACAAAGCCGAGGCAGTCCACGGCACCCTGCGGCTTGCCTGGCAGGGCGATGACGAGGCTGCGCTCCACCACTGCCGCAAGGCTGCGGGAGAGGATGGCATTGGGCGTCAGTTCCAGTGACTTCATGCGCATGAGCTCGCCAAAGCCGGGAATCTCCACCCGCATAATGCCACGAATGGCCTCGGGTGTGACATCCCGCTCGGCGATGCCCGTACCACCCGTGGTAAGAATGAGCGCGCAGCCCTGGGCTCCAAAGGAATGAATCGTCTCCTGGATGCGCTTCAGATCGTCTGGGACGATCGCCTCCGCGGCGACAGTCCAGCCATAGCCTTCCGCCGCCTTTTTCAGCGCCGGGCCGCCCAGATCCTCATACACGCCCTCGCTGGCGCGATCAGATACCGTGATGATGCCTACCTGCATTCTTGATGAAAAGAAGGCGATTACTGAGCCTGAGGCTTGTCCGCAGCAGCGGCTTTGTCCTCCGTCTTGGCAGCGGTGGTCGGCTTGTGGTCCAACTCCAGCAGATCGCGCAGGACGTGGATGGTTTCCAACTTCACGGGCTCCACGCCATACGGGAACTTGGATTCGTCACTGCCACCCTCTTCATCCTTGGAGGCCGTGCGCATGCCGGAGTTCATCTCCTTGGTAAAAGCGGACTCGGGTACGAGGTCGGGCTTGTCCACATTGTCGAGCGTCAGGTGGTAGGTCTTGAAGCCGTTGTCCTTGATGCGCTCAGCCACTTCCTTCACACGCTTGGCGCGCTCTTCGGTCTGCTTGTCGCGTCGAGCTTCGTTGTCCAGGCGCTCTTTCTCGCGCTCCTGCAGGTTCAGGCTCACCGTGTTGCGGTCGATCTTGTCCTTCAGGCGCTTGGCCTCATCGACCACGTTCTGGAATTCAGGATTGGTGGCCAGGCGGCTCTTCACTCGGGCATTGATCTCTTCGATCGGAAACGGGTCCTTGCGGAAGAGCGGATACTTGCGCGGCGGGATGGTGTCGTAGGGCAGCGGATTCTCAGCGGAGGCTTCGCCGATGTCCAGCACGTCACGGATGGAGGGCAGCGGCACGTCAGCCTCCACGCCCTTGAGCTGGGTGGAGCCACCGGCGATGCGGTAGAACTTCTGAATCGTCACCTTCAGGTCACCAGCACCTTTCTTGTCGCTGAAGAAGGGCATGTAGCGCTCCACAGGCAGGATGGTCTGCACCGTGCCTTTGCCGAAGGTGGACTTGTCTCCCACAATCAGCGCGCGGTGGTAGTCCTGCAGGGCGGCGGCCAAAATTTCAGAGGCGGAGGCGCTGGCCTTGTTGGTCAGCACGATCATCGGGCCGTCATACACCGGCTTCTCGTTTTCGCAATCGCGCCAGGTGATGCTGCCACGCCAGTCCTTGGCCTGCACCACAGGTCCGGCGGGGACAAAGAGGCCGGTGAGCTTGATGGCTTCATCCAGGGAGCCGCCGCCGTTGTCACGCAGATCCAGCACCAGACCGTCGATCTTTTCCTTCATCAGACGACGCAGCAGGCGCTCCACGTCAGCACTGGTACTGACGGTGCCGTTTTCCATGTCGGCATAGAAGTTGGAGAGGTTGATCCAGCCCACTTTGAGCGTCTTGCCCAGGTCCGGCGGAGTCACCAGCAGCTCGGCATTGGCCAGCTTTTCCTTCAGCGGCACCTCATCACGCACGATGGCGATGATGCGGGTGCCGGCGGGGTCATCAGCCGGGACAATCTTGATGCGAACGGTGGTGTTCTTCTCGCCGCGGATCATGTCCACGATCTTCTGCAGCTTGAGGTACTTCACGTCCACAAACTCGTCGTCGCCCTGGGCCACGGCGATGATGCGGTCATTCAGCTTGAGCTGCCCTTGCTTGTCAGCAGGGCCGCCGACCACGATGCCCTGGATCTCGGCACCATCGTCCTTCTGGCCGAGCAGTGCGCCGATGCCCACCAGCTTGTGGGACATGTGGATGCGGAAGTTGTCGCTCTCATCCGTGCTCATGTACTCCGTGTGCGGGTCGTAGGCGGTGGCGAGGCTGGAGAGGAAGAAGTTCACCACATCCTTGGTGTCGTTCTCGTTGATGCTTTCGAGCAGGCGGGTGTAGTCCTTCAGCACACGTTCCTTGGGCGTCAGGTCTTTGTCGTCCTTGTCCTTGTCTTTCTTGGCGGCGACCTCAGGCTTGGCCGGGGCGGCGGCTTTGGGCTCCTCCGCTTTTGCCTCGGGCTTGGCGGCAGCGCTTTCGGCCTTCTTGGCGGCAGCCTTCTCAGCCTTCTTTTTTTCGTCGCGCTCACGGGTCTCGTCGGCGATGCGCTCTGCCAGCAGATTGTCCTCGATGATGTCCAGCCAGAGCTTGTCCTGTTCGGCCTTGTCTTTCGGCCAGGGGGCCTTGTCGCGCTTGATCTGGATGGTGCGCTTGGAGTCAAAGGTGAACTTGTTGGTCTCCAGCGCCTTCTTCAGGAATTCCACGCGCTCCTTCACACGCTCCTTGTAGATGTCATAGATCTCGATCGCCGGGCTGATGTTACGCATCAGCACATGGTCGTCGAGGGTGGTCTCATACTTGTCCTTGAAGCCCGCCACATCCTGCTCGGTAAAGAAGATGTGCTTGAAGTCCAGCATGTTCAGGTAGTTGTGCAGCATCTCCCCGGACACCTTGTCGTCAAAGTCCTGCTTCGAGTAGTGGTGGTTCTGCAGCATGTAGGCCACGTGCATGGCCACCTGGCCGAAATTGGTCTCTGCCTGCGCGGTAGGAAGGAGAAGCGCGAGGGCGGAGGCCGCAGCCGCGACGGGGGTGAAGAAATTGCGAGTCATGGTGGGGGTCGTCCAGATCTATATAACGAACCTCGCGGCGCGTTTTGCGTTCAGATTTTGCCTTTTCAGAGTTGAAATGTCCAACTCTTTCCCGTCTTTCGCCTCCTCCATGCCTCAAATCTCCACCTACACCGGCGGCATCGCCGCCACCAATGGTCACGTCCTCTCCCTGCCCGGCGGCACGGTGCTTGTCGATGCCCCTGATGGCATATCCGGCTGGCTCCGGCTCAACAAGATCAAGGTGGATGCCGTGCTCCTGACCCACCAGCATTTCGACCATGTGCTGGATGCCGCTGCCGTGAAGGCGGAGCACGGCTGCCCGGTCTATTCCTTTGCCCCGTATTCACGCGACCTGACACTGGAAACCCTCTACGGTGCGGCCAGCGGCAGCCCTTTCTCCGTGCCTCCTTTTGACGTCGATATCGCTCTCAAAGGAGAGAGCCAGGTGGAGGTCCTCGGAGAGACCTGGAAGCTCTTCCATGTGCCCGGCCATTCGCCCGACAGCCTGTGCTACTACCTGGAAAATCAGGACCTGCTTTTTGGCGGCGACGTGCTCTTTCTTGACAGCGTGGGCCGCACCGATTTACCCGGAGGTTCCGGCGCACTGCTGCTCAGCGGTATCATCAAAAAATTGTTCCCTCTGCCCGATGCCACACGCGTCTTTCCCGGCCACGGCGATGACACCACCATAGGCCGGGAACGGCTTGAGAATCCGTTTCTCACGTGACACCCTGATCGTCAATTCACCTAATGCCGCGTTCACTGCATGACCTGACCTATGACCAGCTCCGCGAGGTGCTCGTCTCGGCAGGCCTGCGCCCGGCCCACACCGGCACGCTTTGGAACACCCTGCACTTCCGGGCCATGGCCGATCCGCTGGCCCGTGAAGACCTGGCACCCCCGCTGCGAAAATGGCTTACGCAGGTGCTCACTGACGGCAACTGGATGCTGGACGTGCCGCCCATCTCTCTCGACACGCCCAGCAGTGATGGCCTCACGCACAAATACCTCCTCCGCATGGCCGATGCACAGGAGATCGAGACCGTCATCATGGGCTACACCGGCCGCCATACCGCCTGCATCAGCACCCAGGCCGGCTGCGCCATGGGCTGTGTCTTCTGCGCCACTGGGCAGATGGGCTTTGTGCGCCACCTGCGCCCCGGCGAGATCGTGGCCCAGGTGCTGCATGCCCAGCGCTGCGTGCGCGCCAAAGGGGAAAAAGGCCTGCGCAATCTCGTCTTTATGGGCATGGGCGAGCCCCTGCACAACTACGACTCCGTGATGACCGCGCTGGACATCATCTGCGACACGCGCGGCCTCAACATCGGCCCCAGCAAGATCAGCGTCTCCACCGTGGGCGTGGTGCCCGGCATCCTGCGCATGGCGGCGGAAAACCGGCCCTACAACCTGGCCGTGAGCCTGCACGCCGCCACCGAGGAGGAGCGGGCCAAACTCATCCCCGCCAACCAGCGCTGGCCGCTCACTGATCTGATGGCCGCCTGCCGCAGCTACAATGCGCAGACGGGCCGCCGCATCTTCTTTGCCTGGACTTTGATTGATGGCGTCAATGACACCCCCGAGCACGCAAAGCGCATCGCCGAACTGCTCCACGGTCTCGACGCCCACATCAATCTCATCCCCCTCAACCGCACCGACGGCTACTCGGGAGAGGAAAGCACCAGCACCGCCGCCGATGCCTTCCACCGCATCCTCCAGGACGCCGGATTCCCCTGCACCATCCGCCAGCGCCGCGGCATCGACGTCGCCGCCGGCTGCGGGCAGCTCAAGGCGCTGAAAAATCGGCGCAAAGCAGCCGCCTGATGAACTCCCCGTGAAGCCCATGTGAATTCGGCTTCACTAAACCATCCCTCGCTTGCCGCCCCCTCGTAGCAGGGCGTATCGTTTTCGCAGCCATGTCCGCCCGCGTCTTTTTGCTGAACCTGTGCGCCTGCCTGTGGTGCTGCTTCACCCTGGTGCTGCGCATTCATCTGGCTGGGCATCATCATTACGCCTTCATGGTGTGGAATCTCTTCCTGGCCGCCATTCCGCTGGGTCTCAGCCTGGGCCTGAGCAGAATCAGCCGTCTCTCCCTGGCTCTACCGGTGCTGGCGCTTTGGCTGCTGTTCTTCCCCAATGCCCCCTATGTCCTCACGGACCTGATACACCTCAACGAGCACCCCGCCAACGTACCCAAATGGCTGGACCTGCTGATGCTGCTCTCCTTTGCCCTCGTCTCTCTCTGGCTCGGCTTTCAGTCCCTGCACATCGTGCAGCACTGGTTTGCGCGGAAGTTCTCTCATGCCACCGCGTGGTGCGTCAGCGTGGGCTCGCTCGGCCTGAGCGGCTTCGGCGTTTACCTGGGCCGCTTTGACCGCTGGAACAGCTGGGACCTCCTGCACCGGCCCGCTTCCCTGCTCACCCGCATCGCCTCCTACGTGCTGCACCCTCTGGCGCATTCTCGCACCTGGGGTTTCACTCTCGGCTTCGGCACCCTGCTGATCCTGGCCTATCTTTTCTGGCTTTCCTCAGCAGCTGCAGCCCCTGTGAATCGTAAAATAGAATAGCCGTGCCCAGCTACGATCCCAGCCACGACCACCTCCTGCTCTTTGATGGCGTCTGCCATCTTTGCGATGCCAGCGTGCGCTTCATCGTGCGGCACGATGCCGCAGGGTGCATCAAGTTCGCCCCCATTCAGAGCCCCCTCGGCCGCGAGCTCTACTCACGTCATGGCCTGGACCCTGATGCCCCCGGCTCCATGCTCTTTCTCACGCCCAAGGGAGCCTTCAAAGAAAGCGATGCTGCACTCGAGATCGCCCGCACTCTCGGCATTCCATGGAAGCTGGCGCTCCTCTTCAAACCCGTGCCTCATTTCCTCCGCGATGCCGCCTACGCCTTCATCGCCCGCAACCGCTACCGCTGGTTCGGAAAGCATGAATCGTGCATGATGCCCACACCTGAGTTAAGAGCCCGCATGCTGGAGTAGCAGGAAGACACTCCAAAGCCGTCATGCCCGGCCCGTGGCAGGCGTGGTCCGGCGGCGGCGGTCGTCGTCGCTGAAGTAGGTCTGCATGCGTTCGCGCAGGTCGGCGTAGAAATTGCGGGACATCTCCTCCAGCACCTCCGCCGTGTGGCTGACGCCGCTCTTGGCGGCCAGCTCGCGGGCCACGCGGTTTTTCTCTTCAAACTCGCGTTCCAGATCCATGAGATAGACGAGGAACTCCTTGGCCGAGCGTGCGCCATCCACACCGGTGACGAGGGCGCGCTCCAGCGGCTTGTTGCGCGTGAGGTTCAGCACCTTGCTCTCGCTCAGCTCCTTCATCTGGCGGCTGAAGCCCTCCAGGTAGGCCTTGCGCTCGCCATCATAGAGGCGCTCCTCGCGGTCCAGCAGCGTGTCGTAGGGGCCGGGCTTGGAGAAGAACTTCACGATCAGCGGAATGGTGTCCACCAGCATAAAGAGCAGCGTCAGCACCAGATACGCGGCCAGCGCGAATTTGCCGCCTTCCGCGCCTTGGTCAAAGAGCTCGTGCAGCGCCAGCGTCTGCGTCAGGATGTCCCGGCGCGGCTCAGCACGGATGCCTGAGATGCGCGTGTCCTCGTCCTTGATGAGCTGGCCGATCTCCGCGTGCAGATTTTTCTGCTGCAGCAGCAGCGCATCAATCTGCGTCTTGAGCGTCTCGCGGATGGCGTTTTGCTGGGAGACAAACTGGTCCGCCTGCTCCGTCTGCACCTTCTGCTTCAGCGCGGAGATGCGGTCCTGCTCCGCTTTGTTGCGTGCGGCTTCTTCCAGCGCTTTGGCATCCAGCGCTGCATTGACTCCGTCCTCAGCGGCTTTGATCTCGGCCACCAGCGCCACACGGTTCTTCGTCATCGTGTCCAGCACACCGCTCAGACGGGCGGACTCGGCACGGCGCCAGGTCAGCTGGTCCTCCTGAATGCTCTTGGCACGCGGCCCCAGGCCCACGATGCCGCTGCGCTGGCCATTCACCTCGCGCTCAAATTCAGACTGCCAGTGGTTCAGCTCCTCGGCGATCTTTTGGTAATCCTGGCTCAGCTTGGCCATCTCGGTATCCAGCTTGGTCAGGCGTTCCTTCCCCGGAGCCACCGCATCGGCGATCTTGCCTTCGCGTTCGGCCTTGGCGGCTTTCTCATCGGCAGTCAGAGGCTTTTCCACCGGCTTGCCGTTTTCATCGAGGAACTTGGCGTTGAAGGTCGCATTCCAGTTTTCGCGCTGCTTGGCGATGTCCGTCTCCAGCGTGGCCAGCCGCTCTTCCACGGCGGCCTTCTGCTGCTTGGCGGTTTCACGCGCGGCCTCGATCTCGCCCTGGCGGTGCTTTTCCACCACGGAAGTGATCGTGTCTTTAAACAGCAGCAGCGTCAGCGGATGGGAGATGGTGATACCCATGAGCGCCGCCACCACCATGCGCAGGGAAAATTGCGCGGCCTTGCGGAAGATAGACTGGTAGGCGCGGTAGGTGGCCAGCAGTGCACGGTCCACCGTCAGGATGATGAAAGACCACACCAGCGACACCGGCGCGATGACCATCCAGTTGTCCGTCAGCGTGCTAAGCGCATACGCGCAGGCGATGATGGCAAAGGTGGAGGGCACCAGCACCGTGGCGCCAAAGGCCACATACTTCCGCCGCTCCCATGCCGGGCAGTCATCGAGGTTGTCGGAGGAGGCTGAGGAGAGCCAGAAGAAAACGCGTTCGATGCGCTGGAGGAGGTTCATGGGCGTGTGAGGGTGCCGTTGGCGAAGGTGGGGTCACGGGCGGGATTGTCAATCTGCGGGTATGGATTATTAAGCCCTATCTATGACGCCCGTCCTCAACGATGCATTCATCTGCGATTCCGTGCCTCCCGAGGTCATGGACCAGGTGTGGGCGGCAGGGTGGCGTCATTTTGGCCGGTACTTCTTCCGCTACAGCACCCAGCCGGCCCCGGAGGGCGGGCTGCAGACCATCACCCCGCTGCGCATCGATCTCGCAGCCTGCACCTTCACCAAAAGCCAGCGCCGCGTGCTCAACAAAAACACCGGCCTGCGCAGCGAGATCGCCCCCGCCGCCATCGACTCCGACCTGCGCGCCCTCTTCCAGCGCCACAAGCAGCGCTTCACCCACAACATCCCCGACACCCTCGAAACCTTTCTCGGCCCCGATCCCTCCCACGGCCCCTGCGAGTGCCGCATGATCCGCGTCTTCGACGGCCCACGGCTCATCGCCGCCAGCTTCTTCGATGTCGGCCAGCAGGCCGCCTCCAGCATCTACGGCCTTTTTGAACCCGAATGCTCCAAACGAAGCCTCGGCATCTACACCCTGCTGCTGGAAATCCAGCACTGCCAGACTTCAGGCCTCCGCTGGCTTTACCCCGGCTACGCCACCCGCGAACCCAGCGTGTATGACTACAAGAAGCAGTTTCGCGGCATGGAGTATCTGGAGTGGAGCTCGGGAGAGTGGGTGCCACTCATGTAGCACCCGCTGGGCAGAAACAGATTCCACCTTCCCGCTCAGACATCACATCGGTGCAAGCCCCCCGCAGGTGTCCTGAATCACGGTTCGCTGAATTTGATGCCTGATACCACGCCTAAGCACGGCATCACGGCATCATTTCTTCAGCCACAGCCTCTCACCTGTGCATTGAATGGTATCAAAAAGCATTTCATGGCATTGATGTGAAAAAAGTTTTCAGCAACCCTCGCCGGGTGTGGCAGCATTTAGCAGCTCCATTTGCTGCCGTGAACACGCGCCAGAGAAGCAGCTGGCCACAGCCGCATGCAATCAATGCCGGACATGCCACGCGCACATGGCAGCATGCATTCATTGAGAGATTCATAGGCACAAATATTTCCCCCCTTGGAGGGGCAAGGCTCATCACTTCTTCACCAGCGCCATTCTATGCCGCAGACCTGCTCTCGTTGCCAAACATGGGAAGCAGCAGTGCCTGCGCCCCCTCCGCAGGCTTTGATGCCGTGATGCCGTGCTTAGGCGCGGCATCAGGCATCACTTCCGTTTTCACCACTCAGGGAGCCTGCAGGCCATGGCATGTGGAGGCATGCAAGCGCATCCGAGTGCAGTTGCATCAGTGTTTAAGGAAAAAAGGCGGCATCATTCCCCCATGCATTTTGCTGCCATGGCTTCACGCAAAACCAGCTCCCTACCTTCGGATGTGCAAAAACAGATTCACCCCCTCCGGTTCCCACATCACCTCGATCGAGTCGGCAGGTGCTCCGGCCTCCAAGGCCAGGGCGCGGAGTTGATCGCTCGTACGGTGGTGCAGCACCCAGTCTCCCAGCAGCTCCATGTAGTCGCGGCTGGGGTTGTAGTCGGAGAAATTCCCCACCACCACTTCCCCGCCGCGCTTGGTCACGGCCATGAGCGCCTTGAGCAGAAAGACAAAGGTGCGATCCGTGAGGTAGTCGAACAAGCCGGCCGACCACACCAGCTCATACCCCTTGGTGGGCAGAAAGCGCAGCACGTTGCGATGGTAAAACTCCACCCTCTTTCCAAATGGAGCGCACAGCTTCCGCGCACGCTCGATGGCATGCGCCTCGGCGTCCACGCAGTCGAAGAACACCTCGCACTCGGGATTGTCCAGCACCCACTCACGCACATCCCGGGCAGGGCCGCTGGCCACATTCAGCACATTCAGGGGCGTCCGGGCGCGCCCAGCAGAGTGGGAATTGAGCAGCTGGTGAAAGTAGGCCTTGCGGTTGCGCACGGCATTCGGTGCCGCCTGGGAGTGGAAGTAGAGATCCCAGCGCCGCAGATGCGGCTCCTGCGCGATCTGCATGGTGTAAATGGCCTCAATAATCTCAAAATCACCGCTGTAGCCGTATTTCTTGCCCAGCGCCCGGGCTTGCATGGTGCCCTCCAGATGTCGGCTGGTGATGTCGTGAGAGTAGGCGATCACGTCTTCCCGAGCGATCACTCCAGCCTTTACCGCATCACCAAGCCGCCTCAGCGCACGGTTCATGTGTGCATAATCGCTCGGCATGGGGCCACCGCAGGCGATAAGCTCGCGCAGCAGATCATCACACTCGATCAACGGCGCAAAGTCGTTCTTGCGAACGGTATGGCTTTCTTGGAGGACAGTGGGCGGCATGCGCAGGAGGTGGCAGATTGAAACCGGATGACTTAGTTATTTGATAATAAGCCCCTCCTGACCTTCCTGGAAGTAAAAAATTATTAACATCAGGCTATCAAAGCAGCCAAAATTATCAATATTTTTGAAATTTATACACTGCATGATTAATCAAAAGTGAATCAGAAGCGGTGAGTTCTAAAAACACATTCTTCAGCTAACAGTCCCCAAGTGAATCTCGTCAGTCAGGAACTTAACTTCTGACTCAGAGCAGCGGCGATGCCCCGCCGAAGACAAAAAATCGCGTTCCCGCGTAAAAAGCAGCCTCCAGGCGGAGATAAGAGAATGAACTCGCATGCCTCCCACCGACCACGAACGCCACCGCCGCTTCCTGCGCAGCTTCACAGCGCACGAGCCCGCCATCCGCGCCCATGTGCGTCGGCTGGTGCCCGCACGGGCGGATGCGGACGACATCATGCAGGAGATCAGCGTCGTCCTGTGGGAGAAATTTGACTCCCTGGCTGAAGGCGCAGACTTCAAGCCCTGGGCTTTCGGCGTGGCACGCTACGAGGTCCTGGCCTGGCTGAGAGATCGCGGTCGTGACCGCCTCGTGCTGGATGAGGAAGTCGTCTCCAAGATCGCCGAGGAAACCACCGCCCTGGAGCCTGTGCTGGAGCGCCAGCGCGAGGCCTTGGAGCACTGCATGCAAAAAGTGCCCGCAGACCAACGCGGACTCCTCATGCAGGCCTACCAGCCCGAGTCCAGCATCCAGGAAGTTGCGCAAAACAGCGGGCGCAGCGTGCCCGGCTTTTACCAGTGGCTGCACCGCATGCGGCAGAAGCTGCTGGAGTGCATCCGCCGCGTTTTGGCAGAGGAGGCCGCCTCATGAAAGCAGAGCTGATGGCCGCCTACCTCAGCGGCAGCATCACGCCGCCGCAGATGCAGCAGCTCAATGCCATGCTGCTGGCAGACGCGGAAGCCCGCCGCGAATTCGCCGAACTGCTCAACGTGGACTCCGCCCTCGCAGCGCTGGCTGCGGATTGGACCTCCACCCCCAAGGCGGCGCAGCCAAAGCCTGCGCGCTGGCTCACCTCTTCGCCACGCTGGATCACCGCTGCCGCTGCATGCATCGCCATGCTGCTAGGTGCTTGGTACTGGCAGCATGCCCACACCATCTATGCCACCGTTTCCAAAGCCGCAGGGGTGCAGGAACTGACCGATGGCGCAGCCCTGCGCGGCGAGACTCACGACATCCGCGCAGGCAGTGTCTCCCTCATCACCGCACGCGGCGCACGCATCGTCATCGAGGCCCCGGCGGAGTTCCGCTTTGAGTCTGCACAACGCCTGCACATGAAGCGCGGGCGGCTGGCAGCCGATGTGCCGCCCACGGCCAAGGGCTTCACCGTCATCACACCTTCCGGAGACGCGGTGGATCTCGGCACCCGCTTCGGTGTGGACGTGCCCACCAGCGGCGCGGCGGAGGTGCACGTGTTTCAAGGCGAGGTCATCGCCAAAGCCTCCGGCGCACATGACAAGCAGAGCCTGCGCGGTGGCGATGCGGTGACCTTTGCCGCAGGTGCCAGCACCGCACGCGAGCTGCGCTCCGCCGCCTTCATCCAGCCCGATGAAATGCCCGGCCTCACCGCAGGCCTGGCCGCCGGTCAGCGTGCCCAGGCCGAGGGCGCGCTCGCTGCTTTACGCAAAGATCCCGCGCTCATCGCGCTGCTCGACTTTGAATCCGCCGAAGAACTGCCCGGCGTGTATCGCAAAGTGCAGGGCCGCTGGCCGGGCTCTCACGCGCCGGAGTTTGTGAATGTGGGCGATCATTTGAAGCTCGATGTCGGCGGTGGCCGTGACTGGCCGCAGCTCACGCTCGCCGCGTGGGTGCGCATTGACCGCCTCGGCGCGCCCTACCAGTCCCTGCTGCACACGGATGGCTGGAGCCAGAACAACCCCGGCCAGGTGCACTGGATCATCAACCGGGACACCACCATGCGCCTCGCGCTCATCGGCAATGTCCTCGCCCCCGGCTCCGTCGAACGCCAGGGCCACCCCGACTCACGCACCCCCGTGCTGCCGGAGCAGGGCCGCTGGGTGCATCTGGCCGCCGTCTATGACTCCGCGCAGAAAACAGCGCGCTTTTATCTCAATGGCCAGTTCGACAGCGAGACCCGCCTGCAGACCGCGCCGCCCGCACGCCTGGGCCCCGCACAGATCGGCAACTGGAACCAGCAGGATCGCAAGCTCAGCGGCCGTGTGGACGAGCTGCTCCTGCTGGGCCGCGCCATGAGCGACGCCGAAATCCACGCCCTGCACGCCGCTGGCAATCCCTACCGCTGATGAAGCTCGCCCTCTCATTCCTGCTCGCCTCCTCCGCTCTCGCCGCCGCCGTCGATTTCGTGCGCGACGTGCGCCCCATTTTCCAGCAGCACTGCTACAGCTGCCATGGCGAAAAAAAGCAGAAGTCCGGCCTGCGCCTCGACATCAAATCCGAAGCCTTCAAAGGCGGCGACAAGCACGCCCCCGACATCATCTCCGGCAAGTCCAAGGACAGCCCCCTCATCCACTTCATTACCACCGACGACGAAGACGAGCTCATGCCGCCGAAGGGCAAACTCTCAACCAACGACATCGCCACTCTCACCACCTGGATCAACGAAGGCGCCCCATGGCCCGACGGCATCGACCTCGCCAAACTCGAAAACCGTCTCGATCACTGGAGTTTCAAACCGCTCCAAGTTTCAAGTTCTGCACAAAGCATCGATCAATTCATCGACGCTAAGCTCGCCGAAAAGCATCTGCACCGCTCCGCGCCCGCCGATCCCGTCTCACTCATCCGCCGCATCACCTTCGATCTCACCGGCCTGCCGCCCACCCCCGAAGAAACCACCGCCTTCGAAAAAGAGTTCATCCAGGATCGAGCATCCAGCATCCAGCATCTGGTTGACCGCCTACTCCAAAGCCAACGCTACGGCGAGCATTGGGCCCAGCACTGGCTCGACGTGGTGCGCTACGCTGACACTCATGGCTTTGAGGTGAACACCGAGCGCCCCAATGCCTGGCCCTACCGTGACTACGTCATCCGCTCCTTCAACAAAGACACGCCCTACGACCGCTTCATCAAGGAGCAGATCGTGGGCGATGCCATGGGCCAGGATGCCGCCACCGGCTTCCTCGTCACCGCCTCCGTCCTGCTGCCAGGACAGATCGGCAAAGACGATGCCTCCAAGCGCCTCGCCCGCCAGGACTCCATCGACGAGATCGTGGTCAACATCGGCCAGACCTTCCTCGGCCTCAGCATCGGCTGCGCCCGCTGCCACGATCACAAATTCGATCCCATCACCTCCAAAGATTACTACGCCATGCAGGCCTTCGTGGCCGGTGTCGAATACGCCGACCGCGACCTGCACACTCCCGAGGCCGAGGCCGCGCGTGCGGAGGAAAAGAAGCTCAAGGCACGCCTCGCAGAGATCGACAAAGAACTCGCCCGCTTCGTGCCTCTCGCCAAATCCGGGACCGAGCGCCCCATGATCAACGCCCGCGAAAACGCCGACCGCTTTCCTCCGGTGAAAACAAAACGTGTGCGCTTCACCATCAAGGCCACCACCAATCTGGAGCCCTGCATTGACGAGCTGGAAGTCTTCAACACCGCCGGCGAAAACGTCGCCCTCGCCACCACCGGCACCCAGCGCAAATCCTCCGGCGACATCGGCGTGGCGGAGCGCCACGAGCTGCGCTTCCTCAACGACGGCCGCTACGGCAACTCAAGAAGCTGGCTCTCCAACAAGATCGGCCAGGGTTGGGTGGAGCTGGAGTTCCGCCAGGAGCAAACCATCGAGCGCGTCGTCTGGGGCCGCGACCGCGAAGGCAAGTTCACCGACCGCCTCGCCACCGACTACCAGATCGAAGCATGCGATGCCACCGGCACCTGGCACATCGTGGCAGACGCCAGCGACCGCCAGAAGTTTGATCCCAAAAATCAGACCAAGAAAACCAAGCCCACGCTAAACGGCCTCACCGCCGAAGAAACCAAACGCGCCAAACCGCTGATCCAGGAAAAAGCCGCCGCTGAATCCAAAATCACCCAGGCACAAAACGCGCAGAAGGCATTCGCCGGCACCTTCCGCACCCCGGACGACATCCACCTTCTCAATCGCGGCGATCCCGAGCAGCCCAAGGAATCGGTGACTCCCGCCGTGCTTAGCTCACTCGGCTCTTTGAAGCTGCCCAAAGAAAGCGCCGAGCAGCAGCGCCGCCGCGCCCTCGCCGACTGGATCGCCAGCCAGCAAAACCCGCTCACCGCCCGCGTCATGGTCAACCGCATCTGGCAGGGCCACTTCGGCACCGGCCTCGTGCAGACCGCCAGCGACTTCGGCCACATGGGCATGAAACCCACCCACCCCGAACTCCTCGACTACCTCGCCGCCGAGTTCATCCGCAGCGGCTGGAGCGTGAAGCACATGCACCGGCTGATTGTGCTGTCGGAGACCTACGGGCAGTCTTCGCAGATCGCTGAAGACAATCAGACCATGAGACAATCAGACACGGAGAAAAGCTCCGCTTCAGCAGTCTCCTTGTCTCCCCATCTGATTGTCTCCCTATCTACCTCCGCAAGCACCACCGACTCCGAAGCACGCTACCTCTGGCGCTTCCCCTCCCGCCGCCTCGAAGCCGAATCCATCCGCGACTCCATGCTCGCCGTGAGCGGTCGCCTGAACCTGAAAATGCATGGCCGTGGCTTCAATCTCTTCGACCAGCGTGGCGGCCTCAGCGGCTTTGATCCCATCGAGACCTTCACCCCCGAAAACGAGCGCCGCATGATCTACGCGCACAAAGTGCGCCGCGAGCCCGAAACCGTCTTCGGCGCCTTCGACTGTCCCGACGCCGGCCAGAGCACCGCCCGCCGCATCGAAAGCACCACGCCCATCCAGGCCCTCAACCTCTTCAACAGCCGCTTCACCATCCTGCAAAGCACCGCCTTCGCCGATCGCGTGAAAAAGGAAGCCGGCCCCGATCTCGCCCATCAAATCACCCACGCCTACCGCCTCGCCCTCAGCCGAGCCCCCACTCCCGAAGAACTCGCCGACACCCTGCCCCTCGTCCGCGACCACGGCCTCCCCGCCCTCTGCCGCGCCCTCTTCAACAGCAACGAGTTTCTCTTCATACCCTAGCTGGAGTCCGGTGCTCAGGGCAGATTCTGATTCTCCACTTCCCGCAATTCGTTCGGCAACACTCCTGCAGGATCGGGGGCGACATAATCAAAACAGCTGCCCGTCTTCATGCCGGAGAAAACATTGCCCTGCACCTGCACATTCTGTGGCAGCAGCGGGTATTCCGGGCGGGCATAGATGCCTGCGGCTATGCGCTTGTCACAGTGCTCAAAAAGATTGCTCACGATGAGAATGTTTTTCGCACGGCCATAGCCTCCCAGTTCATCGCTTTCACCAAAAGTTTCCACATCCGCTGCCATCAGGGAGACAGGCCAGCCATAATAGTCTGCAGGCTTCCCAAGATTGCGGAAGGTGTTGCCAATGATGATGTGGTCGTCGCCCTGCAAACGCACACCGCCAGTGTTTTCCCGCCCCTGTCCGTCGAAGACATTGCCCTGCACCAGAACACGTCGAGCAGTGCGCAGGCAGAGCACCCCCTGGCTGCCGAGGAAGCGGTTCCCGCGCACCACGATGTCGGACGCCTTCAGGGTGATCAATTCATTCTCGCCATCGCACTTCTCAAAGATATTGCCCTGAATGAGCGCCCCCGTGGAAGCCGCACGCACCCCGCTCCACCCGATCTGGATGATCTCGTAGCCGTTTTGGTTGTCGAGATGCGGACGGCTGGCAAAGCGGTTGTTGAGAATATGCAGCCGCTGCAGCCCCTGCGCTGGCAGCTCAGCCGCCCCAAGCATCTGGCCAATGTTGCGAAAGTTTTCAAAGACGCAGTTGGCCACCGTGTTATCACTGCCGCGCAAAGCCATGAGCCAGACATGGATCTTCGAGCACTCAGCGGGATCAGCAGAACCGCAGTCCTCGATGCGGATGCGATGAAAAATGCACTGGTTAGCCGGTTTCTGCTCCCCATTCCCTGCCGCGAAAACAGTGGTGTTGTTTCTCGTGACTGTGATGCCATGAAAGGCCAGGTCGTGCACGATGAGATGCTCCCCATGAAAACGCACACTGGAGCCACCGCTGAAAACCACCCCACCAGGCATCTCCGGACAGATCAAAAGAGGAGCCTCCATGGTGCCGTGCCCTTCAAATACAAACGACTGGTCTTTCCACTCTCCCGCCGCGAGCACGAGCCGGTCTCCCGGAGCCAGCCTGCCGGAGATCCGTCGCACCTCCGCCGCGTCATGAACCAGATGTGTCTTCCCACCAAACAACCCGCAACGCAGGATGTCCCCACCCTCAATTCTGGCCAGCCTGGGATCTATCGGACGCTGAAGATCCAGCCGCAAAGCGCTCCGCCATTTCGCCGCGTTCAGTGCCGTCTCCAGTTCTTCGTCAGCAGAAGCACAGAACGTGGATCCAGGCGCGACAAGCAGCCATGAGATGAAGGCCCAGATACATGCGGTGGTTTTCATGCGGTTAGAATAGTCGACAGGTTCTTTTTCTTCGCCTCCAGGCGCAGCGGCATCTATCTCACCAAAACCTCTGGTTGGAAATGGTCACGTCGTCCACATACAGCATGTGCTCATGCTCGGTGCTGCCGTTTGCGGTGATGCCAACTTCGAGGCGGTCATAGACTACTTTTGCGGTGGGAAGCGTTTGTCCGCGGGCATCGATCACCTTGGTGTCGTCCTGCCAGATCTCCATGATGCCGTCGAAATTCTCTGACAGAAACATGTGCACTCGCAGCCGAACCCAGCGGTCCGTGGGAAACGATATGGCGCAATCATGCGGCTGGCGAAAGGTGCGCGCGGAGAACCACTTGCCCAGATCAGAGGCGATGACGCCGCCCTTTTGCAAATACACCCGGCGCCCTGGCGACTGCCATTTGTGACTCGTCTCAAGGTCCCAGAGAAAAACGTGCTCAAAACTCGGCCCTCTTTTGAGCCAGAACCAGGCCTCCGACCAAACGTGATCACCTTTGGTGAAAGGCAACTGCTCGCGTTCAACGTCAGACTTTGAAGTGATGTCATTTCGCTTCACCGTGGCAAAGCATTGGATGGACTGTTTTCCCGAATGGGCCTTCTCCATGGTGAGACTGATGCTGTTATTCGCTGGCACGAGCTGCCGCCCATGCCAGCGCGAGAGATCCTTCGGGTAAAGTTCGAGAAACGTGGCTGCGTTTTCAAAACCATCTCGGAAGACAAAGGCGCTCTCACCACGCACAGGCTGCTCCTCGAACCAGTCCAGCCGCACCGCCAGCAGTCCTGCGAACACCGTGAACGCAAGCCCCCCAAGAGTGATCAGCACACGTTTGAATCTCATGTCACGCTTGGGTTCTCCGGCAGATCCTTCATTCGACCTGCGCCTTTAATTTCGCCTTCATCGCCGGCCAGCCTTTCGCGGGCACGCCCTCCCAAAGGCGAAAATTTCGAAAGCTAGCGGAGAGCGGCGGGCTTTTGTCAAAGCCGTTCGAGTAGCCGCTGACTCCAAAACTGATGTAGGCCTTGTCAGCCGCCACCTGCGGATGCGCCCCGGCAATGGTTCGGCCGTCAATGGTGGTGACCATTTCCTCTTCCATAATCTCGATGAGCACCGTCTTCCACTCCCCCATGGCCATGGCTTTCTTCACCGCGCCAAATGGCTCGTTCACATCCGGTCCGTCATGGTCGTGGTCGTCCTTCTGCGTGGAAAATCCGTTTTTATTGATGATGAGGCGGCACAGATGCTCCACGCGGTTTTGCGCAGGACGTGTGGGCGTGGCTGCCCTGATTGCCGCCGGATCATCAATACAAAAGACCACCTGCGAGCAGCCGTCGATCTTCACATCAAACTGCAGCACCGCATTTTTCCACGGCAGCGCAAAAAACGCCGCCGCGCTATGATTGTCCTTCTTGAGCTGATAGCCACGGAGAGCACCGTCCACAATATCCCACTGGCCAGGTCTGAACGACCAGCCGTGGCTCATGCTGGCGAGCCCGCCTCCTTTGAAAATGTCCGTCGGCATCTGGGAGAGATCCTCGCTTGCCAGCAGCTTCCCGCGCTCGGTCATCAGCGTCTTGGGATCATTAGCCAGAGCCAGGCTCGTCACAGCAAGGAGGAAAAGAATCGTGAGCTTCATGAATCAGTTGGATGTTTGGGCTACCACGCCGACCTCCAGCTCCACAAGCTGCAAAGGCTGGGCCAGACTCGCGGGCAAAAGGGTGATCTCGATGTCATTCCATCCTTCGTGCAGCTGGCTCAGGTCACTCACCGGCCACTGCACATAAGCCTCCGTCGGCGGCGGGTGCGATCCATTCCCATGGCGCTTGCCTGTGGTGACAACAAGCTGACCGGCCACATCGCCTTCGTGAAAAGCACGCCCGTTCACCACCACTCGTAGCGCCAGCGGGGCAAAGGTCTTGTTCGCGCCGGACAGACCGAGACGCAGCCCGACATAGTCAGGCTTCGGCACGGCCTTCGCCAAATACTCGCCAATCAGCAGCCGCAGCTTTGAAACAACCCCAGGCCTTAGTGCCAACGGCAGTTGCTTGCGATACTCGTAGCTGTCCTCCGAATCGTGAAAATAGCTCTGTGTCACCTGATAGCGTCGGCTGCCGGGAGGCTCGCGCCAGATGCCTCCTTTGATCGCAGCGGCCATGCTGGCACTGTCAGATGCAAAGCTGAAGTTGAAGATCTGCACGCCATCCGCACCTAGCTGGCGTTGGTTCAGAATGGAGCCAAGTATCTGCGCGGCGTCCGGCTCACGCTTCACCTCCATGTCATAAGTCGCAGCCTGATGATTCGCGGCAAACGGCCAGTTGTAGCCGCCCCTGCCATAAATCGAGCCCACAATCTGCACCCCCGCAGGCTTCGCAATGCACACAAATTCATCGATTGGCATGTCATGCGTCAGCGTCATCAGCGGCGCTGGAATGACGACATCCACCAGCCGCTCTCGCATCCACTTCTCCACCTCCAGGCCAGACCACGCGCAGTTCTTCAGCGCCGGTGGCACTCTCACGATCAGCGGCATCGCACGCTTCTGCTTCGCCGATTGCTCCTCCAGCCGTGAACGCACCCGCCGCAGCATCTCCGTGATCAGCGGCGCGCCTTTTTCCGCCTCACCCGGCGGGAAAAAAATCTGGAAGCGGTTAAAGTCCAGCTCAAGTCCGTCCATCAGGTCCGCATAGCGCTCCATCGTCTCAAAGATCACCGCCAGGCGAAAGGCGCGCACCGACTCTCGGGCATAGTTCAGCAGATGCTTGTACCCCTCAAAGGCCGGCACTGGAGATGCGCCGATCGTTGCATCCTGATTCTCCATCCAGAACCGGCCTGTGAGCGGATACTCGAGGGGATCCGTCGTGAAGTGTCCGTCGTTCATCCGATATGAAGGCACAAATTTCAGCCCCAGTTCATGCAGCCGCTCGCCAACGATGCGCGGCGCATCCAGCCCGGCCTCTGTGGCCACGCGGCATTTCTCGATCCGCGTCTTCCATTTCGGATCCTCGGTATACTTCGTTTTCCTCCAGCCCCAGGTGCTCGCGACTTTGGTCGGATAGTAGAGAATGTCAGAGCCCGCGCCGATGCACCAGCACACCGTGTTCACCGGCAGCTTCGCCTCTTCATCGATGAGCTGCTTCAGTTTGACCACCGAGTCTTCCGGCGTCACTCCACGAAAGGACAGATCACCATCAAAGTTGTGCATCAGCCCCAGATCAGCTGCCATCACGGGCACCATGAGCACAGCAGATAATACAAGCGTGGCGGTAAATTTCATCGAATGAATCAGCAGGAGCGCTCACTTCATACGCAGGCCGCCACCTCAGCTTCTCTAAGAAGTCTCCGAATCACGCCATTCCAGCACTCCACCTCGGCGGCTCCGCCCCCTGCATTTTTCGTCATTTCGCCATGAATCATCGTTAAATCTCGCCGCGTTGTGGAGAGTGTCAGGCGGACTCTTCATTCCCTGACCTCGCGCCCCAGCCATGTCTCCCCATGTCGAACATCTCTCCCCCGCAGGCCACACGCTTCTGGATCGCCGCCGCTTCCTCTCCAGTAGCGCCACAGCACTAGGCTCCATCGCGCTGACCAACCTCCTCGGCCTCGATGGGCTGCTCGCTGCTCAGTCAAACGGCCCCATCATTGACCCCGCCCGCCCCTACGCTCCACGCCAGCCGCATTTCCCTGCGAAGGCCAAAAACGTCATCGTCATCTTCTGCGCAGGTGCCGTCAGTCAGTTGGAGACTTGGGACTACAAACCCGAACTCATCAAATGGGACGACAAACCCCTGCCCGGTGGCCCCGCTGTCACTTTCCAAGGGCCCGCAGGCAATCTCGCACGTCCGCAATACACCTTCCGTCAGCGCGGCCAGACCGGCAAATGGGTCAGCGACATGATCCCGCACCTCGCGGAACTCACCGACGACATCGCCTTCGTCCACTCGCTCACCAGCAAGTCCAACACCCACGGCCCCGCTGAGAACTTCCTCTCCACCGGTTTCAATCTCGACGGCTTCCCTTCCCTCGGTGCCTGGACCACTTACGCCCTCGGCAGCGAGAACCAGGATCTCCCATCCTACGTCGCCATCCCCGATCCACGCGGTGTGCCGCAAAACGGTGCCAACAACTGGGGCCCCGGCTTTCTCCCCGCAGCCTTTCAAGGCACCACGATGAGCTCCAAAGCCCCCGTGCGCCACCTCGCCGCACCGGGCGTCCCCCCAGCCAACGATCAAGCTGCACGCTCCCTGCTTCAGCGAATGAATGCCCGCCACCTCGCCGCCCATCCCGGCGATGGCAAACTGGCCGCACGCATCGCCAGCTACGAGCTCGCTGCGCGCATGCAGCTCAGCGTTCCCGAGATCAGCGACATCAGCACCGAGCCCGCGCACATCCTCAAACTCTACGGAGCCGACGACACCCAAAACGCCGACAAAGCCGCCTTTGCCAAGAATTGCATCCTCGCTCGCCGCCTCATCGAAAAAGGCGTGCGCTTTGTGCAGCTCTTCAACGGAGCCTACGCCAGCGGCGGCAAGCTCAACTGGGACGGCCACAACGCACTCAAGGAGCAGTACGATGTACACGCCTCCATCCTCGACCAGCCCGCCGCTGCGCTCATCCGCGATCTCAAAGCCCGTGGCCTGCTGGAGGACACTCTCGTCGTCTGGTGCACCGAATTCGGCCGCATGCCCTTCTTCCAAAAAGGAGCCAAAGGCCGCGACCACAACCCCGACGGCTTCACCTGCTGGATGACCGGCGCAGGCGTCAAGCCCGGCGTCAGCACTGGCGAGTGCGATGAACTCGGCCAGAAAGCCGTGAAGGACATCCACCCTCTCTACGACTTCAACGCCACTATTCTCCACCTCCTCGGCCTCGACCACGAACGCCTCACCTTCGAGCACAACGGCGTCCAGCGTCGCCTCACGAATGTGGAGGGGCATGTGATCAAGCAGATGCTGGCGTGAATGACTGAAGTGATTCAGGCACTCCTGCCTGCAACTCGAACGTCTCGTGACATCCGCAGCAGGCAAGAGTGCCTGCATCACTCACCCCTGCACAAGCCCCTCGATCTCGTCCCTCGCTGGAATCGCCGGCTGCGCACCCGCCTTCAGCGTCGCCAGCGCACCAGCCGCATTCGCAAAGCGAATCGCATCTACTCTGCCCTCGCTGCTCGCCACGGCAAACGCCCCCGCAAACGTATCCCCCGCACCCACCGTATCCACCGGCGTCACCTTCGGCGGCGCGACCTCCGTCACGCCGTCCTCCGTGATGCTCAACGTGCTCTCCGCGCCACGCGTGATGATTAGATGACGGCACATCGCCTCGTTTAAATTTCGCCCCGGCGTGATCTTCGCCGCCTCCCCTTCATTCACTATCAGCACATCCACCGCAAACCGCGCAGCCAGATACTCCGCGCTCAGCGGCGAAGGATTCAAAATCACCCGCACACCCGCATCCCTCGCGATCTCAGCCGCTCGCTGCACCACCGCCAGCGGACACTCCAGTTGCAGCAGCAGCGCATCCGCACTGCGGATCAGCTCTGCATGCCGGTCAATGTCCTCCGGCGTGATTGCATGATTCGCCCCCGCATTCACGACGATGGAGTTTTCCCCAAGATCATCCACTGCAATGAAAGCCGAGCCCGTGGGCAGCGGCGAACGCAAAACGCCCGCCGTATCGATGCCATCACGCTGCAGATGCTCGATATAGCGCGCACCAAAATCATCCTGCCCCACGCAGCCGATCATGCTCACCAGGCCACCCGCACGCGCCGCAGCCACCGCCTGATTCGCCCCCTTGCCGCCAAAGCATGTCAGCATGCTGCTCGCTGCGAGGGTTTCTCCCGGCGCGGGAATGTGCGGCACACGCAGCGTGTGGTCCACATTCAGCGAGCCGACGACGACAATCCTGGGACGCTGCGTAGCCATCACTTCTTCGCGGGTGGAGGTTCCACACTGAGCTGCACGATAGCCTCGCGCACGCGCGCCGCTTGCTCCGGGCTCATCACCAGAAAGCGGTGATTGCCTTTGCCCTTTTTATTGGCGCGAAAAAGCGTGGCCGAATCATCTTCCACGATGACTGTCCCCGGCGGCGAAAGATCAAAGTAGCCACGCTCCGGCAGCACCGCATATAGCACCGATGTCGGGTCCCAAGTCGGGCGGTCATGCGGCGGCGGATTGTACAAATAATATGCCTCCTTCAGCGGATGGTGCGGGATGTATTCGAGATCCTGTTCGATCACCACATGCGGAAACGCCGCTGCCACACCGATCTCATACCCGCTCCACACCACCTGGGTAGGCCACTCCTTGGCCAGTTTCTGCGCCGCAGGCACATCCAGCTTCACGTTGTACTCCAGGTGCCGCGTGTCCCACTGCACCGTCTGAAACGCGCCCGCCATGATGCTCAGCACCTTCACCTTTTTCGCGACCAATTCTTTCCCGCCCGGTGAATCCAGCAGGCGGGACAGATTGGTAAAGAAGCCCACCTGCGCGATCACCACGCTGCCGTCCGGCTGCTTGGCCAGGATGTCCTTGATCAGGCCCACCGCCTCCGGCGCATCCGCACCACTCTTGAGATCATGCGGATATCGCAGGCTGCCATCAGCGTTCTTTTCGTCCGCCAGCAGGTTGAACTTCCCAGCCTCCTTTGCCGCTCCATCACGCACCACGCCGATCGGGATGTCCGGATAGCCATAAAGCGTGTTCACCGCATCCACAAACGCCGCCGCCTGCGGATGGTCTTTAGTGATCGTCACCGCCAGCAGTTCGCACGCACCGCGTTTTTGCAGATTGTGGATCATCGCCAGCGCCATCAGGTCATCGACATCGTTGCCCATGTCGGTGTCAAAGATGAGTTTGACCGGCGCCGCCTGGGACAGGCCGCAGAGCGCACAGAGGAATAGGGTGATGAGCTTTTTCATTTCTTGGGTGGTTGCACAGTGGTTTGAACGATGGCCTCCAGCATGCGTGCCTTCTGCACTGAGGTCAGGGTGAGAATATGGTCACGTCGGGCCACCTTCACAGATGGGCCCGGCGTCACAACTCGCGTGAAACCATCATCGCCCACTTTCACACGACCCGCAGCAGAGATGCCGAAAAACCCACGCTCAGGAAACACCGCCTGCAGCACACTGCTTTCGTCCCAGCACGGCCGGCGATGCAGAGGCCCGCTGTGCAGCAGATAGGCCTCTTTCACGATATGATGCGGCATGTAGCCAAAATCCAACGCAATTGAATCGCTTGGAAACGGCAGCGCCTCACCAATCTCATACCCGCTCCAGTACACCGGCACCTCATCCGGCCAGTCATTCGCCACCGTCTGCATGAAGCCGATGCCATTGATCACGTTCGCCTCCAGGTGGTAGTTCGTGTTGTTGCAGAACGCGAACGCTCCTGCCATGATCGACAGCATCTTCACCTTCTGCCGGATCAAAGCCGGCCCGTCCAGCGGCGAATGGGCATCCGCCTTCGATTTCAGCAGGTTCGCCATGTTCGAGGCAATGCCCACGCTGATGATCGAAACACTCCCGTCCGGCTGCTTCGCCAGCAGCTCGCGCAGCAGATCTACCGCCTCGCGTGCATCTTCATTCTTCTTCAAATTGTGCGGATAATCCGGCGAATCTGCCAGCTTCAGATACTTGCTCTCACGCTTCTGCGCCGTCGGATCACGCGTGACACCAATCGGCAGGTCCGGCCTTCCGTAAAACGTGTTCTGCGCATCCACAAAACTTGCCGTGAGCGGATTGTCCTTCGAGATCGTCACGCCGAGAAACTCACAGGCACCACGATCTGCCAGCGTGTGGCACATGGTCAGCGCCAGCACGTCGTCCACATCTCCGGTGATGTCCGTATCAAAGATGATGCGCGGCTTTTCAGCCAAAGCCGAGGCACCGAGAAGCATTAAAAAAACGAGTGGTCTCATGTCTGTTATTTCCTTCTCCAGGTATCCGCCAGCACAGCGGCCACGATGACCAACCCGGTCACCACACGCTTCACCGGCTCCGTCGCACCCACCTGAATCAATCCCGCCTCCAGCGTGGCGATGATGAGCACGCCCATGAAGCTCTTCACCACAGAGCCACGTCCACCCATCAGGCTCGTGCCACCCACGACCACTGCCGCGATGGCCCCCAGCTCAAAACCCGTGCCCGCATTCGGATCCGCCGAGCCCAGACGCGAACAGTTAAACACCGCCGCCAGTCCGGTCAGCGCCCCCAGCAGCGCATGCGCAAAGATGCGCGGCCGGTCCACCGGCAGCCCGGAAACCAGCGCCGCCTCACGGTTCGCGCCAATCGCAATCAAGTGCCGCCCCAGCGCCATTTGCGAGAGCATCACCTGCCCCGCCGCCACCACCAGCAGGCTGATCACAAACGCAGGTGAAATCACCATCCCGCCAAACGGCGCGCCCAGCGTCTCGATGTCCGCTCCGATGTACTTCGTCTGCGAATTCGTGGTCAGAAACGCCAGCCCGCGCGCGATCTCCAGCATGCCCAGCGAAACAATGAACGACGGCAGCCGCAGCTTCACGCTCACCGCACCCGTCGTGCCGCCCAGCACGGCTCCCACGCACACGCAGGCCGTCATCGCCAGCGTCAGCCCCCAGTGCAGATCCGCCATCAATACGCCCGCCACCGCCCCGCAAAAGCCCAGCAGCGATCCCACCGAGAGATCGATCCCGCCCGTCACCATCACCAGCGTCATTCCCGTGGCCACCAGCGCCAGCGCAGGGATGCGGTTCGCCACTGTCCCCAGCGTGCCCAGACTGAAGAAACTCTCCCGCAGCATGCCAAACAACCCGATCATTGCCGCCAGCACGCCCATGAGGATGAAGAAGTCGGTGAAGCGGCGCATTTTTAGTTTTGAGTTCCGGTTGGCAGCGGAGCATCAAGGTCAATACCACACGATCTAAGATGCTCCTTGTCGGCATCACTCAGTTCGCGACCGAGATTTTGAGCTAGGTCCTCCACCTTGGCACGAAAGCCGTGGATGAACGCAATGGACAAACCTAAAGCCGCTTTCTTGACCGCCGCACTCAGCAGCGGCTCATCGCCGATTCTTTTATCGACAATTCTCAGCAAGTCGCAAAGTCGATGTAGTTCTGATTCGTCTTCAGTGGTCATCAAGTTAGCCCCCCATCCATCACTTCGTCACGACATCCACCGGCGTCTGCTGATCCGCAGGAGTCGTCTTGCCCTTCAGAACCTTCAGTGCCGCCTCGATGCCAAACACCGCGAGCTGATCTCCATGCTGGTCGCACGTCGCCAGCACGCGACCATCCGCCAGCAGCGGCTTGAGCGCGGCGATGTTGTCAAAGCCCACGATCTGCACCTGCCCTGTCTTGCCCGCCGACTGCACCGCAGCCGCAGCGCCCAGCGCCATGTTGTCATTCGCACACAGCAGCGCCTTCACATTCGAATTCGCCGCCAGGATGCCCGCCGCGATGCCATTCGCCTTCTCCATCTCCCACTGACCGCTCTGCGAAGTCACGATCTTCATGCCGCCCGCGTTCATCGCATCTTCAAAGCCAGCCTTGCGCTGCTGTCCGTTGAAGGCCGTCGTCACGCCTTCGATGATCGCCACCTCGTCTCCCGCCTTGAGCTTCTTTGCCAGCACCTCCGCCACCGCCTTCGCACCCGCACGGTTGTCAGGCCCCACAAACGGCACGCTCAGGCCCGCCTGCTTCAGCGCGTCGGCGTCCAGCTTGTTGTCGATGTTAATGATGAGCACGCCCGCCGCCTTCGCGCGCTTCAGGACCGTCACCAGCGCCTTGGAGTCCGCCGGGGCAATCACGATGGCCTGCACTCCTTGCGACACCATCTGATCCACCAGCCCCACCTGCTCAGCGAGATCCGTCTCGTTCTTGATGCCGTTCACGGTCAGCTCGTAGTCCGCCGCATGCGCCGACTGGTGCTTCTTTGCGCCTTCGGCCATGGTTTGGAAAAACTCATTCGCCAGCGACTTCATCACCAGCGCCACCTTGGGTTTTCCTGTGGCAGTCGAACTGGCAGGCCCGCCCGCAGGCTTGCAGGAAATGAGCGCCAGGCTGGCGAGAAGAAGTGGAACAAGGCATTTCATGGCTGGAAAAGACGACTTTGCGCAAACGATTGTGCAGAAGGAATACTTTCGGTCAATCTTTCTTCTTGGGCCCGATGGACGCGCGCTCGATCAACCGCACCGGCAGCGTCGTCAGCGCCTTCCGGGATGGCTTTCCGCCTCGCTTGATCAGCTCGCACAGGCGGTCCACCGCCACTGTGCCCATGTCCTCCACCGGCTGCGCCAGAGTTGTCAGCGGCGGAGAGAGCAGCGAGGCCCAGGGCTGCTCATCAAAGGCGATCAGCGAGAGATCATTTGGGATCTCCAGCCCTCGTTCACGCACCGCCTCCAGCGCCCCCAGCGCAAGCTGATTGCTCAGCGCGAGAATCGCCGTGGGACGTGGCCGCGCGTCCAGCAGCTTCAGCGTGTGCTCCCGAGCGATGGCCAGCGAATGCTCCCCACCTGCCAGAAACCTCTTCTCAAACCGCAGCCCCGCTTCACTCAACCCGGCGCGATAGCCACGCACACGCTCGGCAATAACCGAGCTGTCCTCCCTCCCCTGCAGGCAAGCGATGCGCTTGTGCCCCAGCTTCACCAGCCTCCTCACAGCCTCACACGCTCCGGCAAAATTGTCAGCCACCACAGCAGCCGTCTTCAACGAGGTAAACACACGATCCACCTGCGTCAGCGGCAGCCCGGATGAAATGAGAGGTTTCAGGTGCGCGGACTCACCTCCCACTGGCGCAAGGATGAGCCCGTCAATCCGTCGATCCACCAGCATGCGGATGCACTCCGCCTCCACCTCCGCGGACTCCTGCGAATCAGCCAGCAACACCGTGTAGCCCTGCGCCCGTGCACGCCTCTCCACCGCCCGCGCCAGCGCAGCAAAGAACGGATTCGAGATGTCCGGAATCACCAGCCCCAGCGTGCGCGTGCTTTGCAGACGCAGGCTCCGCGCTAGCTCATCCGGACGCACCCCCATCGCCGCCGCTTCATCCAGAATGTGCTTCTGCGTCTCCTTCGCGATCCGAAACTCATCCCCCCGCCCCGCCATCACACGCGAAACCGTGCTGGCCGAAATACCAAGATGCTGGGCGAGAGATTTGAGATTCATGCGAACTCCGACACACTGGCAACAAACCGGCAGCGCCGCAACAACACCCGCTCACTCAACCGATTGTATACCTACGGAATACACAGAATACACGGAGCCAGTCCCTGACTTCTGATTTCCGTGCATTCCGTGTATTCCGTAGGCCGCTCCTCTGGTACAATTTTTGGCACTCCTCTCCTCCCCACCGGGAATACCTAGCGGCCATGTCAGATTCTCCATCCAGCACCGAGACCCTCGTCCTCCTGCTCACGCAGCATCAGGAGCCGTTGTTTCGCTATATCTTCAGCCTCGTCCCTCGCGAGGCGGATGCCCGCGACATCCTGCAGGAGACGAGCCTGGCGCTGTATCGCAAATTCGCCGAGTACGACCCCGCCCGCCCCTTTCTCCCCTGGGCCTACCGCTTCGCCTACCTTCAGGTGCAGAAGCACCGCGAGAAATCCTCACGCTCGCCGCTTCTCTTCAGCGAGGACGTCATGGACCTCCTCGCCAGCGAGCGCTCCCACATCGAGCCACAGCTCGATGAGCGCCTGCGCCTGCTGGATGCCTGCCTGCAAAAGCTAACCCCGCAGGATCAGGAGCTCGTCACCAGCCGCTACGCCCAGCGCCAGAGCGCGGAGGAAATGATGAGCCGCTTTTCCCTCAGTCGCCGGACCCTTTTCCGCAATCTCGAGCTGCTGCGCCAGCGCCTTCACGAGTGCGTCTCACGTCAGCTTCACACCGAGGGCCTCACATGAATCTCGAATCCCTCATCCACGCCGCCATCGATGGCGAGATCACACCCGAGCAGCAAGCGCAGCTCGAAGCCCTGCTGCGCTCCGACTGGCAGGCACGCCGCCTTTACCTGGAGCTCGTCGATCAGCATGCACGCCTGCTGCTGCAGCCCGCCGTCAATACTGGCCGCCTGCCAACAGCCACACCCAAAAAATCTCCGCCTCGCCGCTGGTGGCCCTCTCTCACCGCAGCCGCCGCAGCCATCGCCTGCGCCTTCCTCTTCTGGCCCCGCCACCCAGCGGAAACCGAGGCCACCTCCAACGGCGTCGCCATGCTCAGCCAGACCATGGCTGCAAAGTTTGCCACGGCACTCCGCAGCGGCGACACCCTCAAGCCCGGCACCGTCAAGCTCACCCAGGGCCTCGCCCAGATCGAGTTTTACAGCGGCGCCACCGCTTTGATCGAAGGCGCTGCCGAGATCGAAATCCTCTCCGCCTGGGAGGCACGCTGCCTCAGCGGTCGCGTGCGGGTACATGTGCCACCTGCTGCCAAAGGTTTCCTCATGCACGCCCCCGGCATGAAGCTCGAAGACCTCGGCACCGAGTTCGCCCTCAATGTGAAGGACAACACCAGCGCCGTGCATGTCTTCGAAGGCGAGGTCATCGCCCACACCGATGCTCAAACCTCCGCAAGCCTGAAGCAAGGCATGTCCCTTTCCTCAGCCAAAACCGCCAGCATCTCGCCCAAGGATTTCCTCTCCATCAATGAGCTTCACGGCCTCGTGCAAAAGCGCGACACACAGCGCTTTGATGAATGGCAGCAGTGGTCGCTCGAAACGCGCAAAGACCCGCGCCTCATCGCCTACTACACCTTCAAGCACTGGGAGGACGACCGTTGGGACCGCCTCGTCAATAACTTCACCGAACCCCGCCGCCCCAGCCGTGCTGGTGGCGCGGTCGGCGCCAGCTGGACCCAGGGTCGCTGGCAGAAAAAGGAAGCACTGGAATTCAAGCGCCCCGGCGACCGCGTGCGGCTCAACCTCGACGGCACCTACCACGCCCTCACCCTCGCCTGCTGGGTCAAGGTCGATTCCGTGGACAAAAAGTACAACTCTCTCCTCCTCACCGACGGCTACGATAACGGCGAGCCCCACTGGCAGATCTACGAGGACGGCAGCCTCATGTTCTCCATCATGTATCGCCCGGCAGAGGCCGCCAAGAGCGCGAAGTACAACCAGATGTACTTCAGCCGCCCCGTCTTCACTGCCGACAGCCTCGGCCGCTGGCACCATCTCGCTGTCACGTATGACAACACCAGCGGAGAGGTCATCCAGTACTTCGATGGCCAGGAAGTCGGACGCGAAATCTCCAAGCTCCACCAGCCCGGACGCGACATCGTATTCGGCCCTTGCGAGATCGGCAACTGGGGGCTGCCCACTCAGGGCCACCAGTTCCCCATCCGCAATCTCAACGGCGCCATCGACGAATTCGCCATCTACAGCGCCGCATTAAAGGCTTCTGAAGTCCGTAACCTCTACGACCACGGCAAACCCGAATGACCACCCGCCAAACCTTTTTCATAAGCCTGCTCCTGGCTGCATCTTCTCTCCATGCCGAGGATGCCGAGGCGCTCTTCGTGCGCCGCATCTGGCCGCTGTTTCAGGAAAAATGCCTCGCCTGCCACGGCAATGACGAAAAGAAGATAAAAGGCGGCTACGACATGCGCACGCAGGAGAGCGCCATGAAGGGCGGCGAGAGCGAAAAGAAATCCATCATTCCCGGCAGGCCTGAGGACAGCCCGCTCTACCTCGCCTCCACTCGTCAGCACGCCGACGACTGGGAGCCCATGCCCCCCAAGGAAGCCGACAAGCTCTATGCCGAGCAGTTGGGATGGATCAAAATCTGGATCGCTGAAGGTGCTCCGTGGCCTGACGAAACAAAACGTGCCGCCATCGCCAAAGCCAACGCCGAAAAATGGAGCGCCGAAGATGGCATCGTGGTGAAAACCTCTGGTGCTCTCTCCCCCGAATGGGCCAGCCGCCGCTACAAACCCGAAGGCCTCTGGGCCTACCAGCCAGTGAAAAAGCCCGCCGTGCCCGCTGGCCAGCATCCCATCGACTTCCTCCTCGCTGTCAAAGACCCCGCACCCGCCGCCGATCCACGCACCTTCATCCGCCGCGCCACCTTCGACCTCACCGGACTCCCTCCCACTCCCGAGGAAGTCGCCGCCTTCGAGCAAAGCTATAGCAAGGATCCAGCATCGAGCGTCCAGCATCTAGTCAACCGCCTGCTCGACTCCCCTCACTACGGCGAGCGCATGGCGCGTCACTGGCTCGATGTCACCCGCTACGCGGACAGCAGCGGCTTTGCCAACGACTACGAGCGCGGCAACGCCTGGCGCTACCGCGACTACGTCGTCCGCAGTTTCAATGCCGACAAGCCCTACGACCACTTCATCAAAGAACAAATCGCCGGAGACGAAATGCAGCAAAGTGATGCGGGCACTCCTGCCCGCAATTCAGTCGCCCCAGCGACAACTCCTGCCAGTGAAGGGAGCGCGGGCACTCTTGCCCGCAACTCTCTGCCCCGTAACGGGGGCATTCCTGCCCCCTCTCCGGCAAACTCCGAACTCCTCATCGCCACCGGCTTCCTCCGCATGGGCCCCTGGGAGCTCACCAGCATGGAGGTCGCCAAGATCGCCCGCCAGCGCTTCCTCGATGACGTCACCAACAGCGTCGGCGAGACCTTCCTCGCCCACTCGCTGCAGTGCGCCCGCTGCCACGATCACAAGTTCGACCCCGTGCCCACGCACGACTACTACGCCATCCAGGCCTGCTTTGGCACCACCCAGCTCGTCGAGCGCCCGGCCCCCTTCCTGCCCGTGGAAAACACCACCGGCTTTGAGGAGAAAAAATACCTGGAGTCACGCCGCGACGAGCACCTGGCCATGCTAGCCCGCCTTGACGAAAAGATGCTCGCAAATGCTTCAAAATGGTATGCCGAAAAGAATCTCGATCGCAGCGCCTGGGACAAAGCCGTGACATCCGCAAGCGCCTTCATCGCAGGCGGCGGCAAAATGAAGAAGGGCCGCAGCTTCACCGGCGTCTTTGAAACCGCACGCGCCGCCCTGCAAAAACAAAACGTTCCCGAGGATCAATACCCGCCCAAGCTCGTCGGCTTTGAGCCCGAGGATTACGGCAACGAGCGCGTGGCCCGCAAAGGCCTCGAACGCCTGAAGTGGGAGCTGGAACGCTACGAGCCCTTTGCCTTCAGCGTCTATGACGGCCTCACCCCTCAGGTCACCAGCATCAATCAGCCCATCCGCATGCCGCAGTCCCCCATGACCACTGGCGAGTTGGAAAAGACCGCCATCCTCAGCGGTGGCGATCCCTTCTCTCCACTCGCGGCCGTCAAACCCGGCGTGCTCTCAGTTCTCAACAGCATCGAATTCTCAGACGCCATCACCGGCCGCCGTACCGCGCTGGCAAACTGGATCGCCAGCAAGGACAATCCGCTCACCGCCCGCGTCATCGTCAATCGCCTCTGGCTCTGGCACTTCGGCCAGGCCATCGCGGGCAATCCGAACAACTTCGGCAGCACCGGCAAAAAGCCCACGCACCCTGCCCTGCTCGACTGGCTGGCCGCAACGCTGATGGAGAAAAACTGGTCCATCAAAGAGATGCACCGCATCATCATGACCAGCGCCACCTACCAGCGCAGCGCAAAGTTCGAAGGGAGCGCGGGCACTCCAGCCCGCTCTGCCGACAAGATTTCACCCCTCACTCGCGAAGAGGCTGAAAAAACCTACGCTGTCTTCAAGCCCCGCCGCCTCATGGCCGAGGAGCTGCGCGATGCCATGCTCAGCATCACCGGCGAGTTCAACCCCGCGCTCGGCGGCATCCCCAATCGCCCTGAAATCAATATCGAGGTGGCCATGCAGCCACGCCAGGTCATGGGCACCTTTGCCGCCGCCTGGGTGCCCAATGCTCTGCCTGCACAGCGCCACCGCCGCAGCCTCTACGCGCTCAAAATTCGCGGCGTTCGGGATCCTTTCATGGAGGTCTTCAATGAACCTGCCCCCGACTTCTCCTGCGAAGCCCGCGAGGTCTCCACCGTCACCCCCCAGGTCTTCAGCCTCTTCAATGGCCAGGCCAGCTACAGCCGCGCACTCGCACTCGCAAACCGCGTTCTGAAGGAAAAGACACCCGATGCTATCACCCGCATCTTCCAGCTCACCTATGGCCGCGCTCCATCCGCAGATGAAAAAAACGCCTGCACCGCTCACTGGCAGGCCATGGAAAAGAAACAAACCGGCCTCACCTTCCCCCAGTCATCCCCGCCGCTCACCGTGAAGCGAGACGCTGTGGAGGAAAACACCGGCGAGAAATTCAGCTTCCAGGAAAACCTGCCCGGCTACGCCGACTTCGTCCCCGACCTCCAGTCCGCCGATGTCGATGCCCGTACACGAGCACTCGCAGACGTCTGCCTCGTGCTGCTGAACTCCAACGAATTTGCCTACCTCTACTGAGCCATGAACCCTCACTTCTTCCCCTGTGCAGGATCACGCGCACTGCATGCCCCCACACGCCGCGAGTTTGTGTATGGCCTCGGCGCATCTCTCGGCAGCGTGGCGCTCACCTCACTGCTGGCATCTGAAGCTCAAGCCCCCCTCGCCCCCAAAGCCCAGCAGGTTCCTGCGAAGGCCAAGCGCTGCATCTTCCTTATGATGGAGGGCGGCCCCAGCCACATCGACACCTTCGATCCCAAACCCGCTCTCGAAAAACTCCACCTCAAAGAGTTCGTCCGCGAGGGAAAGCAGAAGTCCGCCATGGAAAGCGGCAAGCGCTACTACGTGAAGTCCCCCTTCAAGTTCGCCCAGCACGGCCACAGCGGCGCATGGATGAGCGAGCCCTGGAAACACCTCTCCACCGTCGCCGATGACCTCTGCTTCTTCCGTGGCTGCCAAGTGGATTCAGTCAACCACCCCACCGCCATGTATCAAATGAACTGCGGCAACCGCTTTGGCGGCGATCCCGCCATCGGTGCCTGGGTCACCTATGGCCTCGGCTCCGTGAATCAGGACCTCCCCGGCTTCGTCGTGCTTCCCGAAATCAGCTACCCGCAGGGCGGCAGCGCCAACTGGAGCAATGGCTACCTCCCAGCCCAGTTTCAGGGCACTCCGCTGCGCCCCAAAGGCTCCCCGATTCTCGATCTCCAGCCCCCACCCGGCATTTCCGCCGAGCACCAGCGCGCCAATCTCGACCTGCTCGCCCAGCTCAATACCAAGCACGCCGAGACCCACCCCTGGCACGATGAACTGCAGGCCCGCATGCACAATTACGAGCTCGCCTTCCGCATGCAGACTCAGGTGCCCGAGACTCTCGATCTCAGCAAGGAGGACGAAAAGACCAAAGCCATGTACGGAATCGGCAGCGGTGCCACCGATGCCTTTGGCCGCAAGTGCCTGCTCGCCCGCAAGCTCGTGGAAAAAGGCGTGCGCTTTGTCCAGCTCTACGCCGGCACCTGGGACAGCCACGACTACATCGAGCGCGCCCATGGCAATCTCATCCATCAGGTGGACCAGCCCATCGCCGCCCTCATCAAAGACCTCAAGCAGCGCGGCCTGCTGGACGACACCCTCATCGTCTGGTGCGGCGAATTCGGCCGCACCCCGGACAACGGCGTGCGCGGCGGCACCGCCTATGGCCGCGACCACAACCCCAAGGCCATGACCATCTGGCTCGCCGGGGGCGGCTGCAAAGCAGGCCACACCATCGGCAGCACGGATGATCGCGGCATGGAAGCTGTCGAGGAAGTGCACCATGTGCGCAATCTCCACATCACCCTCCTCCGCCTCCTCGGCCTGGACGACAACAAGCTCACCTTCTACCACGCAGGACGCTTCAAGCAGCTCAGCCAGTTCGGCGGCCAGGTGATTGAGAAATTGATCGCATAGCTTTCCTCTTCTGGCACGTTCCAGCATCATGCTGAAGAAACTGATCGTCGTTCTCTGCCTGGGGGCTGCCGCAGGTGCCGCCTGGGTCGCGCTGAAACCTTCCAAGACCAGCACCGCCCCCATCACCGTCTTCTGCGCTGCAGGCATGAAAAAGCCGGTCGAGGAAATCGCCGCTGCTTATCAAAAGGAAACCGGCATCGAGGTGCGCCTGCAGTTCGGCGGTACCGGCACACTGCTCAGCCAGCTCAAAATCGCCAAGCATGGCGACATCTTCATCGCCGCAGATGACGGCGCTCTGGCCGATGCCAAAAAACTCGGCGTCACCCGCGAGGAGTTCGTTCTGGTCAAACAGCAGCCTGTCGTCGCTGTGGCCAAGGGCAATCCGAAGCACATCGACAGCCTCGCCGCGCTGAAGACTCCCGAAATCAAAGTCGCCCTGGCCAATCCCGAGGCCGCCAGCATCGGCCGTGTGGTGAAAAAGATCCTCGGCCCCGAGTGGGACGCGCTCGCTGCCAAAGCCGCCGTGATGAAACCCACCGTCACTGAAATCGCCGCCGACCTCTCCCTCGGTGCCGTCGATGCCGCCATCGTGTGGGACTCGGTGGTGCCGCAGTTCAAAGGGCTGGAGGCCGTCATGCTGCCGGAGTTTTCCAAGCACACCGAATCCGGCACCGCCGCCGTGCTTTCCTTCAGCCAGCATCCAGCAGAGGCGTTGCGCTTTGCCCGCTACCTCACCGCTCCGGAGAAAGGTGCCGCCGTGTTTAAGAAGCAGGGCTTCAAGGCCGTGCCCGGAGACAAATGGGCCATGCGCCCCGACCTCATCCTCTACAGCGGCGGCGTGAACCGCCCCGCCATCGAAAAGCTCCTTCATGAGTTCGCCGCTCACGAGGGCATCACCATGACCACTGTCTTCAACGGCTGCGGCATCCTCTGCGCCGCCATGAAGACCATGGGAGACAGCGCTAATCCCAAGTATCCGGACGTCTATTACGCCTGCGATGTCTGTTTCGTCCCGCCTGTGGCCGAGCAGTTTCCCGAGGCCATCCTGCTCACCGAAGCCGAGATCGTCATCGCCGTTCCGAAGGGCAACCCCAAAGGCGTCCACACCCTCTCAGACCTCGCCCGCCCCGGCCTCCGCGTCGGCCTGTGCAATGCCGAGCAGTCCACCATCGGCTACCTCACCCGCTCCATCCTCAAGTCCATGAACCTCCTGGAAAGCGTCAGCAAAAACGCCTCGTCCCAGGTCCCCACCGCCGACTTCCTCGTCAATCAAATGCGCACCGGCTCACTCGATGCGGCCGTGGTGTACGGCATCAACATCAACAACGACAAAGAACACTTCGAAGCCATCCCCCTGCCTGCGGACAAATCCAAGGCCGTGCAGCCCTTCGCCGTTCGCAAAGACTCCCCCTACCGCCAGATGGGCCAGCGCCTGCTTGCCTTTCTACGAGAAAAGCGCACCAGCTTTGAAAACGTCGGCTTCGCCTGGAAAGGCGACACCACCCCGGTCAAAAGTGCGGACATCGTTCTACCAGCCTGGATGCAGCAGAAGTAGCGCTGCACTTTCAAAACAAAGACAGCACCGCAGATCACACGGGCCGCAGGTGTCATGCGTGGACACCCGCATTACTGGCCATCTGCCAGCCATCTGGCGGAGTGGGATCGTCCCGATCCCACATCACCCGGCGTCACCGCTGATCCGCAACCCCTCTGCAGATGCGAAAACAGGCCACCGAATCCTCTATCTACGCCTGCTCTACCGCACTCAACACCTGCTCCAGGCCCTGCGCCATCAGGTCGTGCTGCCAGCTCATCAGATGACTGGCAGGATCGCCATCAATGACGAGTTCCTCGATGGTGGCGCGCGATCCCAGCAGCGAGGCTTCGATCTCCAGTCCCTGCGCCACCTGTTCACGGTAGGCACACAGTTTGTCGATCTGCTCTCTCTGCGCATCGCTCAGGCGTCCCTTTGTCTTCTTGGCACGCTGGGGCCAGTCGGCGGGAGCAGAGGCCATGATCGCCACCACGATGTCAAAAAACTCCTTCTTCCAGCGCGGGCGCCAGCCGTTCGGCGGATTCAGCGACTGCCCAGCCTCAAACTGCTCGGCATAGGCCACCATCTGCTTGTTGGACATGATCTTGAAACAGGGCGTGTCACGCTCACGGGCGATGCCCTCGCGCCATTCCCACATGGCCTTCAGAATCGCCAGACCTTTGGGATGCAATCTGCCACACCCCTGCACACGCCAGGGATCTTCACGCGAGATCTTTTCTCTCGCAGCCACATCTTCCTGCAGGGAGCGGCAGCTTTCGTGAAACCATTCTTCCCGGCCCTTGGCCTTGAGCTCAGCCACAAATTTGTCCGCGATCGGCAGCAGATAGCGCACGTCATCCACCGCATACGAAAGCATGTTTGGCGGCAGTGGGCGGCGGCTCCAGTCAGCCTTCTGCGAGGCTTTGCAAAGATCCAGATCAAAAGCGTTTTTCACCAGCGCAGCCAGCCCAAACTGCCTCGCGCCCAGCAGACGTGCCGCGATCTGCGTGTCCCGGATCACCCGCGGGCTCCAGTCGTAAGTCCGCCTCAGCATCGTCAGGTCGTAGTCTGCTCCATGGAACCACAGCTCATGCGCATCCAGCAGTTCCAGCAGGGGGGAAACATCAGAGATGGCCAGCGGATCCACCAGCGCGTACTTGCCCGCGCAGTTCACCTGCAGCAGGCACAGCTTCTCATGGTAATGATGCAGACTGTCCGCCTCGGTGTCGAGGCAGCAGCGTTTGTCAGGGCTTTCTGCCAGCCAGAGGCGCATCTGGCCGATCCACTTCTCGAGATGAGCTGGAGTGTCGATGAACTCGTAGTCCGGCGCCTGGGTTGATCCTTCCTCGTTCATTTCAGTCCCAGCAGAAGGATTTCAGCATTGTTGCTGGTGCGATTAATGTTTCGGATCAGCATCTCAAGTGCCTCCACAGCTGGCACAGCGGCCAGCTGCTTCCTCACCTGGGTCACACGGCGGAATTCATCCGGATGGTAGAGCAGGTCGTCACGCCGTGTGCCGGACTTCAGCAGATGCAGCGCCGGGAAGATGCGGCGCTCGGAGATTTCGCGATCCAGGGTGGCCTCCATGTTGCCCGTGCCTTTGAATTCCTCAAAGATCACGTCATCCATGCGGTTCTCCGTTTCGATCAAGGCCGTGGCGATGATCGTCAGGCTTCCTCCTTCATCCACATTGCGGGCGGACCCGAAAAACTTGCGCGGCTTCTGCAGCGCCTTGACGCCCACACCACCGGAACCCGTGCGGTCCTTGCCGCCGTTCAGCGCATTGTAGCCACGGGCCAGTCGCGTGATGCTGTCCAGCAGAATCACCACATCCTTCTTCAGCTCCACCAGTCTGCAGGCGCGCTCACGCACGATCTCCGCCACCTGGCTGTGCCTCTTCGGACCTTCATCAAAGGTCGAGCTGTAAATCTCGCAGCCCTGCACGGTTTCCTCAAAATCCGTCACTTCCTCTGGCCGCTCGTCCAGAAGCAGCACGATGAGCGTGATCTCCTTGTGATTTTGCGTGATGGAACGGGCGATGTCCTTCAGGATCACCGTCTTGCCAGAGCGTGGCGGTGCGCAGATCAAACCGCGCTGGCCTTTGCCCAGCGGGGCCACCAAGTCCAGAATGCGGGAGCTGACAGCGCAGGGCTTTGGAGTTTCCAAAATGATGCGCTTGTTCGGGAAAGTGGCTGTGAGCTTGTCAAACTCCACCGGCGTCTCCCACTGCTCAATAGGCACGCCTTCCACTTCCGTGATGCGGTCGATCGCGATGTACTTGTCACGATCCTTTGGGGCCTTGGCCTGGCCGGCGATCCTCTGGCTGGCGCGCAGGTTAAACTTTCTGACCAGGAAAAGCGGCACAAACACGTCTTCCGGCAGAGGCGCAAAGCTGTATTTCGGGTAGCGGATCAGCGCGTAGTTGTCGGTGCCGATTTCCAGCACACCCTCTACCTTCAGCCGGGTCTTGTGCTCGGCCATCCAGGAGCACAGGTCATAAATGAGCTGGTGCTTGCTGCGGCTTGCGTTCAGGCGGAAGCCCACCTTGTCCGCCAGTTCCAGAAGCTCCCCCAAGGATGCATCCTGCAGTTCGTTGATGGAAATTTCCTCCGGGAATGGCGGCTGTGCTCCTTCCGGTTTCTGCACCTCTGCGGGCTTTTCGACCGCTTCAGCAACGGCCGTCGTAGCAGCCTCCGGGCTCTGAGTCTCAGTAGATGCCACAGGAGCACTGTCCGTGGAAAGTGGAGCCTCCGATGAGGGAGTGGCTGTCGGGGAGGCCACCGTGGAGGGGGATTCGGGAGTTTGATCGTTCATGCTTGCAAGAGTGGACTTGCCAGCGTCAGCACCTGGGCTTCAAGAGAGGCCAGCGCACCATCATTCCAAATGACAGCGTCTGCTCTTTCAACCTTGGCTTCGATGGGCCATTGGGCCTCCAGGAACTTATGAACGGTCTGTTCGTCGAGCCCCCGGGTTTCCATCATCCGCCTGACCTGTATCGACCGGCTGGAAGCCACCACGATGACAAGGTCTGCTGAAACTGTACCTCCAATCTCATAGTGGAGGGGGACTTCCGCAAGGAAAAGATTTGCCCCCACCTTCTCAGCACCCACACGGGCCGCCTCAAGCGCTTCCAGCACCACCGGGTGCAAAATAGCCTCTAACTTCTTACGCGACTCAGAATTCGGCAGCACTACTTCCCTCAGCCACTGCCGGTTAGCGCCACCGGAAGTGGACAGCGCTTGGGATCCAAACACTCCCGCAAGTTCTTTGAGAGTAGCCGCACTCCTCAGGGCTTCCGCCACTGCTAAATCGGCGGAAAACAGCACAGCCGCTTCCGAAAACTGCTGCATCAGCAGTTTCGTCACCGTGCTTTTGCCACACCCAGCCCCACCTGTAATCACCCAAGACTTCATCGTATTTGGTCAAAATCTTTCATTTTCCGCCATCCTAAAACAAATCAGGCAGGACGCATGATGCATCCTGCCTGAAATTTGTTTAAGTAAGCCTAACAGCGAAGGCTGATTAGTTTACTGGACCCGAAACTGGGGGCAGCAGAGCATTACCACCGCTAGCAGCCGCAGCAGCATCAGCACCGCCACTGGCTTGACTGTTGACCGGCTTGATGCGCTGACCAGCAGGATCGATCAGATGAGCGGTCACGAAGATCATCAGGTTGCGCTTGTAATGCTGTTCAGCTTCACTCTTGAACAGACGGCCCACGATCGGGAGATCACCAAGAATTGGCAGTTTGTCCTGCACATCCTGCACGTCCTCACGCATCAGGCCGCCAAGGGCAACCGTCTGGCCGTCCCAGATGGAAACACCAGTGGTCACTTTACGCACCGAGAACACGGGCTGATTGATGATGTTCGGGGTGATCAGACGTTCTGGCTGCTGCAGGGGGACGTAGCCCTGAACTGCTGTCTGGTTGCCCAGTGCGTCAGTGACGATGGAGATAACGCTCAGCACCGACTGACTGGACGGAGAGAGAATCGGCGAGCCGTAGTTGATGAAGCCGTCAAACTCAACCACTTCAGGGGCGAGGGTAAGTTCAATCGTGTTGCCATCAGCGCCGACAGTCGGTTCAGCTTCAAGACGAACACCGGTCTGGCGCATTTCGAAAGCTGTGGGAGTCGTTGGAGTTGCGATCTGGTTACCGCCACCGCCACCACCAAGGTTCAGACCACCGTTGCCTTGGGGAAGACGAGGAGGATCAAATTCGGTAGGATAGATGAATTCGCGAGTCACTTCCATCGTAGCACGAGTACCGCTCTTGGTTGTCACGCTTGGGGCGCTCATGAGGTCCACACCCTTTTTCTGGCTGAGACCGCGCATCACCGTCTGGAATTGGGGATCAGAGAAGATGCCAGCTGTGGAGAAGATGCCAGGAGCCACAGATGTAGTTCCTGTGGTGGAACCCGTGGTCAGCAGATTATCAATGCTGCTGTTATTAACAGCATAACCACCACTGCGATTTCCGGAGGTCATAGGACCACCACCGTAAGGGAATGTCGGAGTTCCCGTGGGGTTAGCCGCTGTAATAGTAGCTGGATTAACAGCTCCTGTTGGAATCAAACCAGCGAAGGCACCAGCGACAGGGATATTTGGAAAAACCTGCGTTCCACCAACATTGTAACCAGGTTGCACCAAATTGGAAGCAAACGGATAATTAGCTGAGTTGTAAGCGTTTCCGTTGCCAGTAGTACCACCGCCGAGAAAGACGTTGCCAGCTCCATAAGCACCAAGCAGCCAGTCGAAGCCCAGCTCTTCTGTGTTCTTCTGGGTGATTTCAACGAACTTGGAAGTGATCACGACCATCTTGGGCGCCGATTTAGTGATGGACTCCACATAGGCTTCCACTAGGTCAAGGTTCGGCTGTGTGTTCCTGACAACGAGCTGCGATGTCGCAGGATTGTAGCTGGCAGAAGAGCCCTCAGGGAAGTTGATGCCTGCAGCTTCGAGAATCTGCTTGGCCGTTCTTCTGGCGATCAAGCCACTGCCACCAGCACCACCACCGCCGCCACCACCTGCTGCAAAAGGATCAGCAGCGGGAGCAGCCGGGGCAGCGGCACCAGCGTCGCCACCACCGTTGCTAAGGAAGTCCGGTGGCACACGATAGCTGCGAGTATATTGCTCGCTGGCATTTTCAGAAAGCGGCACCACGAGCACAGCGTGAGCTTCCACCTTGTACTTCATCTGCGCCAGTTCGGTGACATAACGAAGAGCTTCAGACATTGGCACGTCCTTGAGGTCAAGGCTGATGGACGCATTGCTCGGGGCTTCTCCTTGGCGAAGGATGATGTTCACACCTTTGACGCCGCCAGCCTCAGTAAACGTATCCAGGTCACGGCTCTTGACACGAAGGAACTCGATCGCTTCGTCGATTGTCGCATTGTCAAACTTGACGCTTGGGAACACGATTTTGTTCATCTTCTCAGTCAGGTAGGCACCTGGGCTGCGTCCCACGCCGTAATCAAAAGCAACTGCTGCCCCCTGCACTGGCACCTTGTCCTCCCAAGCTTCGGCAACCTGAGAAAGCATTTTGGCACGCTGATGATCATAAGCCGACTTGAAGTATTCTTGGCGCTTGCGCTCGGCGTTTTCCATACCACGGCGTGCAGCGCTGTTGTATGGGTCCACGCGGATCACATCCTGATATTGGGAAATCGCCGCATCATAGTTGCCGATCTCCACAGAGCTGTTTGCAAGGAGGAGGCCTGCTTGGACTTTGCCCACGTTGGTCACATGTTCTGCAGTGAGAGCCGGCGGCCAGCGGTCTGGGTCGTCCAGTTGTTTGGCAAAGGCTGCCGCAGCTTTGTGCCCTGGCACGGCTTTGATTGCTCCGTCCAGAAGCTCTCTTGCCGCCTTGTAATCCCCTGCTTTGGCGCGTTCTTGCGCCACAGTGACACTGCAATCAGCATACTTAAGCTGCGCAAGATCCAGCCAGTCGCGGGTGAGCGGAGCATTCGGAAGACTTTCGATGGCGGCTTTGTATGAGCCCAAGGCACCTTCGTAATCTGCCCCACTGAAGAGCTTGTCGCCACGATCCATGGCTGTGCGGGCGTCTTCGATGCGGGCATACCTGCGGGCAATTTCTCGATTAGCCATTCCGGAGACTGAGCTTTGCGCCATGATCGGCGAAGCGCCCGCAGAAAGGACGAGGAGGGAAAGGTTAAAGACCAGACGAGAGTGGTGGGTCATAGGGCAAACTGACAATATTTTGTGGTAAAAAAGGATTACTAACAGATGTGGGCAAACTTTGGCGAGTTAATTCTTCATCCATTCAAAAAAAGCGGAGGGTGATTATCCTTGCTTCACTTCAATGGTCTCCTTGGTCGGTTTGCCATCAGATCCCACGGGGGAGATGATGGCCTTGGTTTCCTCCAATTTGTGAATATAGTAGGTTTTACCAAGCCCTGGAAGTTGGAAGGTTCCGCCCTCTTTGATGCCTGGAATCACGTGACGCTTCAGGTAATTGAACATGAACTCGGCTTCATACTCAGCCAGGTTCACTTCTTTGCCCTGCACCATTTCAAATTCCTTCTGGGTGGCTGAGTCGTGGACCTTGATGATGTAAATCTCCTGCGGCCCAAGAGTAGGATTATCTCTGACCTCTTTCCGGCTGGAAAGGATCTTAAAGCGCAGCGTTCCTTTATCGAACCCAAACTCTTCGTTCAGCGGCTTGAAAACACTGGCCTTGCTAGGGACGAGACGCTGCACTTGGAAGGTTCCATCGCTTCCGCCCTTCAGCAGGATGATGTAATCATGGCTGATGCGCTTGCCCAAGGCCAGCTTGTCAGTAAATGGAGGCATTGAGGTTGCATCCCGCGGATCCGTGTTGGCCTTGAACTCTTCCAGGTTGGAAAAGCCGTCGCTGTCCGCATCCAAATCCCCGACGTTGGGAGAAAAAATATTCGGCAGCTGCTTTTCCGGAGGATTCTTGGTCTGGTCTCCCACAAGAAAAAGGTTCGTCATGGGCTCTCTCAGCTTTGGCTCAGGAAGAAGCAGGTCAAACAACTTGCCTTCTTTCATCACCAACAGCACGGATTTATTCAGCGGTGCCCCCTTGCCGTTGCGCACCGGAGAAACCCAAAGATATCTCTTTTTCAAGGTCTCGATGGCATCAGCCACCTTTTGCTTGTCCGGAGCGTTCAAATCGTTTCTTGGAGCCGCCTGCTGCAAGGCGATGCTCTCTTCAAAACCTTGAGATTCGAAGATCAAAAAAACGGCCACTCCGATCGCGATGATGGAGGAGATGACCAAGATGGTTTTTTCGTAGTTTCCCTGTCTGTTCTGCATGATGCTGTTAGGCTGCGGATTTTAAAATTGAGGATCAACGTCCAGCAGGAATCTGAGCTGCCACCCCTTTGGCGGCGTCCAAAAATTTTACCAAGTCAATTTCCATCCTGACTTTCAGAAGCTCATTGCCAAAAACAGGAATGGTGTCGATTGGAGCAGGAGCAGGAGGGCGTATTTCGTCTGAGGCCACTTCCTCGCTTGCAGCGGCAGCCTGCCCACCCCCCATTTTGGGACCATTGGTAGCCGGCAGTCGCACTGAAGAGCGCAAAGGCCCCTCCTGAAGCTGGTTCTCGATACGCAGCTGACGCACACTGGTGAAAAATGGCATTTCAGTAGTGGCCAGTCGGCTAACCAGGAGCTGAAGAGCACCCTGATCAAGAGTCAGAATCAGAGAGATTTGCCTCTTCTCCAAGATCTCCGCCGCCCCCTGCCTCTGAGCCGCCGCACCTCCCGCTGGTGCATTGGCTGCAGCTTTGGCTTCCAGCGCCAGCTTTGAACGCTCAAGCAAGTCAAGAGACTGCACATTGCACTTCAGCAGCATTTTCACCAGTTCGTCCATCGCGTCCAGATAGCCGGAAAGCTCAGTGGCCGCCGCCGCAGAAGTCGGCAGACTGGAGGTGTACTCGTCAAATCCGAAGGCGAAATCAGCAGGAAGCTGCATCTTTGATTGGGCAGCTGTCCGGATCTCCGAAATCTTCGTCTTCAGCTTTGCCTGAAACTCAATGTCCTTCATGGGCTCGACCTTCGGCTGAAGAATCAAAAGCGCGGCTCCAAGCTTGTTCACATCAGCCGCATACTCATCCACCATCTGCTTTTTGGCCTGCAGATTGGCATCGGTAGGTGCCAGACGAGCCCCTTTGAGAGCCGCCATCTGATTGCCTAGACCAATGTATCCTTCCTTCGTTTCTTCGTAGCTGCTCCAGGAGTCATACAGCAGGTAGCCAAGCGCCAGCGTGCCGACGAGAATGACGCCAAGAATGGCCGCCAGAGGTTTGTTTTCACGTATCCAGTCCATGGTTCTTTATTTAAATTGCAGGGGCTTGCGCAGAGGCATTTTGATTTCGAAGCTGTAAGCGTAGCGTGCTTCATCCACACCGCTGTCCACCTTCACATATTTATCGCGTTTGGTTTCAAAGTCCGGCATGTCAAAGGAGTCCATTTTCGCCAGCTTGGCGGCAAAATCGTAAACCACCTTTTGCTCGCCTTCATTGTTCTTGCGGTAGAGACCGCGCACACGGAGGGAATAAGCCGGAGCCGCCGGAGCACCCGCCTTGCTGCTGCTCGAGTCAGATTTGGTTGAATCATTATCGTTGTTAGCCCAGAGCGGCGCAGTGATGGGCTTGTCATCTTTGAGCACCTCCACCACCGGCAGCCAGATAAGATCATTATCAAACTGCTGGTTGAGGTCATTCAGCAGGCGCACCCACCAGGAGCGATCCGTTACAGCCTGCTCCAGCTGCATGCTCCGCCCCTTCAATTCCTCCTGCCGCGCATCCAGCTGTCGGATCCCGTCCGAAAGCGAACTCAGCGTGGAAAATTCTCTCTGCATCGCAGCTGTGCGCTCCTTGATGACATCGTTGGCACTGTTAAACCAGTAAATCGACGCTCCCAAAGCACCCATCAGGCAGAGCCCGGCAAGGATCAACGCAGGCGCACGGCGTGCGGCATCGCGTGCAGAGGCCAGAGCATCTGGAACCAGCTCGATTTCACATGGACAGCCGCTCATGCCACGCAGCGCGAGGCCCACAAGCTCTCCCAATGCAGGAGCGTCAATCTGCGCTGCATCCGCACTCACGGCACGGTCGGTCTGCACCCCTCTCAGGCCGTTGAAAACTTCCACCGGCAGCTTGAGCTTTTCAGTGAAAAACTCCGCCACATATCCGGTTGCCGACCCACCGCCAGCGAGGAAAACCCGTTTCGGAGCACTCCCGCCCTGCTGGCTGCGGTAGAAGGTGATCGTGCGCATGATTTCAGAGTGCAGGCGTGTCATGGAGTTGCGCATGACCTTGGACATGGCGTTCACGCCTTCGTCCGGATGATCCTCCACAGCTCCACCAAGGGCCACAAAGCCCTGAGAGCGCTTCTGCTGTTCAGCTTCAGCAAACGACACGCCAAACTCCTTGGCAATGGCATTGGTCACAGCCGCTCCACCGACAAGCAGATTACGGGTGAAAAACCGGTCGCCTTCAATGAACACAAGGTTGGTGGATCTTGCACCCATGTCCACCACGAGCACAGGCTCATCGACATCAGGATAGCTGTAGCGGAAGGCGTTGTAGAGCGCCAGAGGCCCGACATCCATGCCCACGACCTTCACACCACTTGCGCTTACCTCCTGATACATCTCATTCAGAGGCTCACGCTTCATGGCGGCCAGCACCACTTCGACCTCGCCTACATCAGATTTGGTGACCACTTCGTAGTCCCAGGAGACTTCGTCCAGCTGCCACGGCACGTTCTGGCGAGCCTCAAACTCCACAATCTGAGAGAGCTTGTCATTGGAAACCGGAGGCAGCTTCACAAAACGGCTGAAAACCGGGTGTCCTGGCACGGAGCACCAGGCTTTCTGCCCTTTGATTTTCAGCTTAGTGGCAAGCTCTGCCAGAGCCGTTTTCATCTGAGACAGACGGCTGACATCCACCGAAGGATCTCCGTCAAGCTCAGTAATTTCATAGCGTTTGAGGATTAGATCCCCACCTGGCGTCTTGCCAAAGACGGCTCCACTGACACGTTGGGAGCCGAGGCTAACGACTGCGATGCTGTTTGGGTCTGCCATGCTGTAAAAGGGGAAATTTGCTGATCAAATCTGAGCTGATTGAGGGCAAGGATTACTTGCTTTGGACAGGCACGTCGTAATCGCCATACACGTAGGCAAAGGGAGTCTGCGTCTTGTTCAGGAGCATGCCCGACATGATGGCAAACGCATCTTTGTTTTCCCACCACGCTGTTTTGCCAACGCTGGACTTTGCCGCGATCACTTTGCCGTCCACCACAAACTCAACACCCCAGCCCTGAATGTCCGTCGATGCTGTCACTGTATCCTTTTGGAAAATGGATTTCAGTGAAGCTGGGGAAATGTAGGCGAGCGCGTGGCAGGGCTGGTCAGCGGGGATTTCGATCAAGTTCAACGTTCCAGTGACCACTTCACGCTTGTTCTCTTTCGACATGTGCTGCAGCGCCACGTAAATGTTGAGCTGCATCCCTCCAAAGGTGCCCTTTCTGCCGCCAGCTTCCTCAGGAAGCTTGATGTCAAATTCCACGTCCAGCTCGATCCAGTTCTTCGGCTCCCAGCGCTTCATCTTGATGTTGCTCACATTGAACTGGGGAGTCGGCTGCTCCTCGACCACCACATTTTTAATCCTCAGCTTGACCTTGTCGGCGTTGCTGCTGGGGGCCTGAGCCTGGACTGAGCAGGTGAACAGAAGGGAAGCAAGAATCAAGCTGAAGGATTTCATGGCTGGGGGCTGGTGGTTCCGGGAATTTAAAAGTTTTATCAGCAAAACACCCTGCGCATCAAGCAGTGATTCGCAGAAAGTCGCGAAAATGCTCCGCCCTAGAGCAGATTTGCCTCTCAAAAGGCGCAGACAGTATCTTTTTGTGCTTCATCAAGCTGGAATTGAGCAGAGGAAAAAACAATCAGTCTGATGCCTCGGGCACATCCATGCAAGCAGAAGACTGGTGGAGATTTGGCATTTATCTGGTTCTTTTGCGGTCTGGCACCCAGATCCTCAAATATCAACCAGCATGTCATTACCTTTCATTCGCACCGCCGCCCTTTGCCTGGCCACCGCCTTGCTTCCAGCCTGCGGTCCGTCGGAGCCGCCCGCCTCAGATGCCGCCCCCAGCTCCAGTGAGCCGGCTGCTCAAAAGCCCTCGCCACAGCAGTCCACTCCGGCCACTCCCGCCGCCCTGCTATCGGCTTCCAGTCTTGCCGCCAAAGACGAGCGTGCGGAGATACGCCTGCTTCTCTCAGATGCCCGCATCGCCATGCAGGCATTTCAGCGCGACGGCCTCAGCATGCTCGTCGGCAGGCGGGCGGGCTACCAGCTCACCACCAGCGACGCCGAAGGCAGCAGTGCCAGGCAGATCGAGCAGTTCCGCCAGTCCATCGCCACAAAGCCGGCCGCCATCATCGTCAGCCCCATCGATCCCGCAGCGCTCGCAGCCCTCATCGTCGAGGCCAAAACCCAGGGCATCATCGTCATCGGCCTCGACAAACGCATGCTCAATGAAGGCTGCGCCAGCATCGTTTACTCAGACCAGCGCCTCATGGGGCGGCTGGCTGCAGAGACGGTCGTCGAGGCCTTGAAACGCAAAGCCGCTGAAGAAAATCGTACCGACATCACCGGGCGTATTGTCCAGCTCCGCGGCGCGGCTGACAGCCACACCTCCAGCGAAATGGCCGAGGGCTTTGGCGAAGGACTCCGCAGCCAGCCTGGCATCATCATCGTTCACGATGCACCCGCAGACTGGAACACAGAAAAGGCCACCCAGCGCACGGCGGAAGCCTTCAAACTCCAGCAAAGTTTTGACGCCATCTATGCCCACAGCGATGCCATTGCCGTCGGCGCTGCCAAAGCTGCCGAAACCGCAGGCAGGCGCGACAATGTCTTCATCATCGGCACAGACGGGCTCTCTGGTCAGAAGCGCGGTCTCGAATCCGTCCGCGATGGTGAGATCGATGCCAGCGTCATTCAGCCAGCGCTCGTGGATCTTGCACTGCAAATCATCGCCAAGCTGCGCACAGATAAAACCTTCAAACCACAGCCCGCCTATGAAATTCAGCCGATGGTGATTCTCCCGAAAAACGTGGAGCAGTGTCTGCGCACCGGCACCTACAAGCTTCCGCAGCTTTAGCCCTTTCGGCATCGGTACCGCCCCCTTTTCTCTACCCTCCCTCTTCCTGCGATGCGCAAAAAACGCCCACCGCAGGCCGTTCACGGTCAAATATCGCCCACCGCACCACTCCCCCGCCCCCGCATGATTGCCGCCCCCATCCGCCTTCGTACTCCTTCCCCAGCCATGCTGCGCTCCCTCGCCGCCACCGCCCTTGTCCTTATCGCCCTCGCCGACCTGCGGGCGCAGGATGCCGCGCCCAAGCCCGACGCCAAGGCCCAGCTCGAAGAGGCGCAGAAACTCGTCAAGCAGGTCTCCCCCGGAGTCTTTGACCTCAACGGCATCCAGATTACCGCCGCCACCCGCGAGCTCCGCATCCCCTGCTCCATCCTCCATCAAAAGCTGCCCATCGAGTACGCCCTCTGCCATGAGGCCGGCGAAAAAGTGCACGAAACCATCCTCGAGACCAAGGTGCGCCCCATCCAGATCCAGCTCGCCCTCCTCCTCGCCAATTATCAGCCCGGCACCCTCGGCATTCTCGAAAAACTCGACCCCAAAGAGGAACGTCCCTACAAGGCCAAAGACACCGAACCCAAAACCCCCGGTGCCAACCGCCTCGCCATCCACGTCGAATGGAAAGACGGTGACAAAATCAAAAAAGTCCCCCTCTCCGACTTCATCCAGGACATCGAAAAACGCAAAACTCCCGATGACCTCGACACCTGGATCTTCAATGGCTCCTTGATCGACGAAGGCGGATTCGCCGCCGAAACCACCGGCTCCATCATCTCCACCTACGTAGACCGCAGCGCCATCATCAATTCCGCAGCCAAAGGCAACCAGCGCGACGATCTCTGGATCAGCATGCCATCCAACATCCCGGCAGAGGAAACCAAAGTCACCCTCATCATCACCCCCGCAGCCACCAAATAATCCCCCCTCTCACACCATGAAAATCCCAGCCTTCATCCTCACCCTGGCGCTCGGCACCACCGCCGCCTTTCCCCAGGCCGCCACCCAGCCGGCGCGCAATGAATCCCTCAAGCAGGAGCTCCGCCTCAGTGTCGAGCGCGGCATCAATTTCCTCCGCTCCAAGCAGAACCCCGCCACCGGCCAGTGGGGCGAATCCGAGCCCGTCGCCATGACTGCCCTCGGCATCATCGGCTTCATGCTCGACCCCAACCGCAAGCCCGGCGATCCCGTCCCCGCCGAGGTCGAAAAAGCCACCAAGTACCTCATCAGCCAGGCCCGTCCGGATGGCGGTATCTTCACCAAGGCCCGTGGCAACTACAACACCGCCATGGCGCTGACGGCGCTTCTCATGAACAACAAGCCCGAAAACGAAGAGGTCATGCTCAAAGCCCGCCGCTACCTCGTCCGCTGCCAGGTGGACCTTGATGAGAAAGGCAAGCAGGACAATCCCCTCGACGGCGGCGTGGGCTACGGAGACGAAAAAGGCATGCACGCCGACCTCTCCAACATGACCTTCGCCCTTGAGGCCCTCTACTACTCCCAGTCCATGCTCGCCGACAAAGGAGACGCCGCCAAAAACGAGCCCCAGCTCAATATCAGCGCCGCCATCGACTTCATCCAGCGCTGCCAGAACCGTCCCGAAAGCAACAAATCCTCATGGGTCAGCAAAGACCCCGACGACGCCGGCGGCTTCATCTACAACCCCTCCGAAACCCGCGGCGCCAAAGTCACCAATCCCGATGGCAGCGTCGCTCTTCGCAGCTATGGCAGCATCAGCTACGCCGGCCTTCTGAGCTTCATCTACGCCGGACTCGACAAAGACGACCCTCGTGTCAAAGCCGTCATCGAGTGGCTCCAAAACCACTACAACCCCGATGAAAACCCCGGCCTCGGCGCCGCCGGCCTCTACTACTACTACCAGACCATGAGCAAGGCCCTCAGCATCGCCAAGATCGACTTCATCAAGACCAAGGACGGCAAGCTTATCGACTGGCGCAAAGACATCACCGAAAAACTCCTCAGCCTCCAGAAAGGCGACGGCTCCTGGGCCAACGCCGAAGGCCGCTGGATGGAGTCCGACCCCGTCCTTGTCACCAGCTACATCCTCATGGCCCTCGGCCGCATCCACCAGACCCTCTAAAAAGTTGCCCAGTTGCGCCGCAACTGGCTCAGCTCCATCTCCCAACGCCGCGCCCTCAAAAGCGCGGCGTTTTTTGTGCCCTCACATTGCCCCTCCTCATTCAGCCGCCCCCATTTGGACTGCGGTCGCGAAGTGAGGCACGAACGCAGCTATCGCTTTCGACGGCCTCACTGACTCACGCGCACCACAAAATCCCTCGAATGCGGCAGCCGGCCATTCATCGCCAGCCCTCCAGACCAAAGCCCGCCGCCAGTCACGCGAAAGCCATCCCCCACTCCAAACATCCCTCTCGACACTCCGCCCCATCACCCGGTAATCTCACCAGCATGCACCGCTCCAGCAGCCTCCTCCTGCTTTTGGCCATCATCACCCTGGCACACGGAGCAGAGCCAGCCAAAGACAAAGCATCGCCTCAAAGCCCCGCCACAGCACAATCTCCCTTGGAGCTGGCTGCGATAGCCCGGCTGAAGCAGAAAATGAACGAGATCATCATCCCCTCGGTTCATTTCGAAAATGCCACGCTTGAGCAGGCACTGGAATTTCTCCGCAAGAAGAGCCGTCAGTTGGACAAATCATCTGCTCCCACTGGCACCAAAGGCATCAAGCTCATCCTTCGCCAGCCCGCTCCACAAGAGGAGATCCGCATCACCCTCGATTTGAAGGACGTGCCCTTTTCTGAAGCCCTCCTCTATGTCACTGAGCTAGGACAGATGGTGTACCGCGTGGATGCCGAAGGCGTGATTCTCTCAGACAGGCATGCCTACGAAAGCGAAAGACACACCCGCACCTTCAGAGTTCCGCCAGACTTTTTTTCAGTCGAAGATTACGATCCTTCAAATGTTCCAACAGATCCATTCGCAACAACTGCTCTCGCACCAAATACCCCGGCTGGTAAAATCCCACGAAAAACCCCACAGCAAATCCTCGAAGCCGCAGGCATCACCTTCCCCGAAGGCAGCAGCGTCAGTTTCAATCCACTCACCGGCCTTCTCAGAGTTACCAATAACCAGCCCAACCTCGATCTGGTTGAAGCGTTGTGTGAATCGATTCTCTACCATCCTCCCAAAATCATCGCCTTAACCCTGACCATCATCGAAGGCCCGGGTGACCTCGTCCGCCAGATCAATACAGATGCCTCCAAGTCTGCCGATGCCGGCAGGCAGCTCACCAGCCTGCTCGATCTCGCACACAAGCCCGGCTCCTCCGTTCGTGTCGCTGGCCATGCCTTCATCGAAACAAAATCTGGATACCCCGTCACCACAGAAGCCGTGTCTGAACCCTGGCTTTCAAACCGTGCCCCCATAGATCTAAGCAGCCGCATCTCAGAAACAGCAGACCAGCAGCCCACCGGCCTGTGCCTCAATCTCGAACCTAGCATTCAGGCCGATGGACAGACCATCGATCTCAAACTCGACCTCGAATTACGCCAGTTTGCTTCCTCCGCAACGGATGCCCCACACTCAGACGGCACGACACCAGCGACAGACATTCCATCCCACCATCTTACCTCGAGTCTGATGATCCGCGATGGCACCACCAAGCTTATCGGCATAGCCCGACCACCCGGCCTGCAGCAGAAAGCCAACGACACCCTCTGGGCCGCGTTCATCACGACCGCCATTCGTTACGTAGAAAATCCGCCCCACCACCTCGCGCTCGGCATCCCCTCCACTTCCACGCCTCCCAAGGGCCTCTCAAGCATCACCTTCCAGATCCCGGAGGGGCTCTTTGAGTCGATCATGGAGCCCGCACCCAAATCTCTCAAGGATTGGCTCATCGACCAAGGTGTCACCTTCCCCTCAGGCTCAGTGATCGAACTGAAAAACGACCTCCTTCAAATAACGAACACGCAGGAAAACATCGACACCATTTCCACTTTGATCGCGGCCGCAGTGCATAAAGCCCCCAAAAACGTCGCTGTCAGACTGCACACCGTGCGCCTGCCCTCATCTTATTTGCCAAAGCTCTCTCAGGCCGCACTCAACTCCACCGACCAAACTGCCGAATGGAAAGAAGTAGAATCCGCCGCCGCACGCGGCGAAGCCGTGTTCCTTGAATCCGCCTTCTTCGAAACCAAATCCGGCACTCGCTCCTCCCATGTGGCCGCCAAGGAATGTTACTTCCTCGCTCAAACACCACCCAAAGACAAAAGCCCTCCCGCCATTTCCCTCAAAAACCAGACTCTCGGGTCTTCTTTGGAGTTAGAGCCCACCCTGGGTGCCGATGGTAGGACCATTGAAGTGGACTACAACCACGATCTGCATGTCACCGCAGCAGACAGCATCCGCGCGCTTAAAACCCGCAGCCACACCACCATGCATGAGGGAGAAATAAGACTCATCGCCCTGCATCAGGACCTCTGCAGCAGCCATGCAGACCACATCTGGGCCACCTTCCTCCAATGCAACGTGGTGCCTCACTTCCCCAGGCCCAAGCATCCGCTGAAAGTCACAGCCCTTGCATCTGCAAATCCTGACGCACTGGAAACAAAAACGTACTACCCACCTCCGGAAATCCTCTTTGAATTGCATAAACTGAACTCTCCGTCGCCCTTCCCAGCGATGGGAGCAGATCCCTTTGGAACCAATGATTCTCCCGCTCCACAAGAAGTGCCCCAAAGCCCAAAGAGCCCCCAGGACGTGTTAAAAAAATTAGGCTTCACCTTCCCCAAAGGCAGCCTCTCTCATTTCGACGCCACCACGTCCACCCTGACGGTGCGCAACACTCCCGCAAATCATGCCCTGATTGCCGCTGCCATTGAAAAACACATTCTCGCCTTGCCCAGCACCGTCGCCATCACCACGCACGTCCTGCAAGGCCCCGGACCCCTCCTGCGCAGCCTCGCCTCCCAGGCATCTCACAAAAGCGACCACCGCACCGAGTTCGACGAACTGCTCACAGCAGCCAAAGCTGGCACCGTCTTGCACCTCGACACCGCACGCCTCGAATCCAAGCCCGGCACCCGCGCAATCACCAATCAAGGCCATGAGCACAAAGCCATCTGCGAGATCACCCTGGATGAAAAAGGCCAGCCCGTCCTCAAGCAAGAACCACGCCCCGTCGGCTGCAATGTCGAACTCGAAGCCACCGTCAGCAAAGACAGCCCCTTCGTGGATCTGATCATCTCCGCCGAGTACCACACCGCCCCTCCCCTCGAACACCGCGAGCACCTCATCGCCCCCCAGGGCCACCGCCTCGATTTCCCGCTCACGGACTTCTTCACCTCCAAGACCGTCACCGGCATCACCATTCCCTCCGGCACCGCCCGTCTCCTGTCCCTCTACAGACCCACCGGCAAACCCGAGTTCGAAAAACAAGACATCCTCCAGGCCATCTTCATCACCTGCGACATCCTCCGCCTCAATGATCCGCCCGCGGCCGCGGTCAAGTAGCTCCGCTTTGCATCAGCAGTTCCGGTTCTTCGTGTGGTAGCATCGGCCACCCTGTCCACCTTAGCTCGAAGAGCTACGGTGGGAGCCCGTTCCGGCTCCCCAGAGCATCCACGCGTCCACAGCTCACACCCCTCTCACCAACAACTGCAAACCACAGCGCCCCCTCACTCCTCAAACTCCGTGTAGTGCTTCCTCCTCGGCGGCTCCGTCACCAGTGCCTTTTGCTTCCAGAAGGTGGCCTGCTGCACATCCTTCTCGCATCCCACTCCTTCCTGGTAGCACTGCACCAGGTTTTTCATCGCCTCCACCACGCCCTCTTCCGCAGCAGCCTTGATCGCGGCAAAGCCCGTTTTGCGTTCACGTGTGGTCTGGCCATGGTTCAGCAGCACCATGCCCGCCAGATTTTTGGCCGGAGAAAATTTCTCCGCCACCCGGGAGAGTGAGTCATACACATCCTGCCACAGTGCAGGGTCATGCTCTGCTTTCCGCCATAGCAGGTGCGCCACCAGATAGGCCTCCAGCGGGTGCTTCGACCGGCTCATCACCACCAGCACCAGCGCCCCGGCCTTTTCCGCATCCTGCGGCACCCCGTTTCCTTGAAACAACGCCTCCGCATAGTAGAAGCGCGCATCACGCCTCTTGCTCAGCTCAAAGGCCTGCTGATACAGTGCCACGCTGCGTGCGGCATCGCGCTCGCAGCCATACCCTGCGGCACACAGGTGCCCTTCCAGCAGGAGCGCCGAGATGCTGCCGTTCAGCGCCAGGTGATGCACATTCTCCACCCATCCGGCGTCCAGCCATTTGCCTTCATTGAAAAGCTGCCGCGCCATCCGGTCACACACCTTGTCGGCATACAGCATCCAGAACTTCTCCTGCGGAAACTTCTCCACCGCCTTCAGCACCACGGCCAGCGCAGGCTTGAAGTCCTGGATCATCTCCAGCCCCCGCGTCTGCTCCAGAATCTCCAGCTTCATCTCCTCCATCTGCTCGGCGGGAGTGAAGGCCGGCTTCAGCTCACGCAGAGACTCCGCATGCAAAAACTGCTCCTTCGCCGGAAGCAGCTCCCCCAGCTCGATTTGATCCGCCGCCGACGTGATGCGCCAGTGCTCCGCCGTATCACGCTGCACCGTGCACGTCAGCACGCCCTTCCCACGCGCAATGCGTTCCCCTCTCTGCACCTCAAACTGGTACGGCTGCTTCACCTTGATCAGGTCCAGCGTCTCCGGCTCTGCCCGCGCACCCTCCGCCACGCTGATACGCCTCAGCGGCCAACACGCACGCAGCTCCTCCTCCTGCCTCAGCAGCACCTCCACCGCCGGATGATCCAGCTCATAAAATCTCCCCTGACCCGCCGCCACGTGGTCCAGCAGCGTTGCCACAGACATCTCGTTCCATGATCTCACATAAGCAGCCGCACGCTCCAGCGCCTCCTTCTTCGCTGAGAGCTTCGCCGCCGCTCTCCGGTCTCCCGCAGCCAGTGCTTTCTCATACGCCGCCAGCGCCTGCCCGATGTCCGGCTCCGTGCCATGGCCATGCTCATACCGCTCCCCCAGTGGCATCCAGGCGGAGGCCGCTCCCAGCTTGGCCGCCAGCTTCAGCTGAGTGAAAGCCTCCGGCGTATAGCGCACCGGATTCTCCGGATCATCCGCCACGCTCACATAATCCCCCAGCGCATCCAGACGTCCGGCCTTGATCGTGTGATGCAGCAGCGTCATCACCTCCGGCCCAAACCCGCCCGAGTCCCGCAGTGCCAGCGCCAGCTGCTGCGTCGCCCTCGGGTCTCCCTTCTCCGCCAGCGGCATCAGCAGCTCTGCAGCCAGATGCGGCGCCCCTGCAGCACGCAGGCCAGCACAGGCCCGCACCATTTTCTCATCACTCACCTCCGCCACGGCGGCCCTCTTTTCCTCGGCCGCCTGCTTCTCAGCCGCCAGCCGGTCCAGATGATGCGGCCAGTAAATGATCCCCGCGATCATCGCCGCACACACCACCAGTCCCGCCAGCAGCAGAAAGGAGGATTCCTCCTCTGAGTCTGCCTCATCCACCAGCTCCGTCGCCGTAGGCCTGGACTTTGTCACCACCACCGCTTCAGCAGTCGCTGTAGCCGCATCTCCCCCGGCCTTGGGTGGTGGAAAAGCCGGCAGGATCACCTCTCCCACCCGCGCACCCGCACGCGGCTTCAGTGTGATGGGCTTCAGCAGATACCCACGGCGGCTCGGGCGTGCACCAGCGGCAGTTTCACCAGCCTCTGCTCCGCTTCCCTCCACCTCGTCTGCTTCCATCAGCGCCTCTTCCTCACCCTCCGCCAGATTCATCTCAAGCACCTCGCCGCCGATCCCAAATTTGAACGGCACATTCACTTCCAGTTCGCTCGAAATAACCCCGTTCACCGAGAACTGCGCGGCAGCTACCACGGCGATAATCTGAAACGTGCGCTCGCTGGTGCGGTACAGCACACAGTGCCTGTCATGAATCCCCGGCCCCTCAAACGTGATGTCGCACTTCTCCCCGCTGCCCATCGTCAGCGAGCTGTGCAGGGGGCACGAAATCCGGTGCTCGCCACCATCTTGAGTACGCAATGTCAAAACTGTCAGGGCCATCGCCGCAGACTAGGCTGAACATTTATTTAGGTCGAGTCAGCTTTATCTGAATCAATCTAATACATCTTTACTTTCCAGCTCCCAGCTCCTGGTAGTAGCGCTTCACCAGATCCCGGTACTCCGCCGGCACCGGATCACGGTCCACCGGGGCCAGATTCTTGCCTGCATCTTTCTTCGACAGTTCCTCCACCACGCGATCCCTCAGCTCCATCAGTGGCTGCGTGATCCGTGTGTTCAGGTGGGAGACCTGCGGCGCCTCATTGCTGCGCTTCAGCTCAATGCGCAGCGCCCGTGCACGGTCCTGCACCTTGGCCGCTTCGTTGCGCAGCTCCGAATTCTCCAGCAGTTCCTCCACATTGCGCAGGCGGTCGCTCCACTGCTCGTAGCCGTTGCCGGTAAAGACGCCCGTGTCAGGCTGCTCCTTGCTGTCTTCAAAAAACAGCGCCTCAGGCACCGCTCCGCCCGCGATCTGCGGCCGCCTGCGGTCGTTGTCAGAATCTCGGTCCCCCGTGGCACCAATGCCCTCATTGCTGTCGGCCATCTGCTGCGCCTGCCCCCGGCCTTGTCCTGGCCCGGAATTTCGCCCCTCGCCCGGCTGCTGCCCCTGCCCTGGCTTCTTGCCTTGCCCCGGCTGCTGCCCCTCGCCGGGTTTGCCACTGCTGTCTGCGGTCTGAGCCTGCTGCTCGCCCTGCCCCATCCCCTGCCCTTCTTGCCCGGGCTGCATGCCATCCTTGCCTGGCTGACTGCCATTCGGCTGCTGCGCGGCTGCCTGCTGCTGTCCCTTGCCTTTTCCCTGTCCTTGCCCCTCAGTTCCGGGTTGCTGCCCCTCCTGACCTTTCTCGCCTGGCTTGCCACTCTGTCCGGGCTTCTGGCCGTTTTCCGCCGTCTGCGCTTCCTTGCCTTCGCCTTGGCCTTCTTTCCCTTCCTGCCCCTTGCCGGCCTGCTGCCCCTGCTGGGCCATCTTCGTCTGCCCCTGCCCTTCCTGGCCTTTGCCTTTCTGCCCCTCGGCAGCTTTTGGATCTTGCTTCTCTCCACCGCCTTGGGGATCGGTGCCATTCGCAGTCTTCGCGCCCTTCTCACCTTCGCCCGCAGCCTCCTGCTCCTGGGCTTCCTTGATCAGCTTATCCAGCTCGTTCTTCGCCACGCGCAGCGCCTCGCTCTCACTGCCCAGCACACTCTCAGCCGCTTTCTCCACGCCTTTTTTCAGCTCCTCCACCGCGTTTGCTGCCTTGCGCTCGGCATCCTTCGCATCCGCCTGTGAGCCATAGCGCAGCTGGTTTTGCGCCTCCTGCAGGTTTTCCTCCAGCGCGCTCGTCTGCGCTTTGCGCACGGCATCGTAGAGATTCCGGTGCAGCAGCGGCTCACTTTGCTCCGCCTGCTCACTCAGCTGCTTCATGTTGTTCAGCAGCTTTTGAATGTCCTCCTGCTGCCCCGCCATCTGCCGGCTCTGTGCCGCATTCTGCATGTTCCGCTCGATGTCGGACCCCGCCTCCTTCTGATTCTCCAGCGCCTCGCTGATCTTCTTCTGGTTCTCCGCCGCATCACGCGCCTGCTGACGTATCTGCTTCATCTCCTCCGCAAATTTTTTCGAGGTCTTCTGCCGGAAATCCTCCCCCATCTTTTCCAGCTCGCGCTGGGCACGGGTGGTTGAGTTCGCGGCATCTGTCAGTTTTTGGTCCTTCAGCTGTTCGGCCGCTTCCATTGCCTTCTCACGCGCCTGCTCCAGTTGCTCCTTGGCCTCCGCCATGTTCTGCGCGTTGTCAGGCTTCTCCATGCGCTCCTTGAGGTCGTCGATGTCGCTCAGCAGCTGCTCCTGCTCCGTCTGCAGACGCTTCAGCTGGTTCTCCAGCTCCTGCTTCTCCTCCTCCGTCTTCGCATTCGCCATCTGGTTTTGCAGCTCCTTGATCTTCTCCGCTATCGCCTCCTGCCTCCTCGCCAGCTCCTTCAGGCGGTTCAGCACCTGCAGGTTCTCCTGCTGCTCGGCAGTCTGCTCCTCCGTCGCCATCTTCTCCTCCTCATAGCGCTGCTCCTTCTGCTTCAGCTCCAGGTCCATGATCTGGTTCTTGTTGGCCTGCTGCCCGGCTCCCTGCTGCGGCTTGTCCTGCCGCATCACCTGGTGCTCGCGGCTCTGCGCACGGTGCAGCCATTCCAGTGCCGTCTGCTCAAAAGTCAGCGCCTGATTCAGCGGCGACCTCTTCTTTTCCTCCGCCGCCTGCTGCAGCGGCCCTTCCGCGTCCTTCAGGCTCTTCCATGCCTCCGTCAGCGCCTGCTTCACCTGCGAATCCTCCGCCTTCTCCATGCCCTCCTTCACCTTCTCCAGCGCGATCCCGGTGGACTGATGCACCACGTTGATGTCAGGCACCGCCGCCTCGATCACGCGCCCCGCGTTCGTATCACGGATGATCTTCCATGTCGCATTCACCAGCTGCTTCACCAGATCCACCAGCTCGTCGCTCTGCGCCTTCGGCTGTCCCGGCTCGCTCGGTGGAGCCTCCATCTCGCGGAAGATGTCTTCAAAATGCCGCACATCGGCAAAGAACATGTCGCTCATGTTGCGCCGCACCTCGCCCTTCGGCCCGGTGTCCTCCGCCCACAGGTAATAGCTCACCAGCTGCCGTGGCTCCGCGTGCTCCTTCTCCAGCGCCAGCTCAGCCTTCACATCCTGCTTCTTCAGCGGCGCGGTCACCGCATGCTTGAACACGATCTCCTTGCTGCTCCCGTTGATGCTGAACACCGCCCCCGACTTCACCACCCCCAGGTCGTCAGACACCTTTGCCTCCACCGGCAGCTCCTGCAGGCTCGAAACCTGCAGATCGCGCTTCGGAAACACCACCTCGATCTTCGCCAGTTGGTTCGACTGCACCGTCACCGTAAACCACGGCGGATTCTTGTTCCCGCGCTCCGCCTCATCCACCAGATGCAGCCGGTACTTCTGCGTTTTCTCCGCCATCATCACGCCCTCTAGCACCGTCGCATCTCCGGCTGTAGCCGCCAGAGGTATCACCAACTTGTCCTCGCCAAAAAGCTCCGCAGCCGTCAGGTGCGGCCCAAAGGGGCTCACATCCTTGCGCCCCGCGCCACCCGCCTCGCCGCTCCCGATCAGCGGCTTGTTCACCTTGATCCGCCACACAATTTTCGATCCCTCCAGCGCCGTCACCTTCTTCGTGTTCTTCGTCTCCTTCACCGGCAGCTTCGTGTACTCCGGCGGCGTCACCGTCACATCGCTGCCCACCAGCGCCGGATAATCAAACACCGTGATCGTGTGCACCGCCGACTTCTGGCCGCTAAACTCCACGTGGTATTTCGTGTCACGCGCCACCTTGTGGATCATCCCGCCATACACCTGCTCATCCACCGTCAGCCGCATCGGCAGCCGCTCACGCTCCTGACCGTCCGCCTCGCTCACCACCAGCGTCGCATCCGCAGGCACCGGCCCGTTGAACCTCGCCTCCACGATCAGCTGCATGCCGCGCTCCAACTCCGTATCCCCCGGCGTCAGTGTCGCTTTAAACTCCGTCGGCTTCGCCGGCTCCTCCGCCTTCTTTTGCTCGGCCACCACCAGGCTGCGGCGAGACTGCACCCTCAGCGCCACCTCCGTTCCCAAAAACACCACCACCGCCAGACACGCCCCCACCAGCGCCCGCATGTAGGGCTTCTGCGTCACCGTCACCTGCCACTGCTGCGTCGCCGCATGCGCCAGCGCGCGATCAATCAGCCGCTCATGCAAAAACCCCGCCGTCTCGTCAGCACCGGCTTCGTGCTCGATCGCAGTCAGCAGCAGCGCATCCAGATTCGCATGCCGCTTCTCGATCAGGCGCGCGATCTCCCGATCACTCCACACATTCCGCCGCCCCTTGATCCACGCGATCACTCCCAGCACCACCAGCCCCAGCATCGACCACCGGTCCGCCCTTTTCGAAATCGACATCCCATTCAGAGCCGCCAGCAGAAACGCCCCCCTCACCAAAACCCCTAGCGCAAAAACCACCGCCAGATGCCGCATCAACCGCGCACGGCGCAAAATCTCCCGGACCTCAGCAATACGGGCTTCAAGAATGGTGCGAGCGATCATGATGAGAATGAATTACGCGGTTTGTAGGACAGTCTGTCGGGCGCGCCCCGCCACCCAGGTTTCCAGCACAAGAACGGCCAGCAGCACCAGAAGAATATACCACCACGACTGCTGCCTCTGTTCGGTATCCGTCGCGGTGAGTCGTTGCTCCGCACTCTCTCCAGCCCCCGCCTTCTCGTCACCGCTCGCCAGCTTGACTCCATACTCCGCCAGCTTTTGCGGCGGCATCGGCAGCACCCGCCCCTCGTCCGGTGGTAGATTGACCGCCAGCGTGCGCGTATGCGTCCCGCCCTCCACCTGATGCAGCCCCACCTGCCCCGCTGTAAAAGACTCTCCCGCCTTGAGGCGCTGCACCTTCCCATCCGGCTCCGTGATCGTATGCACAGCCCCGCTGTCCAGCGGCAGCACATCTCCCACCACCAGCGCACCCGCCGGATCATGGCTGAATCCCGCCGCTGCCAGCCACCCATACAGCAGTGGCACAAACTTCGTGCTGAGCGCCAGCTGGCTGTCCCCCGGATGCCATCCCGAGGCCAGCACAATGAGCGTTCCCCGGCCAATCTTTCCGCTGAGGATCGCAGGCTTCCCGTTGTCAAAACTCGCCAGCGTTTCCAGCTTGCCTCCTGCATCCTTGACTTCAATCTCGCGCTGCTTCCAGAAGCGCAGCTTCGTAAAGTCCCGCAGCTTTGGATCCGCAAACGGCCTGAGCAGCGGATGCTCCGTCTTGACCTCCGCCAGCATCCGGTAGTCGCCCTCCCCGCCACCGTCTTTGACCGTGATTCCAGGAATGCCCGTGAGAGTTTGTAGCAGTGCTGCATCGGCGGCGGAGGTGACGACCTCTACCAGAAACCCGCCCCCCGTCACAAAGTCGCGCAGCCCCGCATGCATCGCAGCAGGCTGCGTCAGTCCAGACACCACCAGCAGATCCGGCTTCTGCTTCGGCAGCGCCGGGCTCGCCGTCAGCGCCGGAGCCAGCGTCGCAGTGGGCTGCAGCGCACGCGCCAGATAGTACAGCGGAGCCGCCGCCTCATCCCGCGTGCTCTCCTCGCCAAGAAAATGAATGCGCACCGCTCGCGGCTGCGGCGGTGCGATGAAAAGCCGGTTGTCAAAATCATGCCTGTCACCCGTGAGCACCAGCGTCGTCGCCTTCGTCTCATTCGGCGGAGCCACCATAATGCGCGAGGCCCCCGGCGGCATCTGCGATGAAATCCCGCCCGCCACCGGAGCCCCCTGCCACGCCAGCGTAAAATCCCGCAGTGCCGAATCCCGAGTGTTGCTCACCCTCACACGCACCAGCGCATCCGCACTGCTCTCATCATCCCGCGCCGCCTGGGCGATCGAGAAATCATCATTCGTGCTCGGCTCCAGCCGGTGCACTTCCACACTCAGTTCCGCAGGCCACGCAATCGTCCGCAGCGCATCCAGTCGCGATCCTTCCTGCAAATCCGAGATGAGATGAATCCGCTTCTTCAGTCCTGCCGTGCTCGCATCAAACGACGGCACCGCCGCGATCAGCGCGCGATCCATCTGCGTGGCACTCCAGCCCGGCGACATCTCAGCCAGCCTGCTTTGCAGCGCCGCACTGCGGTTCCCAGGCGTGTTGCGATCCTCCTCAAAAGTCCACACCGGCACCAGCTTCCGGTCAAACACCGCCAGCGCCACATGGTCCGTAATCTTCGCCTCCTTAAAAAGCCTCTCCGCCTCCGCCACCCCACGCTTCCACAGATCCTCTCTCCGCATCGACGCACTGCGGTCCAGCAGGATCAGCATCGCCCGGTCCGCAGATTTCGCCGCAGAGCTCTCCCCCTGCAAAAACGGCCGCGCAAACATCAGCGCCAGCAGAATCAGCGCCAGGCACCGCAGTGCCAGCAACAACCAGTTCTCCAGCCTCCTCTTGCTCACCGGCACCGGCGTGCTCGCATCCAAAAACATCAGCGTGCTAAACTCCACCCTGTCCTGCGGCGGCTTGCGTCTCAGGTGCAGCAAAATCGGCGCAATGATCGCCGCCGCACCCGCAAGGTATATGGGAAACAACCAGCTCATAATATGCTCTGAATCCTCCTCTTCCTCCTACTCATACTCCTCCTCCCTGTGGCCTGCAGCCCACAGTTCAGCACAAAGCCAGCAAAGAAGGCATCACTCATACCGCGCCCCTCCCCACCTTCTTCTTCCTCTGCCTAGCACTCAGAAAATCAAACAGCACCTCCTCCAGCGCCACATCCGTCGGGCAAAAGTGATACTCCACATTGTGCCGCTCCGTCGCCGCCTGGATCGCATCTCGGTGCGCCCCCAGCCGCTTCAAATAATTCTCCCTCACCAGCAGCGGATCGATGAACCTCTCCGCCCCCGTCTCCGCATCCCGGAAATACGCCGACTTCTCAAACGTAAAATCAATCTCTGCCCGGTCCATCAGGTGAAACAGCACCAAATCGTGACCCATCGCGCTCAGCAGCGCCAGCTGCTTCTCCAAATGCTCCACCGGTGCCAGCAGATCCGTGATCAGGCAGATCATCCCCCGCTTCCTCAGCAGTTCCGCCAGCTGTCCCACCGACACCGCCAGCGACGTCCCCGCCGCCTTCGCCGGCCTATCCAGCTCCGTGATGATTCGCCGCAGATGCCCCGGCCTGTTTCGCGCCGGCAGATGCTCCTCAATCCCGTCCGCAAACGTCGTCAGCCCCGCCGCATCCCCCTGCTTCATCAAAAAAGACGCCAGCGTCGCAGCCAGCGTCGCCGCATAATCCGCCTTCGTATAGCCCGCCGATCCAAACCCCATCGACTTGCTGTGATCAATCACCATCTGGCACCGCAGGTTCGTCTCATCCTCAAACTTTTTGATGTACGTCCGGTCACTCCGCGCCAGCACCTTCCAGTCAATATACCGCGGATCATCCCCCTGCACGTAAGCCCGATACTCCGAAAACTCCACCGAGAACCCATGATAAGGACTCCGGTGCATCCCCTTCCAAAGCCCCTCCACCACCACCTTCGCCCTCAACTCAAGCGACTTGATCCGCATCAGCGCGGCAGGATCGAGGAAGGTGGTGGTCTGAGCAGGCATCGGGTTGGAAAATGACTAATGAGTAAATCCGAATGACGAAATAATGACGAAACGCTGGCAAGCCTCGTCACTTGGGAGGAGGCGCTTTCCGCAGAATAGCCGAGAAGATGAGATGCAGTTCCTTGGCCTCCTGCCAGATCGGCTTGGCCGCTTCACGCATCTCAGGTTCTGCACGAACAATCATGCGGCACCAATGCTTGGTTTCCCGCGACTCCTTTTTGCAGGTGGCGATCTTGTTTCGGAAGTCTTTGTTCGAGATGGCATCATCCGCTTCTCCATAATTGGCACCGACACTGGTTCCCGACCGAACGATCTGAGAGATCAGAGGTTTCGTCACCTCATTCCGAGGCACCGCCTTCGCAAAGTCTATGACTCGTTCGCCGAACATCGCTGTGCGCTCCTCCAAATCGAAATTTTTGTCATTCCCAGCGCTCATCTTCGTCATTCGGCATTCAGATTTATTTAGTCATTCGGATTTACTCATTCGTCATTTTTACCCCCTAGGCCTTCACATGCTCCAGCAGCCTCTGTATCACCTTCTCCACCGTCACCCCCTCCGCCTCCGCTTTATAATTCACCAAAATACGATGCCTCAGCACCGGCAGCGCCATCGCCCGCACATCCTCCACCGTCACATGCGTCCGATTATGCAGCAGCACCCGCGTCTTCGCCCCCAGCACTAGGTTCTGGCTCGCGCGCGTCCCTGCGCCCCAGCTCACCCACTGGTTCACAAAATCCGGCACGCCCTCTCTTCCTGGCCGTGACGCCGCCGAAAGCCGCACCGCATACCGCGCCACATCTTCCGCGATCGGCACCTTCCGCACCGTCTGCTGAAACGCCAGCATCTCCTCACCGCTGAACAGCCGCTGCACCGGCTCTCCCTTCCCCGCCGTCGTCTTCGTCACCACCGCCACCTCATCATCTTCACTCAGGTAGTCGATCACGATGTTCAGCATGAAGCGGTCCAGCTGCGCCTCCGGCAGCGGATACGTCCCCTCCTGCTCGATCGGGTTCTGCGTTGCCAGCACAAAGAACGGCTCCGGCAGGTGCATCGTCTTCCCGTTCACCGTCACCTGATGCTCCTGCATCGCCTCCAGCAGCGCCGCCTGCGTCTTCGGCGGCGTGCGGTTGATCTCATCCGCCAGGATCATGTTCGCAAACACCGGCCCCTGGCTAAACACCAGCTTCCGCCCCTCCGGACTGTCCTCCAAAATCTCCGTCCCCGTGATGTCCGAAGGCATCAAATCCGGCGTGAACTGAATCCGCTGAAAGCTCAAATGACAAACATCCGCCACCGTCTTGATCAGCAGCGTCTTCGCCAGCCCCGGCGCTCCAGTGATCAAACAATGCCCCCCGCTCAGCAGCGCGATCAGCATCTCATCAATCACATGCTGCTGCCCCACGATCACCTTCCCCACCTCCGCAAAAATCCGCTGCCGCGCCGTGGAGAGCAGCTCGACGATCTGGCGTTCAGTGAGGGGTGCAGACGACGGCGATAGATCGGGAGGAGCGCTCATGAGATAAAGGTTTCTATCAAACAGCGCCCGCGATGCCAAGTTTTCATCCACCCCGCAGGAACTGCAATTGATCCCTCGCGCACGCGCCAGCGAGCGCAGCGAGCCCTCCGTAGCACGAAGTGCGAAGGACGGGCAGCCCCCTCACTTCGACCACGCCGGCTCCGGCTCCCATTCCTTCTTCCCAGCACCCACGCCCACCAGCTCCTCTTCCTCCACCTCCTCCGTCTCCTCCAGCAGCGGCGCAAACCTCTCCGACCTAAACCCCAGCTCCTGCTTCACGCTCGAGTGCGGATCATCCGGATTGTTCAGCTCCTTCAGCAGCAGCAGAATGTCAAACTCCGCCCCCGCCAGCTTGATCTCCGCATCATCATTCACCACAAATTGCGGATTCGACCTCCCCGCACGGATCGCCCGCACCGTGTAGATCTCATCCTTCTTGGGCAGTGACTTGTACAGGTCATACACCCAGGGATCGAACTGGTCATTGATGCAGACAACTTGCTGGCCGGTCTTGAACATGAAGCGAAAATAAAAAGGTTACGGTTGTACAAAATAGATGCCGTGCTCGCCGGCAATCTCCACAAGTCGTCCCATATCAGGCCCGCCCTCTTTCGCAAACTCCACCGCACACCGGTCAAAGAAAGTCTCAAAGCCCGACGGCACAGTCGTGATCAGCATCTTCAGCGGCGTACTCCCCGCATTGCGAAAGGCATGCACCGTCCCCTTCGGCATAAAGACCGCCGTGCCCGGCGCCACCGCCGTCCACTGCCCGTCTTGGAAAAACTCCACGCTCCCCTCGATCACATAAAAGTTCTCATCCTCCCTTGTGTGATAGTGCGGCGGCGGTCCGCCACCCGGATGCGTCGTCTCGATCCACTGCGTAAACCTCCCGCCCGACTGCTCACCCGTGATCACAAACTCCACCTGATCTCCAAACACCGCCATCCCCCGCCCCTCTCCGGGTTGGGTGATCACAGGAACCGCATCTTTTTCAAAGCTCATAGTCTTCCGATCCTAGCTCAGCACACCCAACAGGCAAGACACCAGGCCAAAACAGAAGCCGAAAAAACCGTCCTTCCACCACTCCGTCTCATTGTCCCCCTGTCTGATTGTCTCCCCCTCTCTCCTGCAACTTTGGCCCACTCACGAAGTTCAAGCACCAATCATCGCCCGCTTCATCATGCACCGCCGCCACCTCTTCTGCCTGCTCATCCTCCTGCTCACCATCGCCACCGGCCACGCGCAGCTCCAGCTCCCGCCAGGAATCACCAAGCTCGACATCACCGTAGGCGGCCTCTCCCGCACAGGCTTCATCTACGCCCCCACCACCGCCAGAGAGCTGCCCGCACCCGTCGTCTTCGTCTGGCACGGCCACGGCGGCACCGCCCTCAGCGCAGGCCGCAGCTTTGCCATGTTCAAGCACATGCCCGAGGCCATCTCTGTCTATCTCCAGGGCCTCAACACCCCCGGCCAGCTCACCGACCCCGAGGGCAAAAAATCCGGCTGGCAGCACGGTGCAGGCGCTCAGGACGACCGCGACCTCAAGCTCTTCGATGCCGTCCTCGCCCACCTCAAAGAACACTACAAGGTCGATGCCAAACGCATCTTCTCCACCGGCCACTCCAATGGCGGCGGCTTCACATACCTTCTTTGGCAGACACGCCCCGATGTCCTCTGCGCCGTCGCTCCCTCCGCCGCATCCTCCATCCGTCTCCGCGACACCCCCTTCAAGCCAAAGCCCTGCATGCACCTCGCCGGCACCGCCGATCCCCTCGTCAAATACGAGTGGCAGCAGCAGGCCATCGCCAAGGTCAAAGAAATCAACCAATGCGAACCCGAAGGCAAACCCTGGGCCCCCAACTGCACACTCTACCCCTCCAAGGTCAGCGCCCCGCTCATCACCTTCATCCTCCCCGGCGGCACCCACAAATTCCCCGAAGAAGCCCCCGCCCTCATCGCCAGATTCTTCAAAGAACAATCCGCCGCTGTGAAGTAAAAGTACGATAGGCACTCCTGCCTGTCGATCAGCGCCCCGCAAACACCCGCGCCCCTCACTTCCGCCAGCGCTGCGCAGCTTCCTTCACCATCAGCTCACGTACTTGCCAGTCAGACTCCAGCAGACACAGCACGGCATCAGCCCGCACTAGAGGCTTTTCCTCAGCCGAGGCATTTTCCCAGAGATCTCTGAAAAGCCGCACCTCCGCATACTTGCCGGGCAGTGCTCCAATATGGGCAGCGATCCAAAAAGGACCGCCTACGACGCCGTCGAAATAATCAGGCGGGAGATTCAAGACATCGCGCACCCAGCGAGACAGGGCATCTTCTTTCACCTGCCAGGCCTGCAATGGCACACCTCCCCAGCTCCACCGGGTTCTTGTCGCGTGGCTGTAGTGGTCTTTCTGCACCGCATAGCCCAGCGGCAGCAGCACAGCTGCCGCCAGGGCCAGTAGAAATTTCAAGATCGCTTTCACACGCATGCGGTACGTTCCCACTCTTTTCTTCGCCAGCCAATGTCTATGTCAGCTGAAAACGCCCGCTCTCTCGCGGCGTACCTTACGCCTAATGCGTTCTGCCCTCACCTCTTTCCTGCTTTCCACCTCGTTCCTCACCCTCGCCTCCGCAGCGCCCACACCTGCGGCTGGCACCACCGACTGGCCTGAGTTTCGCGGAGCAGGAGCCCAGGGCCACTCCGCTGCCACCGGTCTCCCTCTCACTTGGAGCCCCACCTCCCACATGGTGTGGAAGGCCCCCGTCGCAGGCATCGGCTGGTCATCCCCAGTGGTCGTAGGCACCCGCATCTTCCTCACTTCCGCCGTCTCCCTCTCCGGCAAGGAAGAAGCCACCGCAGACCGCTCGTTGCATGCCCTGGCCTTGGACGCCGCTACAGGAAAACCAGCCTGGGACGTCGAGCTCTTCCAGGCCAAATCCCCCCGCGCCCATCGCAAAAACAGCCACGCCAGCCCCACCCCCGTCTTTGAAGATGGAAAGCTCTACGTCCACTTCGGCCACCTCGGCACCGCCTGCCTCGATGCCGCCACTGGCAAGACGCTCTGGTCCACCCAGGAGTTTGCATACTCCCCCGTGCACGGCAATGGCAGCAGCCCCGTGCTTTTTGATGACCTCCTCATCTTCTCCGCCGATGCCGAGACCGAGCCCAAGGTCATCGCCCTCGACAAAACCACCGGCAAGCTCCGCTGGGCCTTCGCCCGTCAGTCCGACGCCAAAAAGAAGTTCTCCTTCTGCACCCCGCTCATCATCGACGTCGCCGGCCAGAAGCAGCTCATCACCCCCGGCAGCGGCGTGGTCAATGCGCTCGATCCCAAAACCGGCACCGAGATCTGGCACTTCAATTACGACCAGGGCTACTCCGTCGTCCCACGCCCCATCTATGCCCATGGCATGATCTATCTCTCCAGCGGCTACGACAAACCCGTGCTCTACGCCATCAAGGTGGACGCCTCTTCTAAAGGCGACGTCACCTCCACCCACCTCGGCTGGACCATCGACAAAGCCGCCCCGCACAATCCCAGCATGGTCGTCGTGGGAGACGAGCTCTACTTCGTGGCCGACAACGGCATCCTCACCTGTGCCGACGCCAAGACCGGCACCGTCCACTACTCCGAGCGCTGCACCGGCCCCATCTCCGCCTCCATCCTCGCCGCCGATGGCAAGCTCTACCTCCAGGACGAAAAAGGCCTCGGTGTCGTCGTCAAGCCCGGCAAGACCTACCAGGTGCTCGCTCAAAATGACCTCGCAGAGCGCTCCCTCGCCTCCTACGCCATCATCGGCTCAGACCTGCTCATCCGCACAGAGGGGAATCTCTACCGCGTGGCCAAGTGATTCGAGGTCACTGAGTCATCGTTTCCCCCTCGAAGACAACTCGCGTATTGTAATCGACGCGGGCACCGCCGCCTGCAGGCTTGGTACAGCCTGTCCCGCACTCCCATGCCTCTGCTGAAATTCTTTCTTCACCTTCTCAGGCTTGATCACGAGCTGGCGGAAAGCTCTGTCACGGGCGAGTCCCCTCTCGCCCGTGAGGGGCGCCTCTTTTGGCGGAATTGCGGAGCGGTGCTGGTGGTCCTCATCATTCTCAAAAGCATCGGCTCCAGCTTGGGGTAGTGGTAGTCGGTGGCGGAGCCCGGAGCACTCAGGCGGGGACTTGCCATGAACCCATCGCCCAAAGTTCAATTTTGAAGCACAACCCCTGCTCCATCAGGATTTTTAACCCTGAATTGATCAATTTTCATCACTCCACCAACTCCAAAAAGGCAAATTCACCCCGAAATCACGAATTTTTGATTGTGATTTTCCAAATCAACCCCACTTTCACCCTCGAAACATCAATTTTTACCCAACCCCATCATGAGCCAGCAAAAAATGGACGGCGCACAGGCGCTGATTAAAACCCTCGCCGATCTCGGCATCGAGTATGTCTTCGGTTACTCCGGCGGTGCCGCCATCCCGATCTTCGACGCCCTCCAGACCGTGAAGACGGACATGAAGTTCATCCTCGTCCGCCACGAGCAGGGTGCCGTTCACATGGCTGACGGCTATGCCCGCGCCACGGGCAAGCCCGCCGTCGTTCTCGTCACCTCCGGCCCTGGCGCTGGCAATACCATCACTGGCCTCATGACCGCGCAGATGGACAGCGTTCCCATGATCGTCCTCTGCGGCCAGACCGTCAGCTGGATGCTCGGCAAGGACGCCTTCCAGGAGGCCGACATCTTCAACATCACTTCCCCGGTCGTTAAGCACAACTACCTGGTCAAGAATTCCAACGCCCTGCCCCGCATCGCCCGCGAGGCCTACCACATCGCCACCACCGGCCGCCCCGGCCCGGTCCTCATCGATATCCCCAAGGACATCTCCCAGGGCCCCTTCACCGGCACCTTTGACGAGCCGATGGACCTCCCCGGCTATCATCCCGAAGAAAACTTCAAGATCGATCAGGCCGGCATTAAAGAAGTCGCCCGCCTGCTGGCCAATGCCAAGCGCCCCGTCATCCTCGCGGGTCAGGGGGCCATGATCGCCCGTGCCGACAAGGAGCTGCTCACACTCGCAGAAACCCTCGGCTGCCCCGTCACCACCACCCTCCTTGGCAAGGGCGTCTTCCCCGAGACTCACCCCCTCTCCCTCGGCATGCTGGGCATGCACGGCACCGCCTATGCCAATAAGGCCATGATCGAGGCCGACCTCATCTTCAATGTCGGCTCCCGCTTTGACGACCGCATCATCGGCAAGGCCGCCATGTTTGGCCGCAATGCCAAGCTCATCCACATAGACATCGATGCCGCTGAGTTCAACAAGATGATCAAGGTGGACGTCGCCATCAAGGGCGATGCCAAGGCCGCCCTCAGCGACCTCCTCCCCCACGTCGAAAAACTCCCCACCGAAGACTGGCTCGCCCACCTCGACGGCTACAAGAAGAAGTACCCCCTCACTTATAAGAAGCAGGGCGGCCTTCGCATGCAGCAGGTCATCGACGAGCTCTACAACCTCACCAAGGGCAAGGCCATCGTCTCCACCGACGTCGGCCAGCACCAGATGTGGGCCGCTCAGTTCTACAAGAACGACGAAAGCTACCACTGGCTCAGCTCCGGCGGTGCCGGCACCATGGGCTTCGGCTTCCCCGCCGCCATCGGCGCGCAGCTCGCCTGCCCGGACAAGACGGTCGTCTCCATCTCCGGAGACGGCGGCTTCCAGATGACCCTGTTTGAGCTGGCCACCGCCGCCATCCACAAGCTCCCCATCAAGATCCTCGTCCTGAACAATAGCTACCTCGGCATGGTCCGTCAGTGGCAGGAGCTCTTCTTCGAAAACCGCGAAAGCGGCGTCGATCTCATCGGCAACCCCGACTTCGTCAAACTCGGCGAAGCCTACGGCATCAAAGGCTGGCACATCCGCCGCCCCGCCGATGTGGAGCGCATCCTCCAGCAGGCCCTCGACTACAACGACGGCCCCTGCATCATCGAAGCCGAGTGCATCAAGACCGAAAACGTCTTCCCCATGATCCCCGCCGGTGCCGCCCTCGAAGACATGCTCATCGAGGCTCCCAAGCAGAAGATGGAGAAGCCCACCGGTTCTACGTAATAAAGAGAGCGCGGACACTCTTGTCCGCCTCTTGATCGGTTCGATGAAAACCAACCGCATACTCAAAGGCGATGCCCTCAAGGAGCTGCAAAAACTCCCCTCAGGCGTCGCTCAAACCATCATCGCCGATCCTCCTTATTTTAACGTTCTCGAAGATGAAGCCTGGGACACTCAATGGAAGACAGCCGCCGACTACCTCGCCTGGTGCGATGCCTGGGTGGCCGAGTCCATGCGCATCCTGCGCGATGACGGCCTCGCCTTCATCTTCGGCCAGCTAGGCAAGCGCGAGCACACCTTCCTCCACCTCATGTCACGTCTCAGTCAGCAGCACCAGTTTCACGATCTCATCATCTGGGATCGCGCGGTGGGCTATGACGAGCGGCGGGACAGCTTCACCCCGCAGTACGAGATGATCCTGGTGCTGCGCAAAGGCGATGACGTGAAGTTCAACAAAGACACCGTCCGCATCCCCTACGACGCCGCCACCATCGAGGCCTACATGCGGGACAATCGTTACAAGGACAAGACCGCCCGCCGTGCCCATCTGGAGAAAGGCAAGTACGCCACCAACATCATCCGCGTGCCCAGCCTGAAGGGAAACTCCAAGGAGAAGTGCGGCCACCCCTCGCAAAAGCCGATCAACCTCATCGACAAGCTCATCGCCTGCTCCACAGACGTGGGCGACCTCGTCCTCGATCCCTTCCTCGGCTCCGGCACCACCGCCGCCTCCGCCCAGCGCTTGCAGCGCCTGTGGCTCGGCATCGAGCGCGACTCCAACTACATCAAGATCGCCAAGAAGCGCCTCGCCCCACCTTCCAAATCATCAATCAAAAATCGTAAATCATAAATTCTATGAGCGACCGCATCCCCGCCACCACCGACAAGAAGCCTGCGCCGCAGGCCGACATCATCAACATCCACACGCTGAGCGTCATGGTGAACAACCAGCCTGGCGTCCTCGGCCGCATCTGCGCCGTCTTCAGCCGCCGTGGCTTCAATATCGAATCCCTCGTCGTCTCCCAGACCCGCGACCCACGCTTCAGCCGCATGACCATTGGCATCAGTGGCCATCCCGAAGGCCTCACCCAGATCATCCTGCAGGTGAACAAGCTCATCGACGTCATCCACTGCATCGAGCACACAGACCGCGATGCCGTGGCCAAGGAAATGGTGCTCATCAAGGTCGCCGCCAGCGCCGCTGAGCGCACCGAAATCCTGCAGATCATCGAGCACTACAATGGCAAAACCGTTGACCTCCAGGAAGACAGCCTCATCGCCCTCATCAGCGGCAATACCGACAAGCTCGACGCCGCCCTGCGCCTGCTCAACAAGTTCGAAATCGTCGAAACCGTGCGCACCGGCAAGGTCGTCATGGCCCGCGGCCTGACTGAGACCTAAACACACGTCATCACACGAATGAACGAAGCCAGAACTCCGCAAGGGGCTCTGGCTTTTTCATGCCTTGGACGCGGAGCGCGAAACTTCAAAAATCAAAAATCGATGGCTCGACAATCATCAATCCTCCGGCCTTGGAGCACGGTGCGTATGAATGATTGAAGATCCATCCTTCGCAGTTCCTGCTACGGAAGACAGGTGGACGAATATTCGATTGCTGATTTTCGCAGTGGCGGCCCAGCCCGGTCGTAGGACGGGTGTGGCGACAGCCCGCCCGTCTGCGAGCATGTGGCAGACACACCGGCGTGCTAGACCTGTTCTCGAAAAGAATGTCCGATTGAACCGGCGAGCGCAGCGGCCCCAGTGGCAAGGCAGGAGCGCCGACTGCTATTTGAAAATAACAGGCAAGCGACTAACGCAGCCAATGGGGCCGCTCCGCCGCCCGGGCAATGTGACAGGCTTTTCGAGAACAGGTATAACACCACAATAATCGGGCGGCTTGGCAAAGCATGCGGTGGAACATCGAAAACCAACGACACCCAACGCACCTAGCTTACGTCAGACAACTCTGAAAATCTCCTCCCAGCCCGTCAAAAATCCCTTTTCCTAACGCTCTTCCAAGACGAAATCGGGAGGACGAACCGGGACCCGCCAGCGTATCCCTTCCTACCAGGGGCGCTCCTGTGTGCGGCTCACGGTTGTCCCTGTCATTCCTCGTACTGGTTTCGTCATTTTCATGCGCATCCTCCACCTCACACCCGGCACCGGCAATTTCCACTGCGGCTCCTGCCTGCGCGACCATGCGCTGATCAAGGCGCTGCGCGTGCGTGGGCACGATGCACTCATGGCGCCGCTGTACCTGCCGCTGGTGACGGACCGTGAATTTGGCGCGCAGGAGCTGCCCGTGCAGATCGGCGGCATCTCGCTCTTTTTGCAGCAGAAGTTCACCTGGTTTCACAAGCTGCCAAGGTTCGTCCACAATTGGATCAACAAACCGGACCGCCTGCGCCTGGCCTCAAAGCGTATGGGAATGACCAGCCCCCGGGTGCTGGGGGAAATGACCCTCGGCGCACTGCTGGGTTCCGAAGGCCGCCAGTGGGGCGAATGGCACAAGCTCCTCGAATGGATTCGCGGTCACGGCAGGTTTGACGTCGTCTCTTTGTCCAACAGCCTGCTCACCGGCCTCGCTCCGGCCATTGAAAAAGAGCTGGGTATTCCGGTGGTATGCTCTCTGCAGGGAGAGGACAGCTTTCTGGACACCCTGCCGGAGCCCTATCGCGCGCAGTGCTGGCAGGCCATGCAGCGGAATGCACGCAGCATACGCGCTTTCGTCGCCCCCAGCCAGTTCTACGCCGGCCTCATGCGCCAGCGCCTGGATGCCGCCGAAGGACAGATCAAGGTCATGCCCAATGGCATCGACACCACCGCCTTCACCACCTCCTCCCCGGACCCGAACTGGCCCACCATCGGCTACTTTGCACGCATGATCCACGGCAAGGGCCTCACCACCTTGGTGGATGCCTTCATCGACCTCGCAAAACGCGGCTCCGTGCCGCGCGTCAAGCTCCGCATCGGCGGCGCCAAGACTCCCATCGATGAAAAATACGTGGCGGAGCTCCAGCGCAAGATCAAGGCCGCCGGACTGGAGAAGCGCGTGGAGTGGCTGCCGAATGTCAGCTTCAAAGACAAGGTCCATTTCTTCCACGACCTTACCGTCTTCACCGTCCCTGCCACTTATGGGGAGGCCTTCGGACTCTACGTCATTGAGGCCGTCTCCAGCGGGGTCCCCGTGGTGCAGCCGGACCATGGCGCCTTCCCTGAGCTCATCGCCTCCACGGAAGGCGGGGTGCTCTGCAAGCCCGACGACGCCAAGGCGCTGGCCGATGCCCTGGAAACCCTGCTCAACGACGGCGAACTGCGCGACAAGCTCTCCCGCAACGGCGTGGCGCGCGTACGCCAGGAATTCAGCGCCACCCGCATGGCCGAGCGCTTTGAGGCCGTGCTGCAGGAGGCCGTGGCCTCCCCCCAAGCCGTGAATTGACCCTGCTCTTCTCCCCTCCATTGTCCGCCCGCTCATGACTCCCATCAGCTTCGGCGAGGCCGTCCGGCGCTCGATTCAAAATGACCCACGTTACCACCCGGCAGCCTACGAGCTGGTGCGGGATGCCCTTCACGTGGCCGCCAAGAAATTCCGCGATGAAAATGCCGAGGACCAGCATGTGAGCGGCCAGGAGCTTCTGGCAGGCTTCCGTGAGCACGTGCTCTCCGAGTACGGCCCCATGTCCAACATCATTCTCGACCAGTGGGGCCTCCAGCGCGGAGAAGACGTCGGCAACATTGTCTATAACCTGATCGAGTGCGGCTACTTCGGCAAAAACGACGGCGACAGCATCGAAGACTTCGCCGGTGGCTACGACTTCGCCACAGCCTTCACCAATCCTTTCCTTCCCTCCTCGCAGCGTGAGCCGCGCGAGAAAAAATCCTCATGAAAAAAGTTCTGTCCCGTTCCGCGCCGTCCAAAGCAGGCGCGCCTTCCGTCCCCGCCCTGGATGCCGCCGTCACCACCCTGCCCAATGGCCTGGAAGTCATCGTGCGGGAGGATCACGCACACCCGCTGGTCAGCGTGCAGGTATGGATCAAGGCAGGCAGCATTCATGAGGAACAGCACACGGGCGCAGGCATCGCCCACTGCGTGGAGCACATGCTCTTCAAAGGCACCGCCAGACGCGACGCAGCGCAGATCTCCCAGGGCATCCAGGCTCTGGGCGGTTACGTCAACGCCTACACCTCCTTCAACCGCACCGTGTACTGGATCGATGGTCTGGCCGAGCATGCCGAGGGCTACCTCGACATCCTCGCAGACATGATCCGGCATTCGAAATTCGACGCCGACGAACTCACTCGCGAAAAAGAGGTCATCCGCCGCGAGATGGCCATGGACAATGACGATCCCGGCAGCGCCGTGCAGCACCTCATGCAGGCCACCGCCTTCCGCCAGCACCCGCTTCGCCACCCCATCATCGGCCACCGCGAGGTGTTTGACCAGATCTCCCGCGCGGATGTTTACGGCTTTGTGCAGCGGCACTACGTGCCCAACAACGCCTTCATCGTCATCGCCGGAGATGTGGACACCGCCGCCGTGCTGGAGAGCGTCCGCAGCCTCTTTGGCGACTGGCAGCGCCGCGCCTTCGACCCCGTGCTGCTCCCAGCCGAGCCACGCCAGCAGGGCGGCCGCACAGCTTCCAAAAACTTCGCCACCGAGCTCACCCGCATCGCCCTGGGCTGGCAGATTCCCGGAGACAGCCATGAGGACAAGCCCGCATTGGACGTGCTCGCCTTCCTGCTGGGCTCCGGCCGCAGCTCACGCCTCTACCAGGAGCTGCGGGAAAAGCGCAGCCTCGCTCACTACATCTGGGCCGGCGCTTGGTGCGCACCTGAAGTGGGCCTCTTCAATGTCGAGGCCGAATGCAATCCCGACGACGCCGAAAAGCTCCGCAAAGGCATGCTGGAAGTCATCGAGGTGATGAAGAAAACCGGCCCCGGTCGCGCCGAATTGGAGAAAGCCGTGCGCGCCACGCTCAGCAGCCAGATGCGCACCCTCAGCACCGTGAAAGGCCAGGCCGGCAGCCTCGGCCATGGCTGGCTGCTCACCGGCTCCCTCGATTACCAGCGCCAGTTTCTGCACGCCATCTCCGCGCTGACGCCAGACGTCATTCGAGATGCCGCCCGCCGCTACCTCGTGCCCGAGGCCATGTGCACCGTGACCGTGGGAGAAGACGTGGAGACCAGCTCCAAAGCCACGGCCAGCTCAGACTCCGCACGCCCCGACATCCACCGCTTCAAGCTCAAGAACGGACTCACCCTCATTGTGGGGGAAAACCCGCGCCTGCCGCTCGTCAGCGTCCGCACCAATTTCCTCGCCGGCGTGCTCGCAGAGACAGACCTCTCCGCTGGCGTGACGCAGGTGTCCGCACAGATGCTTCTGAAGGGCACCAAAAAACGCGCCGCCGCAGAGATCGCTGCAGAGCTGGAAAACCGCGGCGGCAGCCTCATCTGCACCGCCGATGCCCACCGCTACACAATCGGCGCCGATGTGATGCGTGGAGATGAAGCCGACGCTCTTGACCTCGTGGCCGACCTTATTCTCAACCCCGCCCTTCCCCAGGCCCAGCTGGCTGAAGTGAAGAAGCGCCAGATCGCCAGCATCCTCGAAGAAAAGGAGGACCCGCTCACCGTCGCCATGCGCAAGGCACGCCGCGAGATCTTTGCCGGCCAGCCTTTCCACCGCACCGCACTCGGCACCGAAGAAACCGTCTCCTCACTCAAGCTGGCCGACTGCCGCGCCATGCTTCAGGCCAGCTTTGCCACCGGCAACGGCGTCATCTCCGTCTTTGGCGATGTGAAAGCCGCCGAGATGAAAAAACAGGTCGAAAAAGCCCTGGCCAAACTCCCACGCGGCAGCCGCCAGATCGCCCTCGGACGCGAGTACCACGCCAGCGCCAAGCCCGCCGCCTGGACCGAGCACATGGACAAGGAGCAGGCCGTGCTCGTCGTCGGCTTCCGCACCGTCGGCCTCGAAGACCGCGATGTACACGCCCTCAATCTCATTGATGAAGCCTGCAGCGACATGGGCAGCCGCCTCTTCAACCGCATCCGCGAGGAGCTCGGCCTCGCCTACTACGTGGGCGCGCAAAACTTCGCTGCCATGGGCGCTGGTGCCTTCTACTTCTACGTCGGCACCGACCCCAAAAAAGTGAAGCTCGCAGAGAAGGAGCTCATGGCGCAGATCAACGACCTCGCCGCCAATGGCCTCCACACCGACGAGATCGACCGCGCCCGCGTGACGTGGCGCTCCTCCTGGCTGCGCGCCCAGCAGGGCAATGGCAGCATGGCAGACGTCTGCGCCTGGAACGAGATCAACGGCCTCGGCTGGGATCACTTCCAAAAGCTCCCCGGCATCATGGCTGACATCAGCTCCAAGGAAATCCAGCGCGTCGCGGCCAAGTACTTCGGCGAAAAGAAAGCCTTCATAGTGCGCGTGCTGCCAAAGTGAGACTTGGCTAAAGCGGCAGCTCAAAAAAGTTGCCGCCTTTTTCATTTTTTCAAACTTCCCCGCCAAACTTGGCCCGGCGGTTGCTCTATCCATCACTCAGTTGGGGCGCAAGCTTCACAAATATTTCTCGGGTTCGCCTGAGAAAACACACAACGAGCTGGGGAGTCGCTTCATGGTTGGGACTCCTTGGTCACCTAAAAGGCCCGGAAGGATTTTGGTTGGGTCCTTCCGGGCCGAGTTGTTTTTACACTCCGGCATCACCGCCAACCGCTCCGGCACATGGCGCCAAATTTTTTCACTTTCCCCATCATCTTCTCACTCACTTTGGCCCGCTGGCTGCTCTACTAAAAATCAGCTGAGGCGCGAGCTTCGCAAACATTTCTCGGGTTCGCCTGAGGAAACACACAACGAGCTGGGGAGTCACTTCATGGTTGGGACTCCTTGGTCACCTAAAAGGCCCGGAAGGATTTTGGTTGGGTCCTTCCGGGCCGAGTTGTTTTCAGCCCTCGGCATCCCCCAATTTTGACCATTGCAAATCAATGGCGCCGTGGCTCATTCGCGGTTCTTACCAACCCACCTATGAAATCAATCGCACCGACTCTTGCCGCTCTCGTTTTCGCGTTTGCCGGTCTGACCGGAACATCCCCAGCCCAAACCGTGAGCGAAGCCAAACCTGTGAAAATCGTGATGGAAACCACCAAAGGCACCATCGAACTCGAACTCGATGCCGCCAAGGCCCCCATCTCCGTGGCCAATTTCGTCAGCTATGTAAAGAAAGGCTTCTATGACGGCCTCATCTTCCACCGCGTCATCCCAGGCTTCATGGCCCAGGGCGGCGGCTTCACCCCCGACATGCAGCAGAAGCAGCCCGACGGCCAGATCGAAAACGAAGCCAAGAACGGCCTCAAGAACGTCCGCGGCTCCATCGCCATGGCACGCACTCCCAACCCCCACAGCGCCAGCTCCCAGTTCTTCATCAACCTCAAGGACAACTCCTTCCTCGACTACCCGGGCCAGGACGGCTGGGGCTACTGCGTCTTTGGCAAGGTGACCAAGGGCATGGAAACCGTGGACGCCATGGCCGCCGTCGAAACCGGCCGCAAGGGCCCTCACGGCGACGTCCCTCTTGAGCCCATCATCATCAAGAGCGCCAAACTCGCGGAATAATCACCCCGCTCAGCTCCGAGAACTCCCCATGCCAGCCGAGAAATCGGCTGGCATTTTTATTTCCGCACTCCTGCCCGTCGATCAGCGCATGGCAAACACCCAAAACAACAACCACCCCGTCGCCAACAACGGTCAACAACTGTAAACCACCGTCAACAAACGTAAACCATCGCTCTTTACATAAACTTCTTCACGCGGTCGTGCACATCCGCCTCCAGCCGCTTCACATAGTTCACCGAGTACTCGATCGGGCACAGGCTGTCGTCCTGCGTCAGCGGCGTCAGATCCATCGCAAACGTTAAGAGGCTCGTCTTGTCCGTCGTGTGGGAGTCAAAGTAGGTCGCATTCGCGTGGCGCAGGCCTTCTTCCGCCAGGTCATAGCGCTTCCCACCGCTGATCTGCGAATCAAACACTCCCAGCAGCGGGCGCAGCATGTGCGGGTGCTTGTCCACCCACAGCATCACCTTGTCGTCGTGCAGCAGCCAGTCCAGCTTGCGCCACACCTCGCAGCCATAGACCTTCTCCGGGCGCATCTCCGGCGGCAGCTCGCGGATCGCCTCCAAGCAGCGTAGAAAGGTCGCCACATGCGTGTCATGCCTGTCGCACGGGTTGTGGAGGTACAGGATCTTCGGCTGCGCATGCTCCAGGATGAATTTCAAATCCTCCACCGCCGGCGCATGCCGCGGCTTCTTGATCTCATCGCTCGGGTACCCCAGCTGCACCATGATGCTGTACTCGCCCACATACGCCGCCTTGCGCTGTTCGATCAGGCGCACCTTCTGCATCTCCTCATCCGTGTAGCTCTCATACGGCCCCTTGCGCGGGCTGCCCGCACCATCCGTCACCACCACTCCGCCAAACCACTGCTCCTTGTCATGAAAGCACTCGGTGATGCCATGATACGCGGCGATTTCCAGGTCATCCTGATGGGAGACAATCCCCAGATGCGTGACGCGCCTCAGCGCCGTCCACGGTTCAGTTTCGTCTGGAATGTAGAGATCGTGTTTGGGATGTCGAAATTGCACGGGATTGTGACCATGCACCGCATGACGGGCAGTGCCAAGCGCATTCCCATTCACCCCTCCCTAACGTCTGGACAAAGCCCGCCGCCACGCCATGATCGCCAGCCCGTCTAAATCCAACCCAGCCGCTCCCCACCCATGAGCTTCACCGCCCAAATTTCCGAAGACCTCAAAAACGCCATGCGTGCCAAGGACACCGTGGCCCTCAACGTCATCCGCAACCTGAAGTCCGCCCTCAAATACGCCGCCATCGAAAAACTCGGCGCCGAAGGCGAGCTGGGCGACACCGACGCCCTCGCCGTCGTCCGCAAGGAGATCAAAAAGCTGCAGGATAGCGTGGACGGTGCCGAAAAAGCTGGCCGCCCCGAAGCCGTCGCCGCCGCCAGGGCCGAGATCGCCGTCCTTGAGAAATACCTCCCCGCCGCCATGAGCGCCGAGGACCTCGGCAAGCTCGTCGAGGCCGTCATCGCCGAGCTCGGCGCCACCTCCAAAAAAGACATGGGCGGCGTCATGAAGGCCCTCCAGGAGCGCGTCGCCGGTCGTGCCGACAGCAAATCCATCTCCACAGAAGTGGCCAAACGCCTCGCTTAAAACCCGGCCTCTGAAACACTGAACCAATCAACACCGCAGACAATGAAAAATCACAGAGCCTTGATTCAGAAGGTATTCTCTGCGGTCTTCTAATCTCTTGCGTTGTTAAATCAGGGTCCCATAGCTCCATGATTCCCCGGCCTTCATGACCTCCGCCATCATCGTTGCCGCAGGCAGCAGCCGGCGCATGGGGTTCAATAAACTCCTCGCTCCCCTGGCAGGAAAGCCCGTGCTCAGCCGCACCCTCGCCGCCTTCCAGGCCTGCGAGGCCGTGGCCGAGATCATCGTCGTCACCAGCGAGGGCCTGCGCCCCGAGATCGAGGCCTGGCGCACCGCTGGCGGGCTGGAAAAGGTCACCCAGATCATCATCGGCGGCGCAGAGCGTCACCTCTCCGTCCACGCCGGCCTCCAGGCCCTCAGCCCCGCCTGCGACATCGTCGCCGTCCACGACGGCGCACGCCCGCTCATCTCCGTCGCGCAGATCACCCGCTGCATCAAGGCCGCACGCACCCAGGCCGCCGTCGCCTGCGCACGCCCCATGACAGAGACCCTCAAGCGCTGCGATCCCTCCGGCCTCATCATCGGCTCCATCGACCGCGCCCACGCCTGGATCATGGAGACCCCCCAGGTCTTCCAGCGCCCCCTCCTCGTCCGCGCCTACGACGCCGTCATCCGCGACTCCCTCCTCGTCACAGACGAAGTCTCCGCCGTCCAGCACCTCGGCGCTCCCGTGCACGTCGTCGAAAACTTTGAACTCAACCCCAAGATCACCTTCCCGGCAGACATCCTGCTGGCACAGCGATTTGTGGACTGATCTCCCCCATGCCCGACTCCGCAGACCTCGACCACGCACCCCATCTGCCACGCCGAAACTGGGCGTCCATCGTGCTCGTGCTGTTCGTGCAGGCCATGAACTCCTTCAGCGACAACTTCGTCAAGATGTTGCTCATCGCGCTGTCCATCATCATTGCCAAGGACTCCTGGGTCGGCCGCCACATGGAGCTCTGGCTCGGCGCCATCTTCTCCCTTCCCTACATGATCTTCGCCCCCCTCGCGGGCTACTGGTCTGACCGCTTCTCCAAGCGCAACGTCATCATCTGGATGCAGGTCATGCAGATCATCTGCTTCGTCTGGCTCTCCCTCGCCCTGTGGATGCAGCGCGTGCCCGGCTCCCTCGAGATCTCCCTCGTCGGCTTCTTTGTACTCGCCGTCCAGGCCGCCGTCCTCAGCCCGGCCAAGATGGGCATCATGAAGGAGCTCGCCGGTTCCCGCCGCCTCGGCCAGGTCTCCGGCTGGCTCCAGGTCACCATGCTCGCAGGCATCCTCGGCGGCATGTGGGCCGGCGGCGTCTGGTACGGCACCGAGTATGAAAAGACCCACGATGCCTGGATGTCCGCTCTCTGGCCGCTCATCGTCATCAGCATCTTCGGCATCCTCGAGCTCATCGCCTCCCTCTGCATCCAGCCCACCCCCTCCCACACCGAGGTCCACTGGCGCAAAGGCATGGCCCTCGAGCACTTCGAGAGCCTCAAGATCGTCTTCCGCCGCCGCTCCATCCGCCTCGCCGCCCTCGGCGTCACCTACTTCTGGTTCATCTCCAATGCCCTCAGCTTCATCCTCGTCACCCTGACCAAGGAGCTGCACCCCGACACCGGCCACGGAGACGGCCCCATGGAGCTCGCCAAAGTCGCCGGCATCCTCGGCATCGGCGTCATCAGCGGCAGCTTCTTCGCCTCCCACATCTCCAGAAACCGCATCGAGCTCGGCCTCATCCCCCTCGGCGGCTTCGGCCTCGTCGCCGGACTCCTCTGGTCCGGCCTCGCCCCCCTCGGCAGCAGCTGGATGTACGCCGGCATCATCTTCACCGGCGCCGCAGGCGGCTGCTTCATGGTCCCCCTCTACGCCTTCGCTCAGGACAAGGCGGAAAAGCAGGAAAAAGCCCGCATCCATGCCGGCATGAACCTCATGGACTGCCTCGGCACCCTCGTCGCCGTCGCCATCGTCGCCCTCATGAAGTGGCTGGACCTGCACTCCTCCACCCAGTTCCTCATCCTCGCCATCCCCACCTTTGCAGCCGCCGTTTACATCATGCGCCTGCTGCCCCAGGACCTCGTGCGCTTCCTCATGCTCGCCGCCGTCCGTTTCACCTACAAGGTGCGGCCCGTCCACGTCGAGCGCATCCCCGCCACCGGCGGCGTCCTCCTTTTGCCCAATCACGTCAGCTACGTCGATGCCCTCATCGTCGGCTCCGCCAGCCGCCGCCCCGTCCGCTTCGTCATGTGGGACGCCCTCTACAATCTCTGGTGGCTCAAGTGGCTCATGCGCCTCGTCGGCACCGTCCCCATCTCCGCCACCCGCGCCAAAGACGCCGTCCGCGCCGTCGCCGCCGCCCTTCAGGAGGGCGAGGTCGTCTGCCTCTTCCCCGAAGGCCAGATCACCCGCCACGGCATGATCAATGAGCTCCGCCGCGGCTTCGAGCTCATGGCCCGGCAGGCCGATGCCCAGGTCGTCCCCGTCTATCTCGACGGCCTCTACGGCAGCATCTTCTCCTTCCAGGGCGGCAAATTCTTCACCAAGCGGCCCAAGCACATCCGCTACCCCGTCTCAGTCCACTTCGGCCAGCCCCTCGCCCCACGCGCCGCCACCGCCGAGGCCGTCCGCCAGTCCATGCTGCAGCTCAGCAGCTCCGCCTTCCTCCAGCGCAAAAGCTGGCTCCACGCCGAAGCCGACCTCCCCGCCTTCGCCAATGCCCTCCGCCTCGCCGAAGTCGAGTGGCATCAGGCAGGCGATGTCTTCCTCTCCCTCGAGCCCGAGGGCAGCATCATCCACCGCACCGTCAAAGCCCTCACCCAGGTGATGCCCGGCACCAAGTTCATCGACCACCCCACCGACGCCCACGCCACCCACATCGTCGCCTTCTGCACCCGCACCACCCTCAGCCAGCTCACCGGCCACGAGCGCCTAGTCTTTTGCCTCGACAGCTCTCCCACCAATCTTCCTCCTCCTCTTACTCCTACTCCCCCTCCCTCGCCCGGATCTCCGTCTCCCTCCCCCAGCTTGGGCTTCGAAGCTTCAGCGAAGGAGGCCCTCCGCGGCTACATCGATCCCCTCACCTCCCTCCTCCTCAGCACCGAGACCCCCAACCCGCCCATGCCCGCCGGCGACAAAGACGAGCAGCTCGGCCGCAAACCCAGCACCCTCGGCCGCCTCCTCCCCGGCCTCGCCATCCACCCCGCCCCCGAAGGCCTCCACATCACCGGCCTCCTCCCCAAAGACGACCGCACCATCATCCTCTCAGGCATGAAAGTAGACGAGCACGGCTTTTTGGTCGCCACGGTTTGATTCAAATTCGCGGTCATTCGCAGCCCATTCTTCTGCATTCGTGTTTGAAGTACGATAGACACTCCTGTCTATCAATCAGCGCGCCACCATTCCCCCAGGCCAAGTCCGGCCCTAGCTCATTTATCTGCGATGGTAAATCCGTGCGCCCCTAAATTTCACCAATGGCGCTAAGTCAGGTTCTAATTCGCGATCATTCGCGAGTATTCAAAACCATTCGCGTTTCCAATTCAGCCTTTCAGGAACCGCATTTCATCTGCGCCATGGCTGTCTGCCCGGAAGAAGTGCGGAGAATCTCACCAGCATGTCATACCACGATACATTGAAAACAGGTCGATTTGCGTATTCCCCAAAAGCCAGACAGCGATCCCCTCTGCACTGAATCTTACCCCCTCGGGCTCAGACTTGTCCTTCATAGCTTTAGCGAAGAAGGAAGCTTTTCTCATTTGAAGCAACACTCGGAGCATTACGCATAATTTTTCCAAAAACAACGGGGCCATCCGAAGATGGCCCCGTGACGCTAGTGCAGGGTGTGTGTGGCTCGGTGAAAAGCCACAAAGCAACGTGAAACGCTAATCTCATGCAGCCGTAGAAGTTGTCACATGTGAAAATCACATGTGACCTCTATTGATCACTCAACAGGTCACTCACTAAACGCGGAGTTACCTTAACAGATTAATATCCCAAGCAAAGCTCTTTCTTTTGTAGATATACAAGATTATCGACAGTTCTGTCCCAATCAAAAAACCATGTTTGAGAAGAAAATTCATGTACAAATGAGTTAAGATCAGCTCGAGTGGGTGCTGGCAATTTTAGTTCAGCGTATATTTTTTTTCCGATATTTAGTTTGAACGAAACTTCAGCCCATGGGCAACTTAACATATCAAGGGAAAGGCAGAACATTTCCGTATCTTCTAAAATACTCGCTGCTCCGGCAATAAGCTGTTGAGCAACATCAAACGCCATTACCTGAAGTCCTTTATATTCAGCGCGGTCCGAAGCGAAAAATATAATGGCAATAATTGTAAAATATTCGGGCCTTCGCTTTGTGTTAACACCGACCATACAGAGTGGCAACACCAGCCTTTCTGGCACCCTCCAATATTCTTTAATACTGCTCAGTGCGATAAGAAAATTAGAGATTTCAAGGTGATTGTCGCCGTGATTAAGATTAGCGTGCTTCAATATAACAATCGATTCTCTCACAATTGCATCTTCAATTTCCTTTGAATCAACAGAAGGAAGCCACTCACAAGACTTAGCAATGTCCGACAATATTCGACTAATCAATATCGAAGTCCTGAACCTGACATCGACAGAAAATAAATAAAAAGCAACTTCAACAACGCATCTTATCCATTGCCCTGCCAAAACATTTCCTGGTTTCTCCAACCGAAAAAAACCAATCTTCTTGCACACAAGATTGTGAATGATCTTCAAGGCGGAGGACGAAATATCTGGATACTCAACTCTCACTTCACCAATGATTTGTCTCACACCGTTAATCACTTTAACACTTGAAAAATGATGGTTGCTTTGAGTCAAATCACTCTTCTCAGAAAGAGAAGATACAGCATTAAAATCTAATAGACTTGTTATCAACTGGCTGATTCGCACTTTTGCCGTCGAAATCCCTGTGATAAACGGCCTTCTTGAGGTCGAAGTTTTCTTTTCGTTTACGTAAAGCTTGAAGTATTCTAAATGATCTTCAATAACTTCTTGAATGTGGTCCAATACACGCACTTCGTTAGCAAAAATGAAGTAATCATCAATATAACGGCGCACTGAATAGTCTACCCCATCAACCAACTTGATATTACAACCAGTTGTGTTGATTTTATCGGGCATGCAATCTGCAGAAAGTTGACGTTTCGCCCTAGAATCAATTTCTTGAAAAATAATCTCCGCAAATATTCGTGAAAGTTCAGCGCCAATAAGAATTCCATGTGTTTCGCCGTGATTCGAACGGCGCATAATTGCATCAAACTTCGCATCAAATGTATGAGCACAAGATTTTTCCATTTTTGCAGCCGCTTTTCCTTTAATCGCCCATGATATAGAATGCGTGTAAATACTACCGAAGCATTTCGATATATCTATACGTCGACATGCGAAAAATTTACGTTCTAACGCCAATAAATCTTTGGAAGTATAAAACTTTTGAAGCAAATTATGAGGCTCGTACACAAAAAACGAGCTGGCATGTTTTTGAAGTTGATTTTCCACCTCTCCGTTTAATCCAATTGAGGGCGTTCCCGAGTTAGGCTGATATGCAGTTAAATTATGTCCAACTCCGCTATTCGTATTCTGCTCATGGCCGAAATACATTTTAGCAATTCGACAGGGCCTGCGAAGACTCCACTTGCTTTTTGAACATAGGCTAACTATGAGGTCGCCATAGTCTGAGTATAATATAGCTGCATCCTCTAGGAGGAGTGGATGTATCAAACCGAGCATCCGCTTGCGCCCTTCACCAGTGCGTATCCAGTATGAATATGGAATACAGGAATCTATTTTTTTTGCGAGTAATTTTTTTATCCCTGACGAGGGAGAAGACGGCTCCAGAATGGCTCGATGCAAGTGATGAAACGAGAACCGAAGCGGCACTTCGTAAGGTATAAGATCAGTAAGGATTGCTCGCTTAGAGTCACTTTGTTGAATCGGTCGCTTCATTCTGACCATGCAGTGCTGATTTGTTGAAGGCGCAATTGAGAGAAACGATGAAGTATTCGCTTCTCCCAGCCGATAACAAATGAATACTTCATAAGGCTTTTTATTTGTTGCGCTTGACGCACTCTCCCACGTCTATTCAAAAAGGCCCGCAGCCTTACAAACCGCAGCCGTAAAAATTCGTCGATCTCAGCGAGTTGCGTTTTGGCCGTTGTGATCTCAGAGTAGTTATAAAAAATACCCGTTCGAATCGGGGATGAGTGTGCAGATTTGTTAATAGTATAATTTCCGGTGAGCGATTTGATGCGATCTCTCAATAGAAACCAATCTCCATTTTTGTAAAAATCGGAAAAAGATTCAATAATGCGTTGGCGCAATCTTTCACACTTAGATTTCGAAATCGAGATAGTAACATCAGCTGGCTTTTTGCTTTTTTGCAAAGCGCGTGTGAATTGATAGCCGAGATAATCTAGCTTAATCGGAACTGTATGCGACTCTGAGACTGCAATAGTTTTAATTTTATTCAGCTTTAAGCTTTGGCTCTCAAGCACCTCCGTTATTCGATCTAATATGTTTTGGGCATTTTCGGATGCCACCAAAATCATATCATCAACAAACCGTCGATAGTAATACACTTGTTTAGTCTCTCTCAGTTTTTCATCAAATTCCAGGAGAAATATTTCAGCTAAAGTCGAACTAATAGAAAGCCCCCAAGGAATTCCTAACGCGTGAAATTTTGAACTGAAATGTTCAATCTGGATAATTGTATTTAATTCTAATGCGGAGAGAAATCCATCCATTCGGAGTCGTTCAATTAGCCACCGAAAATTGATGGTTCTAAAAAAGCGTTTTATGTCAGCTCGGACAAAATTTAGATACGCATCTGATTTCAGGATGACACTAAGTTGACGGACTATTGCGTTACGATTCGGTGGCGTAATCTTGTAGAAACGGCGTAGACGGCCGTTTAGGTAGCGGAGAAACAGCTTGTCCTCGAGCCTTGCTGGCTCAAACACTAGTTCTTGGCCTTTTAAAAATGGCTTATTTAGCCCCAATGAGTACGTGGGTGAATTCAGACTATCCCTCGCCAGCAAAACTTGCTTTAGCACTTCATCTTCAGAATCACCTAATTGATACGTGCGAACGTCCTGTTGCCGCATGTAAAATCGGAGCTGTCCCTCTGTAAAAGGTGGCGATGACATGGGTTATTTACTCGTTTTCTAATTTAAAGGGAAAATTATCGTAACCCACTATCGAGCATCTTTTTTACAAACAAATGATTAATATTTTAATTCTTCCTCAAGAAAAAACGCCAAATTTTACACGGTTCGACCTAAAACTTTGATTATCAAATGGGTGCAAAATCCAGTCCCCTTTCAAACCCTCCATGGTGCGCAAGCTCATCCCCAAATGAGCCGCCCAATCCAAGCCACACGCTGCGAACAACGTTCAGGCATATCCGCCCACCCACAGCCCCTCACCAGGACAGCCAAGCAGAACAACATCTCACCATCGACGCCCAGATACAAACTCCCACGCCGACCCGGCGGCACAAATTCCGCCAATAACGCGAGCCCTGAATCCCCCAACCGACAGCACCTCAGCGCCACGATTTCAGAAGTCATCTCTGTGGTCTTCGAATCTCTCGCGGTGCAATCTCCGGCCATTCCTCCCGAGTGACTCCCCGCAAGGAGGTGCAAACCCACCACGAATATTTCATTTCAAGCCAGAGGCTCAATCGTATCCACCAGCAAAGATCTTCTTCCATTCCGGACTCAGCAGCTCCCACGGAAAATCGCCAGGAAACGACTTCTTGATCCTCGCCCTCTCCTCGGGGTCAGGCACATCCGTGCGGCTCAGGTCGATGATCACATGCCAGCCCACGTGGATTCGTTTCAGGCAGTGGATGTATCCCATGTCCGGCAGAAAGGCCGGAATCGCATCCGTGCCATCTTCAAATTCCGGCGAGCATTCAACAAAGCAGTAATCACCGCTCACCTTCAGGTACTCGATCTTCAGCACAATCGCCTTGGTCAGCTTCTTCTCAGCATATTTTCGTCTCCCGATTCGCCCGAGCTCCAACTCAAAGAGCCTTTCTCTGCGTTTTTCCAATCTCTCGCGGTGCAAAATCCCTCTGCCCTCTCCCCTCATCCCCCCTCATTCAAAATCTCCAATTTCCGTGTCTTCCGCGCCTTCCGTAGGCCCTCCCTCTTTTTTGCTCACCCTACGCCTGCGAAACCCAGCGCCCCCTTCCCCCCACAGCTTCCGTCATGACTCCCTGCTCCGACCATTAGTGTTTTATTAGTGTACGATCAGTGGTTCAAAATCTGGCTCCAAGCCATCCACAAAGCTGCCTCTTTTTCGGCTCGCCATTCGCCCAAGCTCCAATTCAAAAAGCCTTTCTCTGCGGTCTTCCAATCTCTCGCGGTGCAAAATCCACATCCGCCCGCCTTCCGCTTCAGCCTTCCGTGTATTCAGTGCATTCCGTGGTTAAAAAACTCTGCTCCCTCTGCCTCTCCGCCCCTCTGCGGCAAAATCGACTCCCCCAACGTCTCCTGATTTCCAAGACCATGAAGCTTGACCGCATGGCACAAAAGATGTTCCCCTCCCCGCATGCCTGACTCCCCACCCGCACCATCCTCATTAAAGCAGACCATCCTGCGCGGAGCCGTCCTCGCCCTCTTCTGCTGGGCCGTCGGCTGGCTGGCAATGTACAAGCTGGCCCTCGGCGTGGTGGCTGGCTGGGTGATCGGCGGAGCAACCTTTGGCATCGGGCTGTATGCCATCGCAAACCTGAAGGGCGCGCCGGCGGGGCTGTGGGTGACGTTTGGGCTGAAGCTGCTGAGCGTGACGTGCTACAAGATCCTGATGGTGGTGATGGTGAGCTACCTGAGCAAGGACTGCGGCATGAGCGCTGCAAACGCGCAGTATGCATATGCGGTATTTGGATTCATGATGTCGTGCTGCACGCTGCTGGCAGGCAGCATAACGGATGCCATCGGGCTGCGGCGGACGCTGACGCTCGGGGTGTCGCTGGCGGTGCTAGCGCGCGTGATCATGATCTCGGCATCGAACCCTTGGATCGCGCTGACGGCTGGGCTGGTGCCGGTGGCAGTGGGTGAGGCGCTGTGCACGCCGGTGCTGGTGGCGGCCACGCGGAAATTCAGCACGGCGGAGCAGCGCAGCGTGGCCTTCTCCGTCTTTTACGCGCTGCTAAACCTGGGCTTTCTGGCGGCTTACTTCATCTTTGATGGGGTGAAGGGATTGTCCAACGGTGGCATGACGATTCATACCTGGGTGGGTGACCACAGCGTGCAACGTGTGCTCTTTGCAGTGAGCGCAGGAATCGAGGTGGTGATGCTGCCGGTGCTGCTGCTGCTGCGTGAACGCGATGCGCTGGGCGAGGACGTAGCCGAAGGCGCGAGTGCGCCGATGCAGAGGATGACGGCGGGAGAGGCGGTGGCGAAGTCGGCGCGGCTTTTTTCAAAGCTGCTGAGTCATCCGGGCTTTCCCCGGCTGCTCATGTTTCTCGCAGTGATCGGCCTTCTCAAAATCGTCTTCAGCATCATGGACGGGGTGCTGCCGACTTTCCTGGAGCGCGAGCTGGGGGCGGAGGGCGGTGCGCGTGCGGGACGTGCAAACGCGGTGAACAGCGTGCTGATTCTCATCCTCGCGCCGATCGCGGGGATTTTGACGCGGAAGATTCCGGCGTATCCCATGGTGATCTTTGGGGGTTTTATCACCGCACTGTCGTTTGTGTTTCTGGCGCTGCCGTCATCATTCTTTCAAGGGCTGGCGGACGGGCCGCTGGGGCAGGCGGTGATCCGCGGTTATTTTGCGTGGCAAGGTACAGCGCATCCGTTGTTTCTAATGGTGGTTCTCTGGCAGGTGGTGTTTTCCATTGGCGAGGCCTTTTACTCCCCGCGTGTGTATGAGTATGCGGTGTCCATCGCCCCGCGCGGCCAGGAAGCCAGCTACGCCGCACTCTCGGCGGTGCCACTGATCTTGGGTAAGATCACGACGGGCACGGTGTTTGCATGGCTGCTGACAAGCTACTGCCCTGAGACCGGCCCGCGCGACACCGCCACCATGTGGAGCATCGTGGGCGGCCTGGTGTTGATGGCCCCCCTGCTGCTGCTGGTGCTACGCCCCTTCATCCGCATGAAGGAAGAAGGCAAAGAATAGCAGTATCAGTACCCGGGGCATTCCTGCCCCGTCAGAATTCTTTACTGGGAGCGCCGGTGTCCACACCGGCTCCGGCCACCGCTCCGCCACACACCAAACTCCGCACCACCCACAGCTCTCACTCCGCCTCAAGAACCCAAGAAAGCGCCCCAATAAAAACAGAAGAATCAGCAAAATTTCCGAACTCAAAAATCCGGAAAAATATTTCCACCCAAAATCTTTCTACCTTCACACCGCCTTAACCACAGCGCCCCAAACCATGACATGAGTCCCCCACCTCACTCCGTCATAAACAGCGCCTGAATATCCGCCTGCGTCAGCTGCAGCTTGTCCGCACGCCCCGCCAGCAGCCCCTCCACCAGCGCCGCCTTCTGCTGCTGCATCTTCAAGATCCGCTCCTCAATCGTCCCCTCGCAGATCAGCTTGTGCACAAACACCGGGTTCTTCTGCCCGATGCGATACGCCCGGTCACTCGCCTGCGCCTCCGCCGCCGGATTCCACCACGGATCATAGTGGATCACCGTGTCCGCCGTCGTGAGATTGATGCCCGCACCACCCGCTTTCAGGCTGATCAGAAACACCGGCACTTTTCCAGCCTGAAACTCCTGAATCGGCGTTTCACGGTCTCGTGTGCTACCAGTCAGCTTCACATGACGAATACCGTCTTTTTTCAGCCTCGCCTCGATCAAGGCCAGCATTTCGGTAAACTGAGAGAAGATCAAAATCCGCCGCCCTTCATCGATCAATTCCGGCAGCAGCTCATCCATGAGGAACGCCGTTTTTGCCGAATCCGACACACTTTGAGCGCTTTCTTGCTTCAATAATTGCGGGTGACAGCACACCTGCCGCAGCTTCAAAAGCGCATCCAGCACCACGATCTGGGACCGGTCCAGCCCGTTCGCCGCGATCGCCTCCCGCACTCGTTTGTCCATGGCTGCGCGGATCGTCTCATAAAGGTCCGTCTGTTCCTTCCCGAGCTCAATCGTGTGCAGAATTTCCGTCTTCGGCGGCAGCTCCTTCGCCACCGCATCCTTCGTCCTTCGCAGCAGCAAAGGCTGAATCCTTGTGCTCAGCTGCTTCTGCCGCTCCACATCCGCATCCCTTTCAATAGGATTCCGATAATGCTGCCTGAACGTATCCGCATCACTCAGCAGCCCCGGCATGAGGAAATTAAACAGACTCCACAGCTCCCCGAGATGATTTTCCATCGGAGTCCCCGTCAGGCACAGACGGTGCTTCGCTTTCAACCCGCTGCACGTTTGTGCAGCCAGGCTCTTCGGATTCTTGATGTTCTGCGCCTCATCCAATGCCACGATATGCCACTCCTGCGCCTGCATGACATCCGCGTCCTTCACAAGCAGCGGATAGCTCGTCACGACCAGATCATACTGCTTCAGGTGCTTGAAGTCACTCTTGCGCGACTGCCCCTGCATCAGCAGCAAACTCAGCGCAGGCGTGAATTTGATCGATTCATTGATCCAATTCCTCAAAACGCTCGTCGGTGCCACAATCAGGCACGGATGCTTCATGCGTCCGCTTTCCTTCTCAAGGAGGATATGAGTCAACGTCTGCAATGTCTTGCCCAGCCCCATGTCATCCGCCAGGATGCCATGCAGTCCAAACTCACGCAGAAACTGCATCCACGACGCACCTTCGCGCTGATAATCACGCAAACTCGCCTTCAGTCCCGCCGGAGGCGTAATAAGACCGATCTCGCGGAAACTGCCCAGTTGCTGACTCAATATCGCCAGTTCTGCAGGCGCACGAATCGGCATGCCATCCAGTGTCGCCAGCTGCGCAGCCCGCAGCTTGTCCAGCTGCAGCTTCCCATCTTTCCGCACCGGTCGTGTCGAAAGCAGCTCATCAAAGAAACGCAATAGCACGACAAGGCGTTGAGCGGGCACAGACAGCACATCCCCACGATCTCCGCCCAATGAGAGCAGGAAGCGCTGATCCAGGTTCTTTTCCAGCACCGCAGACGTCAGCCCTTGGTCGATGCAGTCCACCAGCAGCGGCACCAGCGAGATCCGCCGCCCCTCGATCTCCACGCCAAGATCCAGCGAGAACCACTCCCGCCCGCCCTGGTCTCCTTCGAGATTGGTGAACCACGCATCGTCCTCAGCCTCAAAGATCTGAAAGCCAATATCCTCCGGCACCTCCACCCGCCAGCCGCTCTCGCGCAGCTTGGGTACCCGGTCCTTGAGAAACTGCGCCCAGAACAATGCCTGATCTCCCGGCACCGTCATGAAGCCTAGCGTGGATTCAGGCGCCTTAGCACCTGGCAGTGCTTCTGAGAACGATTTGAAGCCAAGTCCGGAAAGATCCGCCAGCAGCAGACGCTCCGCGCGCTGATTGCGCACCAGCGTGTTCCTCGTGCCATCCGCATCCGTCCACTGATGCGCCGGGCTGCGCACCAGCATCTCAAACCGCACAGGACAGCCCTCATATTCCGCGCAGGGATGAATGAAGGCGATGCTGCGCGGCTCCCACCCGCCAATGTTTCTTCGTGCCGTGATCTGCGGCATCTGCACCACCATGCGCCGCACACACAGCACCGGGCTTGGCTCTCCAGGCGGCTGGTCCTCAGGCAGCGCAGCCGCTGAAGGCGCAGGAGCAGCAGGCTCCGCATTCGCCTCTCCCGCCGCCGACTTGTCCCTGACCTTCGCCATGCCCACGATGCGCTTGCGCCCCTCTTCATGATCCAGCAGCATCATGACAGCCACTGCATGCTGGCACAACGTCCCCGCGACGCAGGTGCAATGCGTCGTCAGTGCCAGGCTGCCATCTTCTCGCAGCCGCAGGTGCGCGGTCACGGACGCCGCATTGAACAATCCCGTGCCGATTCCTGCAATAATCTCCAGCTCATTCTCCGCACACACATGCACCCCGGCCAGCCCAATCTCCCCATGCTTGAAGAGCCGCCCGCCCTCCTCAATCTGCTGCCGCCTGAACAGCCAGAGCCACGACTTGGAACGCACCTGCGCCCAGAGTTTAGGAAAGGAAAAATCTTCTACAACCATGCACTTAGATCAGCGGCGCTTCTCAAACACTGTGCTTCACCTCATCCCATGCGGCGTCCATCTGCTCCAGGGAGAGTTTTCCCAGTTCGTGCCCTTGTTTGCGCAGATGGTCCTCCATGGCGTGAAAACGGCGCGTGAATTTCTCATTCGCGGCGGCCAGTGCAGGCTCGGACTCGATGCCGAGCTTGCGTGCCAGATTCACCACGCTGAAGAGCAGATCGCCCAGTTCTTCCTCCATGTGCGCTTTGTCACCTTTGGCGATGGCTTCTTCCAGTTCAGCGGCTTCCTCGCGGATCTTGGCAAAGACCGGTGTGGCATCCGGCCAGTCAAAGCCGACACGAGCGGCCTTTTTTTGCAGTTTTTGCGCACGCATGAGCGCGGGCAGACCATTGCCGGTGCCATGCAGCAGCCCCTCGTGCTCGGTGCCTTTTTCCACACGTTTGATGGCATCCCACTGCTTGAGCACCGCATCAGAAGTGGCGGCGCTCTTGTCTCCAAATACATGCGGATGACGGCGGATGAGCTTTTCCGTCAGGCCGTGCGCCATTTTGTCGAGATCAAAAGCCCCGGTCTCGCTGGCGATCTCCGCATGCAGCACGGGCTGCAGTAGGATGTCACCCAGTTCATCACAGATCTGCTCCGGATCTCCGCCCCGGATGGCGTCCGCCACTTCGTAGGCCTCCTCAATCACATGCGGGATGAGAGATGTGTGAGTCTGCTCCATGTCCCAGGGGCAGCCGCCAGGGGCGCGCAGGCGGTGCACCACGTAGCGCAGCCGGGTCATGGGATCGGGATGATTGAGCATGTCTTCCATGCTGGCAGGTAGTGCTTTGCATCAGCAAGGTCAAGGCTGCGCCGGTCAAGATCGACACAGGACGGGGCCTTTTTTCGTCCCCCCCTGTATGAGTGCTTGGCAAAACCGGCGTTTTCCCTGAATATCCTTGCAACAACCAACGCAAATCATGCCGCGTCAAATCAGCCACATCGCACCTGAGTGGTGGGACTACACCACGTTGGACAACGAACTGATCGAGGACGCCGCACGGCTGACCGAGCGCGACCTGCGGCAGCTATCCCGCCCCGGATTCAAGGTGGTGATGTATGACGCGCTGGAAGATTTTTACCTGGCTGAGGCCCTGGAGTACATCCACGCGTGGCGACAGGCCACACCGGACAATCCCGCTGGCATCTGCGGCCCCGTGGGTCCCACCGAGCAGCTGCCCATGGTGGCGCGCCTCATCAATGATCTAGGCATCTCCATCAAAGACGGCCACTTCTGGGGCATGAGCGAGTGGTATGACGAGCACACCAAGAAGGAGGTGACTCTGGAGCATCCTCTCTCCTTTGAGAAGGTGAACCGCGACCTGTGCTTTGACCGCCTGCAGCGCAAGCTCTGCATGCCGGACACCCAGCTGCATTTCCCCAAAGCAGACACCGCCGCCTACATCAAGAGCTGGCAGAGCGGCGTACGCTGCGTGGTGATGCAAGGTGGCCAGGGCGAGAGCAAACACTGGGCTTTTAATGAACCGCCAAGACGCGCCGGCAAATTCAAGAACGAACCGCCCGTACCCGCTGAATACCGCAAACTGACGACACGCCTTGTAGATCTGCACCCTGTCAGCCTGATGCAGACGGCCCGTACCTCTGCGGGCGGCAATATCAACCTGGTGCCACAGAAGGCGCTGACCGTAGGGCCCAAGGAAACCTGGATGGCTGAAAAAGTGAGCATCTGGCTGGCCGGGCAGCACGACAACGCCCTGGGCCAGCGCCTCAGCGCGCTCATGATTTCCAAGCGAATCACCGACGCCGCCGTGCCCATGTCGCTGCTGGCTGATCATCCGAACGTACAATTCAACTACTACCGCGGCGCCCTCGGCGAATGCGTGGTGGAAGAACACTAATAGACCTGTTCCAAGCTTCAACTCCGTGCTGATTCTTGCAGGATCACAGGTTCTGCTCTCTCCATTATTCCAAACTATGGTTTGCTATTCTCGCTGCGGAGCAGATAGTGGCACTGCAAGTTAACCTGATAAAGGCGAAGCTAAGCCGTTCATCAGGTTGTTTCTTTGGTGTTCTTAAATCCGATTTCGGAGCTTGGTGAGGCCTCATGCAGGCTGGCTGTAACCAAGACAACGATATGAATACCAAAATGTATGTGGGCAACCTGCCCTTCTCCGCCACCACTGACGACGTGAGTGTGCTTTTCTCTGAATTCGGTACTGTGACCGACGTCCATCTGCCCATGGACCGTGACTCCGGCCGCCCTCGTGGCTTTGCTTTTGTGACGATGGACACCCCTGAAGCCATGAATGCAGCCATGACCGCCCTCAACGGCCACGAATACGGTGGCCGCAATCTGGCCATCAATGAAGCCCGTCCGAAGGAAGAACGTCCTTCCGGCGGCTATGGTGGCGGCGGCGGTGGCCGTGGTGGTTACGGCGGCAAAGGCGGTGGCCGTGGCGGTTACGGTGGCGGTGGCGGCGGCGGTGGTCGCTACTAAATAGCCCTGGCATCCAAGCCATTTTCAGCGGCATCCTGGCAGCGGGATGCCGCTTTTTTCGTATCATGGCACGCGTCATTAGCCGCAGCACCCACCACCACCGCAGCAGCCACCTTTGTCATTGCCCCCCTTGCCCTTGCCGATGGTGTTGATGCCCAACGGGCAGTAGAGCGGACAGAAACGCACGAAGGCGGTGAGCAGCGGCACGGCACCAATGGCGCCGACCCAGCTGTGATTGACGATGCCGTAGGCGATGAGGCCGAGGCCGAAAAGGACGCGCAGGATGCGGTCTGCTGTTCCCATGTTTGGTTTCATAGTCGTTTAGTTTTGGGTTGGAGATTCAGGATGTGAATGCTTGTTGGCCATGAAGTAGAGTACCGGCACGGCCATGCGGCTGATGAAGAGGCTGGCTATCTCCCCAGCCATGAGTGCGATGGCGAGGCCCTGGAAGATGGGGTCTGCCAGAATGACCGCCGCGCCCACCACGACCGCCATGGCGGTGAGCAGCATGGGGCGGAAACGCACGGCACCGGCGTCGATCACGGCCTCGCTCAGTGGCATGCCCTCCTGGATGCGGAGCTCGATGAAATCGACGAGGATGATGGAATTGCGCACCACGATACCACCTCCTGCCATGAAGCCGATCATGCTGGTGGCGGTGAAGAAGGCATCCATGAGCCCGTGCGCAGGCAGGATGCCCACGAGAGAGAAAGGGATGGCCACCATGACGATGGCGGGCGTGATGAAGCTGCGGAACCAGCCCACCATGAGCACGTAGATAAGAATCAGGCAGGCGCCGAAGGCAGCACCGAGATCGCGAAAAACCTCGATGGTGATGTGCCACTCGCCATCCCATTTCATGGCAGGCTCGGCATCGCTGAAGGGCATGGTGGCATTGAGAATCTTGAGATCTGCGCCGCTGCCTCCGAACTCACGCGTGTCGAGCTTCTTCAGTGCCTCGTTCATCTGGAAGATGGCGTACACGGGGCTCTCCACCACTCCGGCCACATCGCCGATGACGTAGGTCACGGGCATGAGGTTCTTGTGATAGCGGCTCTTTTCCACGGTGACGTGCTCCACCTTCACCAATTCGCGCAGCGGCACCAGCGGTGCGCCGCTGGCTCCGGGCTCGGGCAGCGCATTGGCATCGCCGGAGCGCACGCGCAGCGCCAGCAAGTCTTCCGCTGTGGTCTTGGCGGAGCGTGGCAGCTCCAGGCGAATATTGACGTCCTCCTTCTCCTGCGGCTGGTGCAGCAGGTCCACGGACTCACCATCCACGGCGATCTTGAGGGTCTGTGAAATGGTGGCGGCGCTGATGCCGTGGAGAGCGGCCTTTTCCTTGTCGATGATGAAGCGCGCCTTCTGCTGGTCGGCCTCCACATACCAATCCACATCCACGACGCCGGGCGTGGCCTTGAAGATGTCCTTCACCGCACGCGCCATCTTGAGGCGGCTTTCTTCATCCGGGCCGTAGATTTCCGCCACCAGCGTCTGCAGCACGGGCGGGCCGGGCGGCACTTCGGCGATGGCCACTCGTGCGTCGTAGCGCGCGGCAATCTCCGCCACGGCAGGGCGCACACGTTTGGCGATATCGTGGCTCTGCGCCTTGCGCTCGTGCTTGCCCACCAGGTTCACCTGGATGTCAGCAACGTTGGCACCACGGCGCAGGAAGTAGTGGCGCACGAGGCCGTTGAAATTGTAGGGCGAGGCCACGCCGGTGTAGATCTGGTAGTCGGTCACCTCCGGCTCCTTGCGGATCACAGCGGCCATCTCGCGCGCCACGGCGGCGGTCTGCTCCAGGGAGGCTCCCTCCGGCATGTTCAGGATCACCTGAAACTCGCTTTTGTTGTCAAAGGGCAGCATCTTCACCTTCACCCAGCCGAGGCCCACCGTGGCCATGGCACCGAGCAGCAGCACGGTGATGCCAATGAGAAACATCCAGCGCGAACCGGTGTGGTGAATCAACGGGCCCATCATGCGGCGATAGAGCTTGGTGAAAAAATCCTCCTCATGCTCGGAGGCCAGGTGCTTATGGCCGTCGTCCACGGCCTTGCCTTCAGTCAGCTTGGAGTACTTGCCGCCCCAGCGCAGGATGCGGATGGAGGCCCAGGGCGTGACGATGAAGGCGATGAGCAATGACCAGAACATGGCCGCGCTGGCCCCGATGGGAATGGGCCGCATGTAGGGCCCCATGAGCCCGCCCACAAAGGCCATGGGGAGCACGGCGGCGATCACGGCAAAAGTGGCCAGGATGGTGGGATTTCCCACCTCTCCCACGGCCTCCACCGCGATGCTGGACCAGCTCCGACCCTTGTTCTGAGGCAGGTGGAAATGACGCACTATGTTTTCCACCACCACAATGGCGTCGTCCACCAAGATGCCGATGCTGAAGATCAGCGCAAAGAGCGTGATGCGGTTCAGCGTGAAGCCGTATAGGTAGAAGATGAGCAGCGTGAGCGCCAACGTGGCCGGAATAGCCACCGCCACGATGCCGCTCTCCCGCCAGCCGAGCGTGAGCCAGATGAGAATGGCCACGCTGAAAACCGCAATGCCCATGTGCAGCAGGAGCTCATTGGATTTCTCTGCCGCAGTTTCGCCATAGTTGCGAGTCACACTGACCTGCACGTCGGCGGGAATGATCGTGCCTTTGAGCAGGTCCACCTTGTGCAGCACCTCGTCGGCCACGCTGATGGCGTTGGCTCCAGGGCGCTTGGCGATGCTGAGCGTCACGGCGGGCTCGTCAGCACTCTTGCTGCCGTGAAAGACATACTGCGTGGGCTCCTCGCCGCCGTCGATGATCTCGGCCACCTCCCGCAAATACACGGGGCGTCCACTGAAGACGCCGATGACCACATCTCCCACCTCATGCGCGGTGCGCAGGAAAGCTCCGGTCTCCACCAGCACCTCGTTGTTTCCTGTGGTCAGGCCACCTGCGCGGAACTGGCGGTTGGCCTGCTGCAGCATGGGCACGAGACCTGCGGGGCTGAGATTGCGTGAGGCCAGTTTGACGGGGTCCAGCATCACACGCACGGCACGGCGGGAGCCGCCCAGCAGCGTGGTCTCCGCCACCAGCGGCACCTGCTTCACCGACTCCTCCACCTGCGCGGCCAGACGGCGAAGTGTGAGGTGATCATACCGCGCGCTGTGGAAGGTCAGCGCGAGAATCGGCACGTCGTCAATGCTCTTCGGTTTGATCAGCGGCGGGGAGACACCCATCGGGATGCGGTCATAGTTTGAGCGCAGCTTTTCCGTGATCTTCACCAGACTGCGCTCGGGATCCTCGCCCACCTTGAAGCGCACGATGACGAGGCTCTCGCTGTCGCGTGAGGTGCTGTAGAGATACTCCACGCCGGGCACCTCCCAGAGCAGCTTTTCCATCGGGCGCGTGGCGCGCTCCTCGATCTCATTGGCCGAGGAGCCGGGCATGGACACCAGCACATCTACCATGGGAACCTTGATCTGCGGCTCCTCCTCGCGAGGCAGCAACACCACGGCGGCGGCACCGAGGATGACTGAGGCGATGACGACCAGCGGGGTCAGCTTGGAGTCCACAAACGCAGCGGCAATGCGGCCCGCGATGCCAAGGTGGGAGGAGTTTTCGGCAGGAGTGCTCATGGCTGGATCGTCACGGGTTGGCCATCGGTGAGTTTGGCGGCGTCGTTGATCACGACCTGCGCCCCTTCCTCAAGACCAGAGAGGATCTCGATGCCGTCAGAGAGCACCTTGCCCGTCTTGACTAGGCGCAGCAGTGCATGGCCGTCTTTGGCCACAAAGAGCAGCTCCATCTGGCCGCGCCTGATCACGCTGGCGGCGGGCACCAGCAGCAGCTTTGTCTCTGCCACGGGTACAGCCACGCGGCCAAACTGGCCGGTGCGAAGACCCTCGGCACTTGGGAGATCCAGCTTGACCAGAAATGTTCGGCTCACAGGATCGGCCACCGGGGCGATCTCGCTCACCACGGCCTCCAGCGGCTGTGGCAGCGTGGCGATGCGCACCTGCATTTTTGCGCCCATGCTTACGCGGTCCAGCATGGCCTCTGGCAGGTCGGCTTCAAAACGCAGCGAGGTGGGAGCCTCGATCTCCAGCAGCGGCTTGCCCGGCATGGCCAAGTCGCCCACGTCTGCCAGCTTGCGTGTGATGACACCGTCAAACGGGGCCGTCACGCGGGCGTATCCGGCCATGGTCTCGGCCTCGCTCACGCTGGCGGTGGCCACCTTCACGCGAGCATCGGCGGCGTCAAAGTCCTGCCTCGCAGTGGCCTTGCTCTCGATGAGCTGCTTCTGGCGGGAGAAGTCGCTCTGCGCCTGCTCCAGCATGGCCTTGGCCTGATCCACCTTGGCCTGGATCTCCTGATTCTCCAGGCGTGCCAGCAGATCGCCCTTCTTCACCTTGGTGCCGGGGATGGCGGTGTACTCCAAGAGACGGCCGCTGATCTTGGCCTCCACCATGGCGCGGAGTTTGGAGCGCACGGTGCCCACCACCTCCTCGGCGGCGGTGTGCGGCTGCAGGCGAGCCCCCTGCACCTTCACTTTGGCTTCAGACAGTGCTGCGGCCTTGTGGCTGGCTGCTTCATGCCTGCCACAGGAGACCAGAAGCAATAGTGTGGAGAGGAGAATCCAAGGTTTCATGAGGGTCATAGGTCAGATGGGTCTGTCGTGTCATATTGAATGCAGCAGAAGAAACGGCGCTCTGCAGGTTTAGCGTTTTGCTGTGCAGGAATCTTTAAAGCCCAGCTTTTTGAAGATGGTTTCAGCCGGACAAAAGCCCGTGAAGGCGGACTGCAGGAGATTGGCCCCCACAAAAACGGCCAACCAGATCCAGTTTGGGTGCACGTAGTGGCTGAGAGCCAGACTGAGGAGGATCAGGGTGCCGGCGAGGGCGCGGATGGCGTTTTCGAGCTTCATAAGGATGCCTTGATTCGGGTTTGACTTCGGAGAGGGCTCAGCGGATAATCCATTATCAACTATATGAGTCTATACGCATATAGCAGATGCCTGCAAACCCTTTTTCAACTCATGCCTGCCGCACGCAAAAAAAACCTGCCGCCGGTTTCGGAGGAGGCCCTCGTCTTGATCGCCTCCTGGTTCCGGACCCTGGCCGAACCCAGCCGCCTGAAAATCCTGCGCGCCCTGGAGGAGGGCGAAAAGAACATCACCGAACTCGTGGAGGCAACGGGCCTGACCCAGGCCAACGTCTCGCGCCATGTGCAGTCGCTGGTGGAGGCTGGCATGGTGGGCCGCCGCCGTGAGGGGCTGACCGCCATCTGCTTCATCGCCGATCCCACGATCACCGAGCTGTGCGACAACGTCTGCACCAATCTGCTCAAGCGCCTCTCCCAGCAAATGAAGAAGCTGGGCGGAGTCTGAGACAGTCGTAACAACCACCCACCCATGATTCTGCGCAGCATGATGTGGACACTCATCACCCTCGCTGTCGTCGCGGCCCTGTGGTTCTGGTATGAGGGGAGCTGGGACCGCCGGCTCTTCTCAGCCACCCCGGGCTGCACCTGCGCCAACCTCAACGCCGGGCAGGCCAATAGCTGGCTGCAGGCGCATCCTGAGACCCAGGTGCTGGACGTGCGCTCTTCCGGCGAATACGCCGATGGAGCCCTGCCTGGAGCCGTGAACATCTCGATCGGCGATCCTGCTTTTGAAACCAAGGCCGGTGCGCTGGATAAAACCAAGCCTGTGCTGGTGTACTGTGCTGGCGGCTATCGCAGCCGCAAGGCCGTGGCCATGCTCAAAGAGCTTGGCTTCCGCAACATCCAGCACATCCACCGCGGCTACATGTCGTGGAAACCCGATGCCCAGCCATAAACCCACCGATGAAATTTCCCCGCCTTCTTCTCATTCCAGTTCTTGCCACCTTTGCCATCGCTCAAGAAGCGAGCGTGAAGCCGGGCATCAATGACAAGTTTCTCGATCCCAACCTCAAGGCCGACGAGTGGGCGCAGAAGTTTGAAACTGAAAGCCGCGAGATCTTTCATCAGCGCGAGAAGATTGTGGCCGCGCTGCGGCTGCGTCCCGGCCTGAGCGTGGCGGACATCGGCGCAGGCACGGGACTATTCACCCTTCCCTTTGCTCAGGGGGTCGGGCCCAAGGGCCATGTGTACGCCGTGGACATTGCCAAAAACTTTCTCTCTCACATCCAGGCCCGTGCCATTCAGGCTCAGGCGGCCAACGTCACCACCGTGCAGTGTACACCGCGCAGCGTGGGACTGCCGGAGGCCAGCATCGATCTCGCCTTCATCTGCGACGTGTACCACCACTTTGAGTATCCGCAGGACAGCCTGGCCAGCCTGCACAAGGCGCTGAAGCCCGGCGGCCAGCTCGTGCTCATCGACTTCAAGCGGATCCCCGGCGTGAGCAGCGACTTCGTCATGGGCCACGTGCGTGCCGGGCAGGAGGTCTTTGAAGCCGAAGTCACCGCCGCCGGTTTCGAAAAGCTGACTGAGACGACCGATGTGCTGAAGGAAAACTACTTCGTGCGTTTCAAGCGGAAGTGAGGCATCAGCCCTGCCGCGCCCACGCCAGCAGGCGCTCGGCAGGCTGAAAGCCGGATGTTTGTGAGACCAGCTTTCCGCCCTTGATTAGTGCAAAGGCGGGAATGCCCTGGATGCGGAACTGGCGGGCGATGTCCTGCTGTTCGTCGGTGTTCACTTTGACCAGGATGGCTGCGCCTGCGGCCTGCGCTGCGGCTTTGGCAAACTCCGGCGCCATCATCTGGCAGGGACCGCACCAAGGAGCCCAGAAGTCGATGACGATCGGCAGCGTGCTGCCAGACACCAGCGCGGCAAAGCTGACCGGGCCATCGATCTCCACAGGCATGGAGATGTGGGGCAGGTCCGCCTTGCAGGAGCCACAGCGGCCCTGCTGGGCAGCCTTGGTGTAGGCGATGCGGTTGGCGGTACCGCAGGCGGGACAGGGAAGAATGATGCCGCGCTCGTCGGCGGAAAGGGTGGAGCTCATGGATGACAAAATCGAGTTGGTGTTTGTTATTGCATATACGCATACACGCATATAGACGTATTTCAAGACAACATAACACATCCTCATGAGCAGACATCTTCTCATCCTCGGCGGCGGCACGGCGGGCACCATCATGGCCAACAGCCTGCGCAGGCGGCTGCCCGCCCAGGAGTGGAGCATCACGGTCGTGGACCGCTCCGAGAAGCACCTCTACCAGCCTGGGCTGCTCTTCCTGCCCTTTGGCAAGTATGAGGAGGGCGACATCATCCGCAGCACACGCGACTTCATTCCCCAGGGGGTCGAGTTTATGCAGGCGGAAGTGGATCGCATTATTCCCGAAGAGCATGCAGTCACGATCAAAGACGGGCGCACACTCAAGTACGACCTGCTCATCATCGCCACAGGCTGCCGCACCGCGCCGGAGGAGACCGCCGGCATGCTCGGCCCGAAATGGCGCGTGAACGTGCACGATTTCTACACGCTGGATGGCGCACGCGCGCTACGCGAGAAATTGAAAACCTTCCCCGGCGGCCGCGTGGTGGTGCACATCAATGAGATGCCTATCAAATGCCCTGTGGCCCCGCTGGAGTTCACCTTCCTGGCGGACACCTTTTTCCGCGAGCGCGGCATGCGCGACAAGGTCATGCTCACCTACGTGACACCACTGTCCGGTGCCTTCACCAAGCCCAAGGCCTCCAAGAAGTTGAGCCACCTGCTGGGAGACAAAGGCATCGAACTGGTGACCGAATTCGTGGCCGAAAAGGTGGATCAGGAAAACAACAAGCTCGTGTGCTTTGACGGCCGCGAGGTGCCCTACGACCTCCTCGTGACCACGCCCACCAACATGGGAGACGAAGCCGTGCGCCGCTCCGCGCTGGGGGATGATCTCGACTTCATCGCCACGAACAAGCACACGCTGCAATCCATCGAGTACAAGGACGTGTTTGTGATCGGAGACGCCACCAATCTCCCGGCCTCGAAGGCGGGCTCGGTGGCCCACTTTGAAAGCGAGACGCTGGCGGACAACATCATTCGACACATCGCCGGAGAGCCGCTCAAGGAGGAGTTTGACGGCCACTCGAACTGCTTCATCGAGTCCGGCAACGGCAAGGCGCTGCTGATCGACTTCAACCACGAGTACGAGCCGCACGAAGGCGGCTTCCCCTTCGCCTTTGGCCCCATGCGCCTGCTGGAGGAGAGCCGCCTCAACCACTGGGGCAAGCTGGCCTTCCGCCACATCTACTGGAACGTGCTGCTGCGCGCCTGGCCGCTGCCGGGCATCAGCCGGCAGAAAAAGAAACCCGTCGAATCTTGAAAACCATCCCGTACAACGATCATGAAAAAGAACATCGCAGGAACTGAAGTGGACGTGAATGAGGAGGGCTACCTCACCGACATGTCCCAATGGAACGAAGCCATCGCCGCCGCCATTGCCGCGGAGGAAGGAGTGGGCGCGCTGACAGACGCGCATATGAAAGTGGTGCGCTACCTGCGAGAGCAGCAAGCCAAAGGTGCCGCGCTGACCATCCGCAGCATGGGCAAGAGCGGCGTGGTCACCACCAAGGAGCTCTACGATCTCTTTCCCGGCGGCCCGCTGAAGAAGTCCTCCAAGATTGCCGGCATCCCCAAACCCGTCGGCTGCATTTAACCCCTCACATACTCCGCACTTATGAGCACCCCTGACGACAAACAACCGGTGAAGAAGATCTGCATCATCGTGAGCCGTGGCTCGCTGGATGGCATCTACCCGGCGCTGATCATGGCCAATGGCGCACGCATGGAGGGCATCGAGGCCTCCTTGTTCTTCACCTTCTTTGGACTCAACGGCTTGGCCAACAAGACGCTGGATCACATGAAGGTCTCCACCGTGGGCAATGCCGCGCTGAACATGGCCATGCCCATGCTGGGCATGCCGATGACGATGCCCTTCCCCACCTGGATGGGCGCGCTGCCGGGTGTCTCCGCCTTTGCCACAAGCCTGATGAACAGGGAGATGGAGAAACTGGACATCCCGCCCGTGCGCGAATTCCTGGAGCTCATCTCCGACTCCGGCGGCAAGATCTTCGCCTGCAAGCTGGCCATGGACATGTTCAAGCTCAAAAAGGAAGACCTGATGGACCGCGTAGACGGCGTGCTGACCGTGGGGCAGTTCTACGAAGAGTCAGCGGGCGCAGGCACGCACATTTTGTTTACGTGATCAGCATCAGGCTTTGGGGGCAGCTGTCATTTTGTGACAGGTGCAGTTGCCCCAGCGATAGAGGCGCAGCCTGTGCAGCAGCGCTTTGATCTCCGCCTTGCCGCCGCCGATCAAAACCTCTGGCAGCGTAAGTCCGAAGACCGCGAGGCTCACGGACGGCTCCAGCGCCACGACGCAGTGCCAGGTCTGCTTGGGCACAAAAAGCGCATCCCCTGCCTCCACGCGTGCATAGAGGCCTTTCGTCTTGGCAAAATCCTCCCGCATTTGCGGCTGCTCCGCGAGCTTAGAAATGTTGATATCACTGAGAGTGGCACCCCAGTCGAACTTCTTCGAAGGGTGCATATGCGGCGTGTTCTCCGGCGGGAAGAGCAGGAACTCCTTCACCCCCGCCACCTGGCAAAACCAGTTGTCTGGAAAATCGTAATGCAGGCCGGTGACGGTGTTTGAGGGACCGATGAAAACATACTTCCAGGTCATGCGCCAGCCGGGCCAGAGAGTGCGGATGGCAAAGTCCTTTTTCATTTCCGGGAACTCCCGCAAAATGTCCCACTGAGCGAGATAGATGCGGTTCGGGGTGAAGCTCCGCAAATGGTCCCAGTTCAGGTGAAAGCGATCGCCTGGTTTGAGTCCTTTCCAAATACGATCCGGACACAATCCGGTGCCACCATCCCACTCCGCACGAATTTTGCGCGCCAGGTCATCCAGCTCTCGCAGGTAGGGAGCCACGGGAAGATCGAGCGGCTCTTTGGTCACCCCCTGCTCGACCAGACCATTTTGGAAACTTGAGATGACTTCAGAGCCATCGGGCCGCTTGAGTTCTGCCAGTCTGGCAAAGGTCCACTTATCCCAGGCAGGCCAGGATTTCACCGCCCCCTTCACCAGCAGAGGAGTCTTGCGCGGCTGAAATCCGCCCTGCCGCGCCAAGTCTGCCGCAGAGATGGTTTCAACCAGTTGGAATTCGGGACCTTGATAGTTGGTCATGGCATTGCGAGTCAATAGTTCCACAGCACCACGGGAAAGCTGTCTTTCACCTTCACATCCGCCTTGGTGCGGAGAAGTTCCTCCAGCTGTTTGGCCCACTCAGTGATGGCAAAGTGCGCCTGCCCTGAGGGAAAGAACTCCTGAATGGGCAGGATCAAAACGGTCTTTCCGATCTCCTTGTCAGCAAACTCGAAAAAAGACTTCCCTGACTTTGGCTCAATCATGCGCCCTTCAATGGCAATGACGCCCCGCGTTCCTTTCAGAGTTACGGCAGCCACTCCGTCAAACGTGACCCAGTCCACGACTTCGCGCACGGCGAAGCCCGTGTAGGTGTTTGGCACCCATTCCAGCAGTGAAAGCTCTAGGGTCACGGCCTCCTTGCCAGGCTCGTCCACCACAGTAAAGCGCGGGTTTTTTGAATCCTTGAACACCTGAATGAATTTTTTGCGCGTGTACTTGGCGAGCGTGGGCAGGTTGCGGTCGCGGCGCCATGATCCGTATTCGATCTTCGGAATGATCCCCTCCATTGGCCGCACGTGACTGTGCTGCACGGGAGCGATGTAGATTTTTTTGACCTTTTCGAGAGTGGCGACCATCTTTTTGTCCGGGTCCCACCAGTTTCCGAGAAACGGAGAACGTTCGCGCACTTCCCTCAGATTCCCGGCGTGCTCTAGGAAGGTCGAAGGCTTGACCTCGACGGCTGCCACCACGCTTTTGGCGGTGCGGCAGGATGCAAGTGCCAGTGCCAGCAGCATCATCGTGCCTTTGCAAAGGCGACATAGGTCGGCGCTCACAGTCCGTCCTCCTTGGTCTCCACGTCCCTTGCGGCACAAACCGCGCGCCAGTGGAACAGCAGCAGGATGAGGCAGGCCAGACCGCCCAACAACCAGCCGCTGTAGTCATGGAATTTTTCCAGCAGGGGCTGGATGGACATGCCAAACAAATAACCCGCGCAGAGGAGAGTCCCGGCCCACAGCCCGGCAGACAGCACATCCAGCACCAGAAAGCGCAGGGCCAGCAGCTTTGTCATGCCCAGGGTGAAGGGCACGATCATGCTCAGGCCAGGAAAATACTGGAAGCTGAAGATGATCGCCGTCTGGTGTCCTTCCACTCGTCTGCGCACCGATTCAAAACGCGCTCGCATTCCCGGGAAGCGTTGCAGCACCCTGCCACCCATCAGCCGGCCTAAGTAGAAACAGAACTGGTCCGAAATGACGGTGCCAAGCAGAGCGGCGAGCAAAGCCGCCACCGGCGGCAGCAGGCCCTGGCGGATGGCCAGACCCGCCACGAGCACGACTCCTTCTCCTTCAAAAATGGTACCGATGACCAGAGCCAGCAGGCCATAGTCCTGGATGAAGCCTGAAGTGTTCATGCCGCCTCAGACAAAATCGATCATCGCCTGGGCGTAGATGTTTACTTCTTTGCAGGTCTCCAGGCACACCGCCAGATAGTCTGAAAACTTTGGTGGTGGCGGGGCTCCTTCCTTGAGCAGTCGTTCATTGTCAAAGGTGGCGTTCAGCGCCGCAAATCCGCCGTAGAGCCGGATGGCCATCTGCATGAAGCGGCGATTACATTCCCCGAAGATTTCATGGAAGCTTGCTTTGCGGGCAACCGCCTCTTCCACGGTGCCACTGTAGAACTCCTTGTCCGCTCCGGTGCCCGCCGCTTTGACAAAGGCAGCGTCGATTTCCGCGAAGGTCGAGCTGTGGGAGGGGCCTGAACCCACGTGATAAATGGAATGCTTCAGCTTTCGTGCGGCCACTAGATGCAGCACTGCACGTGCGGCATAGTCCACCGGCACCACATCGATCATGCCATCCAGAGGCGAAGTCGTCATCCGGAGCGCGTGGCTCATACGAAAGGCCCAGAAGATGCTTCCGGAGGGGCGGCAGCCGAGCTTGGTATGTCCAGCGATGATGGTCGGCCGGACGATGACGAAAGGCAGGCCTTCCATCTCCTTCATCAGCCGCCGTTCGGCCTCGGCCTTGCTCTCGGTATAAGGCACAAGGTGCTGACCGTTGATGCTCAGGCTCACATCCTCCTCCACCACGCTTGGCGGCTTGTCTCCGCAGATCATTGCCGTGCTGATGTGCATGAAGCGCTTCAAGCCCGAAGCACGCTTCAGATGGCGTGCGAATTCCAGCGTGCCGTCCACGTTCACCCGCCAGACGTTGGGATCTTTTCCAAAGGAGGTGATGCCAGCGCAGTTCACCACATGTGTCACGTGCTTCAGCCTTTCGTCATCTGCAAAGGCGTGCACATTGGCAAGATCTCCGCAGAGAACGTTCTTGATCGTCAACTGCTGGAGGCGCGTGGAAGGCACATCAAACCGCTCCAAGGAGCGCCGGACACGCGCAAGACCTTCCTCAGGACTGCACGCGCGCGCCATGAGGAGGAGCTTCCCAGGAAAAGCCGTGTTCAAGAGTTCTGCCACGACAGCACCACCCAAAAAGCCCGTCACGCCGGTGATCAAAAACACATCCGAGTTCACAACAGAGGCAAGATTTGGAAAAGGCACGGTAGCGGCGGGTTTTTCCACCCGTCCCGCGGATTCCATGACGACTTCTTCCGCGAATGGAGTCTTGCGCCCCTCTGAATTGCTCATCCTCGGGTTCACCGAAAACTGGGTCCGGAAACGGTTGGAGGCCACGGCGAGACCCAGGGAATCTTTGTTAAAAAGGGTATCAGGAATCATGAAAGAACCGCTGGAGTTGGAAGTGCGCGCTTGGGTTAAAGCACTCTAAAGGAATCGAAGGGATGGTTGCAGAGGTCGGCTGTTTGTGGGTTAAGCAGGCCTTGGGTATTCAAAGAAAAAGAACGAGCTGCGCGCAAGCTTAAACATCTCTATTTCAATGAATTACAACCTGTCTAGCGCCTATTTTTCAACAGCCCCTAGCCGACCGCAGATTCACAATACCCCATCCAAATTAAGCACGATCACTCAATTTAAATAGTATATAATCTTATTCAATCAGGACATTAGCCCCAACAAGAGTCATGCCTAACATGAAGGAACAGCCATCACTTACCACTGTAGGCTAGAGACCGATGCACGCTCAGCGTTGCGGCTCTCTTTGACGATGTGGCCGTCTGAAAGATGGAGGACTCGATCAGCCATGGCGGACATGGCCGCATTATGGGTGATGACGATGGTCAGGGTACCGAGTTCGCGGTTGATGCGCTCGATGGCCTCCAGCACGGTGATGCCGGTGTTCACATCCAGAGCGCCGGTGGGTTCGTCGCACAGGAGCACCTCGGGCTTTTTGGCGATGGCGCGGGCGATGGCTACGCGCTGCTGCTCACCGCCGCTGAGCTGGGAGGGGAAATGGTCCAAGCGGTGGCTCAGGCCCACACGGTCCAGCGCGTCCTCTGGCTTCATGGGGTCTGGGGCGATGTCTGTGATGAGGGCCACGTTTTCCCGCGCGGTAAGGCTGGGGATGAGATTGTAAAATTGGAAGACGAAGCCTACGCAGTTACGGCGAAACTGGGTCAGCGTGCGCTCCCCGCCGCCTGAGAGGTCCCAGCCCTTGTAGTGCAGGCTGCCGGAAGTGGGGATGTCCAGCCCGCCGAGGATGTTGAGCAGTGTGGACTTGCCACTGCCAGAAGCACCCAGCAGCACAGCCAGCTCCCCAGTGTGAAAGTCCAGGTCCACCCCCTGCAGTGCCACCACGTTGAGGTCTCCGGTGTGGTACACCTTGCGCAGTCCACGGGCCGCAAAGATGGGCGGCGGGCTGGCTGGGCTTAGGCTGGGCTTCTGGGGGGAGGGTGACATCCAGAGCACCTTGCACCGGCTCAGGGATTCTGCCAACACGATGATCGGTGGTTGCGTCTGGCGCTCATCGCGCAAGATTGGCCGATGCCCATTCTGGTCAGCGATGAAGCCCCCGACATTCACACGTCGAGGGTCAAGCTCCCCACCCGCGAACGCAAAAGCGGGCGGACTCTCGTCATTGGAGATATCCACGGCTGCTCCACCGCGCTAGACCTGCTGCTCCAGGAACTGGCCCCCCGGAGCGATGACACCATTGTGACTCTGGGAGACTACGTGGACCGCGGACCGGACACCCGAGGCGTTTTGCACACCCTGCTGGACCTGGAAAGCCACTGCCAGCTCATTCCCATCCTGGGAAATCATGAGATCCTCATGCTGGATGCCCGCCAGAGCTTGGTGGACTCCGGATCCTGGTATGGCGTAGGCGGCCGGCAGACGATGCAGTCCTACGGCTGCATGGACACGCCGGACTGGAGCGCCATCCCTGAGGAGCACTGGGAATTCCTCAGCAAGCGCCTGCAGCGCTGGCACATGAATGACACCCACATCTTTGCCCATGCCAATGTGAACGCCATGCTGCCCATGCCTGACCAGAGCGACGACTGGCTCTTCTGGCGGCGGTTTGACGACTCCCATCCGCATTTTTCCGGCAAGACCATGATCTGCGGCCACACCGCGCAGAAAAACGGGCTGCCTCTCATCCTGCCCGGCCGCATCTGCATCGACACCTGGGCCTACGGCGAAGGCTGGCTCACCTGCCTGGAGACTGAGACTGGTGCGATCCTCCAGACCAATCAGCGCGGTGAGGCACGGCGCTACAGCACCGAAGAGGTGCGCATGCTCACCGAGAAGGAGTGACCATCCCCCGCCATGACACGCGCGCGCTGGATTCTCTCTGCTGCCTCCCTCTTCGCGCTCTGGCTGCTAGGAGCACTGGTCTTGCTACCCGTCATGCAGCGCACGCTTGAGGCCGCTGCAAAGGATACACTTTCCAAGCAGACTGAGCTGAAAGACCGTCTGGGAGCGCTGCAAGTGACCTTTGACGGCCAGCAGGCACACCTGCGCGGCAGCGTGCGCACCGCACAAGACCGCAACCGCATCGAGGCCGCAGTGAGAGACTTGGTGCGTGCCCCTGCACCGCTTTCCGGTGGCCTGGGCCTGCACCTTAATCCCGTGGGCGGCGTGCGCAGCGAGATCGAGATCGTGCCCTATGCGCCCGGCTGGCTGCTGCTGGCCGCCAACGGACCCCGTGCCCGCCTGCTGGGCACCGCCGCGAACGCCTACGAGGCCCGGGATCTGGCACGGAGCGTGCAGGACCAGTGGGACACCCGGGGCGGCTCCACTGAAGGCATGCCCGGCACCGATGCCGAGGTCCATGACGAGGCGGCCAGCGTCTCCACTACGCTGCGAGGCATCCCTGCACCGTCCACAGGTGCACAGGCCTGGCTGGCACGCATCGGCCAAGGCTGGCGCCAGCTGGCGCTGCAAAGCGCAGACGCCACCCTGCTGTCCCAAGCCCGTGATGCGGGGGTGAGCGAGGAGGAGTGGAAGAAGCAAGTGCTGCCCGCCCTGGAGGAACTGCGCGCCCTGCACCTCAAAGAGCAGCGTGCCGAATTGGATGCCGAACGCTTTGTGCGTCTGCCTCCGGGCCATCTTTTTCTGGCAGCACGAGGCCAGGAGATCATTCTACGGGGGGAAGTGGGCAGCGAGGCCATGAAGCGCACTGTTTTGGAGGAAGCACTGCAGGCTTTCTCCCCACGTCGTCTGCATGACCAGATCCGTGTCACCACAGATCGGCGGCCCAGCGGTGAGTTTGGCCCCATCACGACGGCCCTGCTGCCAGAGAAGGACAAGCCCGGTGGCAAGACCTGCTTTCTGGGCCTGGCAGGCGACGCCTGGAAGCCAGTGGAATGGCAGATCGCCGTGAAGGAACAGACCTGGAAAAATGACCTGCCAGGCATGCTGGATCTTCGGGAGTTACAAGCCGACAGCGCCGTGGTCAGCAGCTGGCTGGATGGCACTGGCGGCACCTCTCCCAGCCAGCCTCAGGCGATGCAGCCCGCCTTTCTGAGCCTGGCAGTGTTTGGCAGCCGCGTCATTCTCTCCGGTCAAGTGGCCGAGGCAGCAGCCCAAGCCCTGTGCGTGGATGCCGTGCGCCGCGCCTACAGCCCGCCGTTTCTGGTGATGAGCGACTCCTTCCGCGTGCATGGCGACTGTGCGGCCTCCAGAGGCATCCTGAACACGCTGAAGAGCCTGCCGCCAGCACCCAAAGCCGGAAGCGCAGGCATTTTTGCCATCGCGCGTCCGGGTGGAGACTGGGAGATTATGCTGGTGACGCAGGATCTGGTGGAGGCGGGCGGCATCGCGCGCGCTGGCAAAGTCCCCGCTGGCATTCCTGCTGCCGTCGTTGAAGAACTCTCCGCCGAGGCCGTAGAAGAGCTGCGCCTGCACCTGGCCCACCCTGAATTTCCCTGATGTCCTCCTTCCTCTGGCTGCTGCTCTACCTCGCCCCGCTGCTCGGTCTCACCGCCGCGCTCTTCGGGTGGTTTGGCTGGCATTGGCGTGGCAGCGATCTGCTCAAGAGCATCCAAGATCTCACCGCCAAGCTCGAAGAGGCCCAGAAAGCCCTGCGCACAGCGGAGGCAGAAGCCCAGGCTGCTACCGCCGCTGAGCCGACGCCGCAGCAGGCTCCAAACACCACCGAGCAGCAGGCCCTGCACGATGATCTCAAGGCAGCTCAGAATGAAATCCGGCTGCAGCAGGACGCTGCCGCCAAGGCCCGCGAAGCTGCACGCGCACTGGAAACCGAAAGCGCACGCCTGCTCTCTGATCTGGAGCATCTGCGTGCAGCCCAGAGCAGCACACAATCAGAGCTGGCCACAGCCAAAGTGGAACTGGCGGCCAGCAGGGCGGAGCACACAGCCGCGCAGCAAGCGCTCGCTACGGCCGAGGCAGAGCTGACGCAGTTGCGGAGCGTACCACCTGCAGCGGCCCCAGAGCCCCAGGCCAAGCGCAAACGCAGCCCTGCGGCCAAACCGAAAGCCGCAGCGCCTGCCGCCAATCTTGGAGAAAAAATCGCCGCGCTGGAAAACCAGCTCTCAGCGCAGCAAGCCAGCCTGACAACGCTGACTCAGGAGCGCGACGATTGCCAGCACCGCATTCGTTCGCTTGAGGAAAAGACACCGCCAGATGCCGCCGGCCTACGCCAGGCACGCCGCAGTCTGGCAGACAGCGAGAAGCGTCTGGCCGCAGCCACCGCCGAGGTTGACAGCCTTCAGACTCAGACCCGCGTGCTGCGCCGTATCGAGGAAAGCGCCGCTGTCAGCAGTTCCGTGCCTGACGACGACCTCACCCAGATCAAGGGCATCAAAAAAGTCATCAGCGAGCAGCTCTACTCCCACGGCATCCGCACCTGGAGGCAGATCGCGCTTTGGAATGAAGAAGAACTGCGTGCCTTCAGCGAGCTGCTGGCCTTTAAAAATCGCGCCACCCGCGAACAATGGCAGGAGCAGGCCCGCGCACTTCACGAGGCCGCATACGGCCCTCTGACCTGATCTGCCTTTCCGAGCAATGTCCCACGTCTTTCGTCTCTCCGCGCTGCTGCTTTTATTCACCCTGGCCTCCTGCGTGAACGTCGGCACGCCTGCCCAGCGGCAGCAGAGGGCTCACGAACTCAGCACCGCGCTGCAGCAGCTCTCCCCCACCGTCAGTGCCCGGGAGGCCGACAGGTTGGCCAGCACCGCCATCGAGGAATCAGCCAAACTTTCCGCCGACTTCAACCCGCTGTGCTACCCCTGGCTGAACAACGGCCTGGTGAACACCGGTCTGCGCAAGCGCGGGCTCTGCTACCAGTGGCGGGACGATCTCTTCCCGCATCTGTTTCTCCTCCACCCCAAGACCATGGAGCTGCATCTCACGGCATCCAAGCGCGACACCTGGATGGAGCATCATGGCATCATCGTCACCGCCAAGGGGCAGCGTTTTGAAGACGGTCTTGTCATCGACCCGTGGCGTCACGGCGGCCGCCTGTGGTGGGGCCGCGTAGCCGCCGACAAAAAGCACCCCTGGAAGCCCCTGCCCTACGAGCTCACGCCCATGGTGCTGCGCCCGCTGCTGATGCCAGATCTGTATCCGACCAAGGAGTCCGCCCAAGTCGCACCAACGAAGCGCTGAGCGCCTTTTTCAGACTCGTGCCAGATTGCAGGCCACGGTGTAGGAACGCGACACGAAGTTCCAGTTCACCACATTCCACCAGGCGTCGATGTATTTGCGGCGGTCGTTGCGGAATTTCAGGTAGTAGGAGTGCTCCCACAGGTCCAGGCAGAGGATGAAGCGGCCGCTGTGCTCTGCGGGCACGATCTCGGACATGAGAGGATTGTCCTCATTGCGCAGGGTGGTGATGACCAGCCTGCCGCCGGGGCGGAAAACCACAAAGGCCCAGCCCGAGCCAAAGTGCTTCATGGCCGCCTCGGTAAAAGCCGTCTTGAATTCACCAATGCCGCCAAAGTCTCTCACGATGGCCTCAGCCACTCGTCCCTGCGGCCCGTCAGGGCCGCTACCAGGAGGTGCCAGAAAGCGCCAGAAGGCGGTGTGATTGATGTGCGCGCCGCCATACAGGCGCAGTGCATGCTGCGTGTCCGCAGAGAGCATCTGCGGCGGGCCGCCCATGCGCACCATGCTGCGGCGCGGATCCGTGGGCACGACCAGCCGGCTGAGGTTGGGCATGAGCGTGCTCACGTTTGGCACGTTCAGGTTCAGCGGCTGCAGCGTCTCCTGCAGTTTGTCGAGGATGTCCGTGTGGTGCCTGCCGTGGTGAAGCTTCAGCGTGGCGGCATCCAGATGCGGCTCCAGCGCGTCAAAGTCAAACGCCAGCGGTTCCTGCTTCAGCGGCACGCCCAGAGGTGCTAGCACCTGCTCCTCCGCCGCGAGAAACGCCCCCGTCACAGCGGTCATGCCGGTGGAGAGAAAGGCGCGTCGGGTGACTCCGGATTTTTTCATGCAATTGCCAGTGGAATACTTCATTGAAGCCTCTAGCAGCAAGCAAGTTCCGCACCCTATGGATGCAAAATTCAGCTTACGGCTTTGTCTTCTTTGCCACTGTAGCCACGGGCTTCACTGTGATGCCTGCCGCCTCCATGACAAGATGCTGAAAGGCATCCTTAGGCTTGCCGCTATCTGGCACCAAAACGTTCTGCACCATGTAAACCGTGACGATGCCGCTCTGCGGATCGATGCAGCCATTCGTGGCAAAGGCGCCGCCGTGGCCAAAGCTGCCCACCGGCATCTGGGAGTTCACACGCTGTGTCTCAATGTTCACCTGCCAGCCGCAGGCGTAGTTCAGCATCTTGCCGCTGGCACTCACAGGCGCGGTCATGTCTTTGACGGATTTTTCCGAGAGCACGCGCACGCCGTCCAGCTCGCCGCCGTTGGCGATCATGGAATAAAAGCGCCCCATGTCCGCAGCGGTGGAAAAGAGACCGCCCGAGGGCTCCACCATGTGCGTCACGCTGGCATCGCTGGTCACAAAGGGGTTGTAGCCCGGCACCAGCTCATGCGTCTCGTCATCCATCTTGTAGGTGCGGGCGATGCGTGCGCGGTGTGCGTCGTCGGGATTGAACATCGTGTCCTTCATGCCCAGCGGTGCGAAGATTTTTGCCTGCAAAAAGGCGTCATACTTCATGCCCGAAACCAGCTCGATGATGCGTCCGGCCACGGTGGGCCCAAAGCCGTACTCGTAGGCACTGCCGGGCTGAAAGGCCAGCGGGGTCTTGAGCAGAGAGGCCACATAGGCCTTCAGCGAGATGGCTCCGTCTGACGGTGCACGGCGTGGAAAGGCGATGCCTGCCGTGTGGCTGAGCAGCATGCGCAGGGTGATGGGCTTTTCCGGTGCGCTGCCATCGGCCAGCTTTACCTTTCCCAGTTCCGGCAGCCACTTTGAGGCGGGCTCATCGAGCGAGAGTTTGCCCTCGTCCACCAGCACCATCACAGCGGAGCCATTAATGGATTTCGTCATCGACGCGATCCAGAAGAGCGCGTCTTTTTCCATCGCGCGACCTTTGGCCACATCGGCCATGCCTGCAGCATCGTGGTGCACCACTTTGCCCTTTTCCATCACCAGCGTGACGATGCCTGCCGCCTGCTTCGCCTTTACCGCAGCCTCCATCGCCGGATGAATGGCGGCCAGCTTGGCTGCGTCCAGCGCAGGGAGCAGGGCGGGAAACAGCAGGAGGGAGGAAAGCGCGGTGCAGAAGAATCGGTGCATCGCAAAACAACGCGCCAGCCGCGCCACATCTACCCGTGATTTAAAAAACGAAACCTCGGATGCGGCCCGCGCTTTTATCTTCTCCTTCGTGTGCCCAGCAGCATCGCACCACCCAGCAGCACCAGCACGGCGCCTGCGGGCTCGGGCACGAGGGCAAAGTTGTTGCCCATCACGTAGTTGGCCACATTGGCACCGATGGCCTGGCCATCGGTCACGGAGGTCATGAACTGAGTGCCGCCATACACGCCCGCCATTCCAGCTTCAGTGGCTGCCTGACTGAAGCTGGTGAAGTGGCGTGTCAGGTCGATGTGGCCGTCTCCATTGATGTCGCTGCCCAGGCTGAAGGACACACTGTCTCCCAGATAGGAGGCCAGCACGGTGGCAGCGGCCTGGCTGATGGTGGCCCCGAGGGACACATACTCCGGCAGCGAGGGCGAGGCGATGAGCGGTGCCCAGGAGGAATCCACATTCGTGCTCGAGTTGCCATCGATGTCCCCGTTGGCGATCGCTGTTTCTGGCCGCCAGAACTGCTGATCATAGCTCGTGGCCATGGCTGCGGTGCTGGCATCTGCCATGGCCACATTCAGCGTGGCCATGAGGCGCACGGTGTCTGCGGTGTTGAGCCCGGCAGTGCTGGCCACCGTCTGCGCGATCTGGTTCCACATGCCCGTGATCTTCACGGTGTTGTCCCCGGCGGCCCAGAAGTAGGCCTGATTCGTCTGGTCGGAGGTGCGTGTGGCGCTGAAGTTTGAGCCCAGGGCCTGCACCTGGTTGTAGTCTGCCGCATACTGGCTGGACTGCAGGTAGGCAGTGAGTGTGCCGCCCGGCAGCGTCGTCATGTAGGAGGCGGTGTTGGGGATGGCAAAGGCACCCACGCTGCCCCAGCCCGGCAGCACCGGAGCCGCAGCGGAGGTCTGCTGCCAGTAGCCGATGAGGCCCACCGGCGAGTAGGGCGTGCTGCTCGCAGCCGAGGAGCCGTCCGTAGCACGCCAGCTCAGGAGATTGTTTCCAATGGAAACGCCCCAGCCGATGCCGTCCGTCTTGGCATTGCCGTCTGCGATGGCACTGAGGCCGTTGTTGTAGAGGGTGGTGAAGCTGCTGCTGGAGCCCGGGTAGAGATTCTGCATCACCGTATTGGCCGCAGAAATCATCGCCGCCTGGTAATCCGCCCCCGTGGGCCCTGCGCCGGGATCTGCGTAGCCGCCGTAGCTGTAAGGCACGTAGTTGGTCTGCAGGCTCTCGATCGCGTTGTACATCGCCAGATCGAGGATCGCGAGATCATGCGCCACCTGGGGGGCCTCCATGCCGGTCATCTGGCTCAGCGCCAGGGAGTTCCAGTCCGAAACAATGTCCCCACGCACCGTCGGGACCGCCATCAATAGCAGTCCCACGGCTGCCATCGCGCTGGTAACTGGGGGGCGGAAACGCAACATCGGCTGATAGAACACCTAAGTTTACTATAATTTTTATAACCTAACAACGACTTTCTAGCCTTTTCCTCCTCAGTAATTTCAGTCCGTGGGGGGACTCATGCACCCAGAGGAAGGGTATGAGATTGAAGATCAGAGCCAAAGATTATCTCCAGTCGCGTGTCGCTGCGCACGGGTCATGCGCGATTCCCTGGCGGGTGCAGCTTTGGAGGATCGAGGAGGCCCCGGCGGCCCACCGCAAACTCCCCCGCCCCGCCACTTCCCCTTGACCTTCGGCCTGCCACCCCGACAATCCCCCCACATCACGACAGGGGCGTCCCACCGCAGGGACTGAGACAGGCCTTCCTCGGCCCGAACCCTCCGAACCTGATGCGGGTCATGCCGCCGAAGGGAGTTCGCTCGGAGGTTCATCTCAGTTCCGGCTTTTCCGCCGCCCCACCCAAGAACAAAGAACCAGGAACCAAGAACTTTCCCTATGATCGCCTCCACCGCCTCCTTCGAGCCCCATTCCTCCGAGCAACTCCCCGCCTCCACCCGCGTCTATGTCCAAGGCGAGATCCACAAGGACGTGCAGGTGCCCATGCGCGAGATCGCCCTCTCCCCCACCAAGGACTTCAATGGGCGCATCATCCAGAATGAACCCGTGCGCGTCTATGACACCTCCGGCCCCTGGGGCGACCCCGCCTACAAAGGCACCGTGGAGGAAGGCCTCCCTGCCCTGCGCAAAAACTGGATCCTCGCCCGCAACGACGTGGAAGCCTACGAAGGCCGCGCCATCGAGCCACGCGACAACGGCTACCTCACCGCGAACCACGCCGAATACGCCGCCGCCAAGCGCGAAGGCATCCTCAGCCCGCTGAAGGCCCCCATCAATGCGCAGCGCCAGCCCCTGAAGGCGAAGGCGGGCAAGGTGGTGACGCAGCTCGCCTATGCACGTGCCGGCATCATCACGCCAGAGATGGAGTTCATCGCCATCCGCGAAAACATGAAGCGCGCGAAGATCGCCGACTTCACCAACGACATCGTGCGCAACGACCTCGACAAGCAGCACGTGGGCTCCGCCCAGGTGCAGAACGAGTACACGCCGGGCATTTTCAAGCGCTTCCCGCAGCGCATCCCGAACGAGATCACGCCCGAGTTTGTGCGCAGCGAAGTGGCCGCCGGACGCGCCATCATTCCCGCGAACATCAACCACCCCGAGCTGGAGCCGATGATCATCGGCCGCAATTTCCTGGTGAAGATCAATGCCAACATCGGCAACAGCGCCGTCGCTTCCAGCATCGAGGAAGAGGTGGAGAAAATGCGCTGGGCCACCAAGTGGGGCGGCGACACCGTCATGGACCTTTCCACCGGCAAGAACATCCACGCCACGCGCGAGTGGATCCTGCGCAACAGCCCCGTGCCCATCGGCACCGTGCCCATCTATCAGGCCCTGGAAAAAGTGAACGGCAAGGCCGAGGACCTCACCTGGGAGCTCTTCCGCGACACGCTCATCGAGCAGGCGGAGCAGGGCGTCGACTACTTCACCATCCACGCCGGCGTGCTACTGCGCTTTGTGCCCATGACGGCGTCCCGCATGACCGGCATCGTCTCCCGTGGCGGCAGCATCATGGCCAAGTGGTGCCTGGCCCACCACAAGGAAAACTTCCTCTACACCCACTGGGACGACATCTGCGACATCATGGCCGCCTACGACGTCTCGTTCTCCATCGGCGACGGCCTCCGCCCCGGCTCCGTGGCCGATGCCAATGACAAGGCGCAGTTTGGCGAGCTCGAAGTGCAGGGCGAGCTGACCGAGCGCGCCTGGGCCAAGGGCGTGCAGGTCATGAACGAAGGCCCCGGCCACGTGCCCATGCACATGATCGAGGAAAACATGGCCAAGCAGCTCGAGTGGTGCCACGAGGCCCCCTTCTACACCCTCGGGCCCCTCACCACCGACATCGCCCCCGGCTACGACCACATCACCAGCGGCATCGGTGCCGCCATGATCGGCTGGTACGGCTGCGCCATGCTCTGCTACGTCACCCCCAAGGAACACCTCGGCCTGCCCAACAAGGAAGACGTCAAAGCCGGTGTCATCACCTACAAACTCGCCGCCCACGCCGCCGACCTCGCCAAAGGCCACCCCGGCGCCCAATACCGCGACAACGCCCTCAGCAAAGCGAGATTCGAGTTCCGCTGGGAAGACCAGTTCAACTTGAGCCTCGACCCCGTCACCGCCCGCTCCTTCCACGACGAAACCCTCCCCCAAGACGGCGCCAAATCCGCCCACTTCTGCAGCATGTGCGGCCCACACTTCTGCAGCATGAAGATCACCGAAGACGTCCGCAAGTACGCGGCAGAGCAGGCGATCAGCGAAGAAGAAGCCCTCGCCAAAGGGATGGCGGAGAAGAGCAAGGAGTTCGTGGAGGCGGGGGCGGAGGTTTACACCAAGGCTTAACACGCAAGGAAATATACCCCTGTAGAATTATGGCTACCAAGAAGGCAAAACTCACGCCAAAGCAGATAGAGGACATCTACGACTCAGGCCAATACAGACTCACGCAGGAGCGAAGCGATTTTCTGTTGCCCCAGATCATTGATTTCGTAAGGCAAAAAAAATGGATTAACTTGCGCCCCGAGTATCAAAGGCGTCTGGTCTGGGATCGAAGAAAGAAATCATTGTTCATTGAGTCACTGCTCATGAACATTCCGGTGCCACCAGTGTTTTTATACGAGACGGACCTCAGTCGATATGAGGTCATGGACGGACAGCAGAGATTGAATGCTATTGTCGAGTTCTATGAGAACCAACTCAAGCTGACTGGCCTCGAGACTTGGTCTGCATTAAACGGCTACACTTATCAACAATGCCCACCGAGAATTAGGAGCGGCTTGGACCGCCGCCGCATCTCGGCGAATGTTTTGCTCGCAGAAAGCGCTTCGAGTGCGAGTGAGGTGAACTTTATCAGGAGAACTGTCTTCGAACGTCTGAATACAGGAGGTCAACAGTTGAATGCACAAGAACTGCGAAACTCGCTCTACTCAGGTCCCTTCAACGAAATGTTAATCGAGTTAGCTGGAAATCGGCTATTTGATCAGATATGGGAAATTCCGCCTTACGACGAGCATTACAAGAAAGACGATGGCTTCATCAATACTGACTTGGCTGAGAACAAGCTTTTCAAGCGGATGACAGACTGTGAAATCGTTCTGCGCTTTTTCGCATTCCGTCGTCCATCAGCAATTAAAGGTTCTGTGCGCAGCATGCTGGATGACTGCATGGCGTCACACCGCGAAGCATCGAGTTCGGAGATCGACGCCATGAAATCATCGTTCATTAGCAGCCTAGATCTCGCGCACCACATTTTTGGAACGCGAACCTTTCAGGCCAAAGACATTCAAAGTGGCAAGTGGCGGCTATCCCAGCCACTTTTTGATGCGGTTATGGTCGCCTCCGAACGGCATTTAGAATCAAAAAGCCGACTTGTTTCCAATCGGACAAAAATCGTCAAGAACTTGGAAGCAGCCCTCTCCGATCCAGAGACCTATGAAATAGTTGTCGGAAGGCCAAACACGGCAGCGGCAATCAAAGAACGCCTCTCTATAGTCGACGACATATTCACAAATCATTGCTAAATGGCCTCTTCATTAGCGAGCGCTGCCATTCGCGAATTTGAGCTCACTCTCGATGAGATCGATTCCTCAGTTCGATTCGCGGCTTTGGCCAGCAAGCTTCGCCCACGGCTCAGCCCAGTTGTAAATCGCGAATATCTGCACGGCGATCTAGAGCAGTTGGTCAAAGCTTTTACCGAATTCAAGGATGTCAATACTGCGCACCTTTGTCGAGGGCTGATAGTTGTAATCTCAGGTGCTTTCGAGAAACTTGTCAGACGAATTGTCGAAGAATCTGTGATTCACATCAATTCTTCGGCTCCGAAGTTCGATGAGCTTTCTCAGAGCATCCGAGTTCAGAACATCTTTTTTACGGGGCGTGCATTGTGCTCGTTTAAGGAACCGCCGGATCATTTGTCGATCGACACCCAAAAACTCTCGGCACAGCTCGCTTCATGCAACTTGGGCGCAAGCACATTTACCCTAAACGCCGAGGCATTTGCGATGTTTATCACCAATTTGACACCTGCACATCTGAGCGAGGTTTTTCGCTCTATCGGAATCACGTTAGATTGGGATTATTTTGGCCGGATAAAGACTTTTGAGGCCATGTTTGGAACTAAAGGACCAAGAGCCACTGGGACCGCTGCATCAAATAAACTCGGAGAACTTATACGAATTCGGAATCGCATCTCCCATACAGGCGAGAACAGCTCTGGAGTTGATGAAAATACTGTAAACTCATACGTAGCCTTCTTTCGAATATTTAGTCCAAACTTGATCGATTTAGTGGAAGCCAAACTACCAAAAGTCAAACCAATTGGCCCCAAGAAAAGCTGACCTCTGGAATCATTCTACTCTGACCCGTCGACAGTTCTATCCGCAGCCCCCTTGCCTTCTCGTCACCATGACCATTTGCTGCGCCTTCGATGGGCAACAAATAAAATGACTCGCAGAGCATCGGATATCGAAATTGTTTGGACCGTCATGACGAAACGAATAGGATAATCCCATGACGCCCCCAGACTTCGAACACACCAGCATTAATCCAATAGTTTGGGAATGCCTAAAGTCACAGGGCATCGATGAAAGAATAGTCGATGCCATGAAACGAACACCCATCCAAAAGTTCTTGAGTGAACAGTCACGATTTCGACAGCCTCCAAATTCACTGAATAGTCCCAACAAATTACCAAGGTTTTATCATCCGGCTCGCGCGCTGCAAGCTCTACAAGCTCAACCGAAAAGTCGTATTCTTGAAATAGGAACATTTTTGGGATGCAATGCCGCAGTCCTGAGTGAACTGGAAGCGATAGTCTATACTGTAGAGATCGATGAGAATCTAGCAGCCACAGCACGCGAATTGCTTCACCGATTTGGTTACGGAAGCGTCTCCGTGATCAATGCAAACGGCCTGTTTGGGTTGCCTCAATTTGCGTTATATGACAGAATAATCTTCACTTGCTCTATGACTCAGCGAATCCCATTGGTTGAGAAGCAGCTAGTGGCAGGCGGTCGAATTGTTTATGCTTTACAACATCAATTCGAGCAAAGGTTGATTAGTATCGATAAAGATTTGAGTGGCAAAATGCTAAGCCCAGTTGACCACGGACCCACAGCTTTCGAACCGATAAGGGGCAACGAGAGTGCTACATGAAACCTTTGAAGCCGAGAGGTCCTCTACATTCGCAGCGTCTGCAATGGCGCGGGAAGACCACGCTCCGCACGCGAACTGTTCCCACGCCTGGGCCTAATGCGCTGACAAAAGGCCAAAGGAATTGTATTATATCCCCCCATGAACCTCCGCCTCCTCACCTTGGCCAGCCTTCTCACCGCCTCCACCTAGGCCGCGGATGCGCCGAAGTTGCCTGCCGTTACCGCTGCCAAAGAGAAGCAGATGAGCGGCGAGCTTCGCAAGCCCGCAGAGCCGACGGCGAAGAAGAAGGAGCTGCTCTTTTCCGATGACTTTGAGCGGGCGGAGCTGGGCAAGGACAAGGGGTTGGCCATTGGGGCGCCGACGTTTTCGGTGGAGAATGGCACGTGGACTCTCTCCGCACTGCGGAGACAATTCACCTTTCCCGAAGCCGCCTGACCGCGCTACTCTGACGGAGCCCTGCCCGCCAAGCCCAAGCCTCGCACGCTCGCTCCCAAACCCGCCGCCCCTGCCGCGCCGCTGCTTGCGGTGGTGCGCGATCTCATCCTCACGGCCCGCGAAGCCGTTGCCCGGACCGTCAACGCAGGTCTGACGCTCCTGTATTGGGAGATCGGCACTCGCATTCGCACAGATGTGCTGAAGGAAAAGCGTGCTGATTACGGAAAAGAGATTTTGCACACACTGAGTGCACAATTGGAGAAGGAGTTTGGCCGAGGGTTCAGTGAACGGAACCTGGCGCACATGGTCAAGCTCGCTGAGGCATTCCCGGATCGCGATATTTTGCACACGCTGTGTGCAAAATTGGGATGGAGCCACTTTCGCTCGATCATTTACCTCGACGATGAACTGAAGCGGGACTTCTACGCCGAGATGTGCCGCATGGAAAACTGGAGTGTGCGCACGTTGGTGAAAAAAATCGGCTCCATGCTCTACGAGCGCACGGCGATCTCGAAGAAGCCGGACAAGCTCATCAAGCAGGAGCTCGCCGCCCTGCGCAGCGAGGACAAGCTGACGCCCGACCTCGTCTTTCGCGATCCCTACATCCTCGACTTCCTCGGGCTGAAAGACACCTATGCCGAGAAGGACGTGGAGACGGCGATCTTGCGCGAGGTGGAGAGCTTCATCCTCGAACTCGGCATCGGCTTTGCCTTTCTGGAGCGGCAGAAGCGGATGCAGATTGATTCCAAGGACTACTACCTCGATCTGCTGTTCTACCATCGGAAACTCAAGCGGCTGGTGGCTATTGAATTGAAACTCGGCGACTTCGAGGCGGCGGACAAAGGGCAGATGGAGCTGTATCTCGGCTGGCTGAAACGCCACGCCGTCGAGCCGGGCGAAGAAGAGCCGCTGGGCATGATCCTCTGCGCGGGCAAGAACGATGAGCACGTCGAGCTGCTCGAACTCGCCAGCAGCGGCATCCACGTGGCGACTTACTGGACCCAACTGCTGCCGAAGAAGCAGCTCGAACGAAAGCTCCACCAAGCCGTCGTCCGCGCCCGGCAGCGACTCACTTTAAGCGATGGCAAAGCTGGTAAGAAGACGACCCGCAAGACTCAATAAGCTGACAAACCGCCGCGTGCCGGCGGAGAGCATTCCCATCGGCCCGGCTTTTTGCGTGTAAAGATGCTATAACCTGCTTTGGCGGGAGCGATACACGCAATAAGCCTACGATTTTTCATTCGCTTGCAGATGCGATTCATTGATAATGCAACATGAACTCATTCATCGCTGAATTCCGCCTGGTGGTGTCCGCCCTGCTTCTAATCTTGTTCACGAGTTGCACCGCGTTTCATCAGACCGTGCAGGTGTCCAGCTCGGATGCCCTGCCCGTCTCCCAGGCGGAGTCCGTAGTTCGTCAGGCGTATTCTCAAATGAAAGGGCGCCAACACGACAATCTAATCGTGTATGTCCACGGTCGTGGCGATGGCAGGACGATGGCAAAGTCCAACACCAAGATCATCCCACGACTGGAGAGCGACTACACGGCTGAGGTAGTCTCTTTCCACTGGAATGCAGCCAAAGGCTTTGCTGGATTGGGATATCCCGAAGACAACGCAAGAGCTGCAGCGCCTGACTTTGCCCGCCTCGTGGCCGCGGTCCGGAAGGTCTCACAAGAAAACGAGGCATGGAAAAAAGTACGCATCACCCTGCTTTTCCATAGCCTCGGCGCAGTGGTGGCCGAGGAATTTGCCCGCACAACCCAAGGACTGCCCGACAGCCTCTTCAGCAACGTGGTTTTGAGCTCGCCTTCGGTGACAGCCCGTGAGCACGCCACGTGGGTTTCCAAACTCGCCCCAAATCGTCTTTATGTGCTCCTAAACCCTAACGATCCTGTTCTCCGCTGGGCGGCCAAGGAAAAGTTGAGCGCCATGCTGGGGCAGCGACTGGCAGACATCACCGGAAAGCATTTCAAAACTGATCCAAGGGTGACTTACATCGATCTAGACAACCTCAAGGAAGGCCATCGATCCTTCCAGCCCAAAAGCAAGCGTGGCCACGAGCTATGGCTGTCGTTGCTGAACGGTCTTCCTCCTGCTTTGCGCAGCACTGAACGAGAACCGGCATTGGGAGCGAAGGTGTACAAGGTTGAGAACGACAGGTGACCGTCTGAGTTGATGGCCAAGGGATCGGAGCGTCAAAAGCCGCGACGTAGCGGACCAAGAACAACGGCGAATAGGCTGGCTGGGTGCCCCGGAATCTTTTGTGAAAAGCCGCAACCATCAGCAAACACTGGCGTTTACAAAAATCTCCATGCACTGCGCTTCGTAGAGTGAGAGCCATGAACGCCCCTTAGACATTGATTCATAGTCACCTGCATGAGTCCGTCCTTGTGCAGCGCCTATTCCATGCTTCTTAAGCGTCGACAGCCATGAATGGACCCGCCCCTCAATCTCCCTCTGAATACTTTTTTGAAAGGTATCCATGGAATAACAAGGGGGTGCTGTTTTTCATCGCGCTGCTGATGTCGTGCAGCGATTTCCTGGCAGGGCCGGTGGTGTTCTTTCCCTTCCTGTTTGTGATCCCCGTGACGCTGATGGCGTGGAACTGCGGCCTGCGCACGGCGCTGTGGCTGGGGGCCCTGCTGTGTCTCATCCGCTTCTGCATCCAGTATGCCTGGGGCATCCCCTACGCCTTCCATGTCGCCGTCATCAATGCCCTCCTGCGTCTGGCGATCCTTTTCTTCATCACCTATCTCTGCGGCAAGCTCTCGGAGCAGACCAAGGCCCTGCGCGCCCGCGTGCGCACGTTGGAGGGACTGCTGCCGACGTGCTCATACTGCAAAGACATCCGGGATGAGAATGGCGAGTGGCAGCAGATCGAAGAATACGTTACCTCGCGCTCGGAAGTGCAGTTTACCCATGGCATCTGCCCCAAATGCGTGCAGAAGCACTTCAGCGGGGTCATGCACCACGATGGGGCGAAGAAAGAAGCTGAGTCCCATGATGGACAAAGCTCCGAGTGAGAAAGGCTGCAGCCACAGGCTGCCCACTGCCAACGAGTGATCTAGATGGCCGCAGCGATAGGCGCGATGAAGGCATCCTTTAATCCTGGGTAAAGCCCGTCTTCGAATTGGTCGGATGAGTCCAACATAACCGAACAAGACGATAGCATGAGTGTCTCTCTGAAAAGACGAGTTACCCCACACTCTCATCCAACAATCAGCTCTAAAAAACCATGAAAACTAGCCTCATGTCTTTTGCCCTGGCCTCCATGGTCATCGGCCTGTCCAGCTGCTCCATGCCCTCTGGCATCCAGCTGGTGAGCACAACACGTGTGATCGATTCCCAGCCGGGCGTGATCGGCCCGGTCACCACCGTCAACGGAGTCGCCATTCATCAGTACAGCCCGAAGCTCTACTCGCCCTTCCTCTATGCCCACGAAAGCCTGGCGGACAACGAGTACCAGCGCGAACGCAACCTGCGCTATGAACGCAAGGGCAGTGTGCATGTGGGCCCCCTCATGGCCGCCAGCCACAGCAGAGCCTCAGCCTTGTATGAGACCAGGCAGGCCATCCCCATGCGCAAGAAATAACCCGGTGCCTGTCAGAGCAGACAGCCTCGGCAGCGGGAATCCAGCGCCGGCCAGCACCATGGCCGGCGCTTTTTTGTCAGTCGAATAAGATCGCTTCAGGCTGGCTGGCGGGCAGAGATGGGCGGTTTCAAATCGTCCTTTTCCTTCGGTTGCGCCCGCGTGCATTCGCCGCCACATCTGCACTACCATGAAGCCCATCGCCACCGCCTTGATCACCTCTGCAGCGCTGCTGCTCCTCGCCACCGGCTGCCAGAGCGGCGGAAAGTCCGAGTCAGCCCAGAAATCTGCCGCAGCCAAGGGCAATGCTGATGCCAACGGCGTGGTGACCACCGCGAGCGGCCTGCGCTACAAGATGCTCACCTCCGGCCCTGCAGGCGGCAAGTCGCCCACGCTCACCGATTCCGTGACGGTGCACTACCGCGGCACACTGACGAACGGCAGCGTCTTTGACAGCTCCTACGACCGCGGCCAGCCCGCCACCTTTGGTGTGAACCAGGTGATCCCCGGCTGGACGGAGGCGCTGCAGCTCATGAAGCCGGGCGATGTCTTCGCTCTCTACATTCCCTCCTACCTCGGCTATGGCCCCCAGTCCATGGGCACCATACCCGCCAACAGCGATCTCGTCTTCCAGGTGCAGCTGATCCAGGTGAATGGCGCGCCGTGAGATGGAGCGGGCAGTCGCCGCACTGCATGCTGCCACCTTTTACATCCCTTCCCAAAGCTTGATCGAATCGATCTGGCAGGTGCCGAAATCGACGGCCTTGAAGTCGATCTGCGCCTGACCGGTCATGTCGATGTGGCTGCTTTCAAAGAGGTGCTTTTTGCCGTCGATGCTGAGGAGAATCCTGCCTTTCTTCAGCTCAATGACGACATCGTGCCACTGGTTCAGTGCAAAGAGCGGCTGCTCCACGGGCAGGGTCTGCACGTTCTTTTTGATGGCGAGCGTGGTGGCCTTTTCCGCAAAGCTGAGTGTGTGGATGTGGTGGCCCAGATCGAAGAGCGGAAAGCCTTTCTGGTAGGCGGTGGCATCGTAGCGCACACGCATGACGCAGACGAAATTTTCCGGCACTTTCTTGAGCCAGATCACGGGCTTGAGCCCGGCGTGGGAGGGATCGCTGCTGGCCTTCTTCTTGTCCTGAAAATCCTTGGATGACGGGCTGCCAAAGAGCACGCCGTCCTTCACCACCCAGGTGGTGTTTTGCCGAACCTCCCAGAACTCCGCATTCAGCGTGCCGCTGTCAAAGGTGTCTGCATACACCGGCTTCAGCGTCTGAAACAGCTCCGGCTTGTATTCCGCATCTGCGGCATGGGCATGCGGCGAGGAGAAGGTGATGGCACAGGCAAGGGAGAGAGCGGCAAAGCGGAGGGGCGGGATCATGACAACGCTGAAACGCCGCAGGCAGCGTGGAGTTTTCTTCAAGCTGCCGGGTTGCGGTGCCGCAAGACGACTTTATGTCTGTGCCTGCACATGCCTCCTTCTACGACCGCACGCCCGCTGACCGATCTCTCCCCCGAGGAGCTGGGTGCATGGATGCAGAGCCAGGGCTTCAACACTGCGCACACGCCGCGTGTGATCCGCGGCCTGCTGGCTGCGGAGCCGCCGAAGAGCCGCGCGGGTTTCCTCCTGCCTGAAAAGCTCGATGAGCAGCTGCAATCCGCCTTTCCCATGACTGCGGCAAACCTGGCCATGCGCCAGGTGTCTGAAGACGGCACCACCAAGCTGCTGCTGCGCCTGCACGATGGCCGCACAGTGGAGTCTGTGCTGATGCCGGATTACCATGCGGACCGCGCCGCGGGCTGCATCTCCAGCCAGGTGGGCTGCGCGATGGGCTGTGATTTCTGCGCGACCACGCAGACCGGCTTTGAGCGCAATCTGAGCTCCGGAGAGATCGTGGAGCAGTTCATCCATCTGCGCCGTGAGGCACACGCCGCGGGCCGCGCGCTGCGCACCATCGTTTTCATGGGCATGGGCGAGCCGATGCTGAATCTGAAGAACGTGCTGGCTGCGTTGCGGCGCATTGCGGATCCCAAGCTGGGCGCCTTTGGCTGGCGGCAGATCACCGTCTCCACCGTAGGGATCGTGCCCGGCATCGACGAGCTGCGGCAGGCGAATCTAGGCGTGCATCTCGCGCTTTCATTGCACGCGCCGGATGATGCCACGCGCGCCGACCTGCTGCCGATGGGAAAACGCTTTGATGTGCAGGAGGTGCTGGCTGCGGTGGACCGCTATCAGCAGACCAGCGGCCGCATCACCACCATTCAATACTGCCTGCTGGATGGCGTGAATGATTCTCTGGCGCAGGCGCGGGATCTCTCGCGTCTGCTGCAAGGGCGCCGCATGCATGTAAACCTGCTGCGCTACAATGCCACTGGCCTGAGCCTGCGCGGCCGCACCTACGCGCCGAGCAGCCTGGAGCAGACGGAGGCTTTTCTCACAGAACTCCGCGCGCACGGCACCGTGGCGCACCTGCGCCGTGCGCGCGGGCCGGACATCGATGCCGCATGCGGACAGTTGCGCAAACGCGAGGCGGCGCATTCTTCTGCTAACTCATGAATCCCGTGCAAGGCTACCACCTCATCACGCCGGCTGATCTCACCTGGCGTCTGTCCAATCTCATGCGCATCCCAAACGCGGATTTTCTGGAGCGCACCGGCAGCGAGAACATGGGTGCGCGCCTCTGGCGCATGCCACCGATGAGCGCCAACACGCTGCACAAGCACATCCGCGCGGAAGAATTCTATTTTGTGCTGGAAGGCACCGGCCGCCTGCGTGTGGGGGAGGAGACGCTGACCGTGCCAAAACACGGCGGCGTGCTGGTAGGCCCAGATCAGCTGCGCCAGGTGTTTAACGACACCGCAGAGGAAGTACTCTGGCTCATCATCGGTGCGCCCGAGGAGACAGAGCTGCTGCCGGGCGCCACCAACAAGCCAGACATGAAGTTGATTTATCCAACTGATCCAACCCAGCTGCCAAAGGAGCTCGCGGGTGCTGTATGGCCGCCAAAGGATTGAGTCAAAACAGCTCGCCCTGCGCCGATGGCCTGGGCGGAGGAGCGGCAAGCGGTGAAAGCCTGCGGATGCTGCGGCCCGGCTTCATCGTGCCAAAGAGTGCGCTGCGCGGCTCTTTGAAATAAGCGGCTTCGGCTTTGGTCGCCTCACGCGTCACCATCTTGGCGATGCGGTAGGGGGCGCCGTTTTTCCCTGTGACGGGAGCTTCCAGCACAAACAAAAGATGTGCGCCATCAGGTGCCTGAGCCCAGGCGATATCATCGGTCTTCGTATCCTTCACCCCCACCTCGGCCACTTCGTCGGTCTGCGTGAGCTCATTCCCGGGCTTCTTGAGCCACCAGTCGAGCTTCTCCTCCGTGGCTGAGCCACCCCACACGCCCTCCGTTTTAGAGCCATCGGCCAGGGACAAATCCACCGGCTTGCCGGCCTTGCAGACCTTGCCTTTTTTGGTGCGGTAGATGTTGCACATAGCGGCATTGATTTACCGCCATTCCTCGCCGGGAGGAAAGAGAATTTCATCGCTGGCGAAGCCCCGTTGATTGCAGGCACATCCTGCTGCAAGCATGCCTGCGTGAATCCTCCTGCTCGTACTCCCGCCTCCGCCACGCCCATGGTCTGGATGACTCCTGCCCTGTGCAAGACCATTGAATCTGCAGGCACCACGGCGCACCGGCTGGCATCGGGCCCCGGCGGCTGGGTGGAGCGACTAGGAGATGACGTGATCATTTCCTACAAGCAGGACGCCGCGCGCGATGAGATGGCAGCCGGATTGGACGCCTGGTGCCAGAAGGCCGCATGGCAGCCTGTGCGCGTGTTTCACCGCCACATGCCGGTCAAAAATGCTGACCGTATCAGCCCCGTGCTGCACAGTGGAGATGCCACGCTGCCGCTGACGACCGTCGTCACGGAGGCGGGCATCCGCTATGGGCTGGACATCGGTGCCAGCTACAGCCACGGACTGTTTCTGGATCAACGCGTGAACCGCGCCACGCTGCGTGAACTGAAACCGAAGCGCATGCTGAACACCTTTGCCTACACGTGCAGCTTCTCCGTGGTGGGTGCTCTGGCAGGCGCAGAGACGGTGAGCGTGGACCTCTCCCGCAAGTCCTTGGATCGCGGCAGACATAACTTCACGCTCAATGAACTCGATCCCGCCAAGCACCGTTTTCTGGCGGAGGACACCAATGAGCTGTTGCCTACACTGGCCGCGCGTGGCGAGCGCTTTGACGCCATCATTCTCGATCCGCCCACCTTTTCCCGCAGCAAGACCGGCCGTCGCTGGCAGGTGGAGGACCACTTTGAAGACCTGCTGAATGCAGCGCTGGAAGTGGCGGCACCCAAATGCGCCATCCTGCTCTCCACCAACTGCACCAAGCTGGACCCTACCACTCTGGAGCGCCATGCCCGCTGGTGCGCCAAAGTGAAACGCCGCAGCGCCGAGTACATCCGCCCAGCCATGCCGCCGGACTTTCCCGCCGGCCACGGTGCGAGCACCTTGTGGATGATGGTGCGGTGATCAGCGCAGCGCCCTCAGGCTTGGACCCATCTTTTTGGCGATGGCGGTGTTTCCCGCACCATCCGGATGCACACCGTCTTTGTGCAGCGAAGCATCAGGCACGACACCAAAGAGGCTGACAAACTCGCATTGAGTTTCTGCAGCCAGCTTTTCAAAAGCCGCGCCAAGCTCGCGCAGCTTCGCCTCCCGCTCATTGGCGATGGGTTTTGTCGGTCCCAGCGCAGACTTGTTGATATTGCTGGGGCCCACGATCAGCACGGGCAACTTGGCTCCATAAACCGCACGCGCTCTTTCGATCATCGCACGCACGTTTGCCACGGCCTTGGGCACGCACTGCGACGTGATGTCTCGGGAGTCGTTCATACCCAGCGCGATCACCAATGCGTCAGCCTTTTCATTTCGCGCCAGCATCTGCTCAAACTCCGGCAGGGAATTCGTGGGCCTGCCGCCCTTGCCTTCATTGATCAGAATGAGATCTCCTGCTGACTGAGCCTGAACCTGAGTGACCCATAGCTTGGCACGCTCTTCCTGGGGCAGCGCACCGCCTGCGGTAATGGAATCACCAAACAAGATGACTCTGCGCGCTTCGGGGCTTTGTGCGAAAACGCCAAAGCTCAAGACAAACCACACAAGGAGAACACGCGGCATACGTCAGCGGGCAGGCACGAAATACTGGCCAAAGTAGCAGAAGGCACCCACGGCCAGATGGCAGCAGCAGGTGACATAAAAAGCCCCCGGCTGATCAACACGGCGGATGAGACCGCTGCGCCCCAGCGTGGTGCCGCTGAGCAGTCCCAGTCCTCCTGCTCCCAGCATGAAGACGCCAAAGTTCGCTGCCAGATGCACATTGTCCGGATTTGCCATGAGGTACGGTCACCTATTCCTTGGCTTTGTCTCCAGTCTTTTCTGTGGCTGGCTTGACCTCAGGCGACTGCTTGGCTGGACGCACAACGGGCTTGGGTCCCGAAAAGGGAATGAATCCCTGCCCGCCGGACCAGCGATCTGCTTTCGTCTTGAAGGGACGAGGTGTGCGATTGTTGATTTTCTGACTACGCATGGAGTCCCGATATATTTAAAAATGCACGCTTTGCAAAGGCTGCTTGTGCCGCAGGTGTTGCTTGAAGAAAAGGCTTGTGCTGCCGATGCTCAGTACGTCATGCCCCTTCCCTACCCCACCCTCATTCCTGGACTCCGCAGCCCCTACGATCAGGTGAACGGCCTCGTCTATTTCGGCCGTATGCTGGACAAGATCCGCCTTATGGCCGCCGGCAAACTGCCCGAGGGCTGGCAGCCCATGCGCGGCGCGGTGAAGGGCAGCTTTGACTGGCGCTGCTGTGAGTTTTTGAAAATCGACTACGCCGCTCTCGAAGCTGAAACACAGAAAGGAGGCAGCGATGAAAGCCTGCTGTCCTGGGCCTACTCGAATGGCCTCCAGCCCACCGAGCAGGAGATCGAGGTGTGGAATGCCTTCATGACCAAGCGCGGCTGGCGCGATGCTGGCACTCAGCGTCTGAACGAGCGTCTCGAAGAAATAGGCCTGCCGCCCGGAACGGTGCAGACGATGTTTGAGTTCATCGAGATTGATGAAGGCAGGCTGATTCCCGACGCGAAGTAACCGGCAAGAATCAAGCCACCGCAACCACTGCGCTCTGCATGGTGGGCGGCAGAGGATGCAGAGTGGCCTCTTTGAAGCCTGCTTCAGCGAGCATCCTCTCATACTCTGCAAACGTGTAGGCGTCGCCCTCCGGCGTGGTGCCGAGCATGACGAGGCTGAAGCCTGCGGCTGGCGGCGGGGTGACGCGGTCATCGTTGGGCACAAATTCCACGATGAGCACTTTGCCCCCCGGGCGCAGTGCGGCATGCACTCGCTTCAGAAAACGGGTGCAGTCTTCGAGATTGAAGTGATGCAGGAAGTTCGGCACCAGCACCACATCGTAGCCGCTGCCGAGATCCACAGTGAAGGCATCCCCGACGATCTTGCTGAAACGATTCGCGATGCCGGCAGCTCGGGCGTTTTCTTCGGTGACGGCCAGCACCGCCTCCCAATCCAGCGCAACGAGATGCGTGCGCGGATTTTTTAGCACCACGGCAATGCCATACGCGCCATGACTGGAGGAGATGTCCAGCACCCGTGTATCACGAGAGTCATCCAGCGTCAGCAGAGCCGCCGCGCCTTGTGAGGTGGGCACCATCATGGGCCCCATGGCCCGGGCAAACTCCACCCATGCCGGATGATCCGGCGCGGTGGTGCCGTGTTCCGTGGTGTGCAGGCGCCCCAGCCGGATGGTGGAGGCCAGATCAGAAAAAGCTTCTGTGAGTCCCGGCGCGAGAAGGAACTTCACCGCCCCGCCCATGTAGGCCGGAGACTGTGGCAGCAGAAAGACGGCGGATGAAGGCGTGAGTGAGTAGTGTCCGTCTGCCTTGGTGAGAAAGCCGAGGATCGTCAGATTATCCGCCAGGATGCGAATGCCACGCAGCGGGCACTGGCAGCGCTCCGCGATCTCAGTGGCAGTTGCCGGGGCATCGCCGATGGCGGCGAAGAGATTCAGATCCACCGCTGCTTTCAGCGCGGCAGATTTCTGAAAGGCATTGATCGTTTCAAAGAAGAGCTGCGGAGAGGGAGCGTTGTCAGGAGCGGACATGGTGGTGGTGGGGTGGCTGATACGCCCCACTAACTGACCACTTTCTTCACAAAGCAAGCTTTCAGACCGATCGCCATGCCATCCATCTTGCAGGAGATTTCGTGATCGCCGTCCACCAGCCGGATGGGTTTGGACTTGGTCCCCACCTTCAGCACTTCGCTGGATCCCTTGAGTTTCAGATCTTTGATCATGGCCACGATGTCTCCGTCGGCGAGCACGTTGCCATAGGCGTCTTTTACCACGCGCTCAGCATCCGGCTCATCCGCTGCGGCTTCTTTCGGCCATTCGTGGCCGCAGGTCATGCACTCAAAGCGGTCGGCATGGTCCAGCACGTCATTCATCTCACACATCGGGCAGGCAGGTTGGCTCATAGGCGCAAAGCAGACACGCCGAATGGCATGAACTCAAGCGCCGGTTTGACTTCGGCAATTTCCGCGCATGATCTCACAGAATAATCTCGTTTCACTGCTCCATGAAAATCCGCCTGTTTCTTTCCTCCTGCCTCCTTATCAGCGCCGCGTCCTTTGCTGCCGATGCTCCCAAGATCCCTTCCAAACCCATCGCCGAAAAGAAAGAGCTTCTTTTTTCTGACGAGATGAACAGCAGCGAGCATGACAAACGCTGGCACCGCGTGGTGGACACTTTCGCCTTTGAAAACAATGCGCTCAAAGGCACCCAGACGCGCGTAAAGGACGAGCCCTCCAAAGATGGCAAGTCCATCATCACCGCCCACGCCGCCGTGTATGGCCTGGAACTGCCCACCAAGGACAGCGTGGTGGAGGTGAAGATGCGCTTTGACGGCTGCACGATGATGGATGTGGAATTTGACGACCGCAAATACACCGCCGCGCACTACGGCCATCTCGGCCGCGCCCAGATCCGCCTGGACAAGGTGACGATCATGGATGAGCGCGAAGGCAGCCAAAACCTGATCATCAAAGAGCTGCGCAAAGACCCCGCCAAGAAGGACGAAGTGAACAAGCTCATGGCTGGCAAGAGCGCGACCTTCCCTGTGAAGCTGGAGCAGAACAAGGAATACACCGTGACGGTGGAGACTGTGGGCGATGAAATGCGCGTGAGCATTGACGGCAAAGCCGTGGCCTTCCTCAAGTCCCCCGGCATCGGCCATGAAACAAAATCCAAGATCGAGCTGGGCGTGGCCGGCCAGAGCGGCTGGTTTGACGACATCAAGGTGTGGAACGCCGCTCCTGCCAAGAAAAAGTAAGCGGGCTTTTCAACTGAAAATTCACGAAGCGCGTGGTGCTGCGGCACTCCGCGCTTTTTTCATGCCCTCCACCACGCGATACCCCAGCAGCAGAGCCAGGATGACTGCAAAGAAGCGCGGCCAGGTCACGTCCGACTTCACGATGGCCCAGTAGTGCAGCACGCCACCGATGGCGATGTAGTAGGTGAGCCGGTGCAGCTGCGCCCAGCGCTGACCGCCGAGCTTTTTGATCATGGCATTGGTGGAGGTGACCGCCAGCGGCACCATGAGCAGGAAGCTGAACATGCCTAGTGCGATGAAGGGCCGCTTGTACACATCTCCCACCACCGTCTGCAACTGCCAGTCGCGGTCATAGGCCAAGTAGGTGATCAGATGCCCCAGGCCGTAGAAGAAGGCATACAGCCCCAGCAGGCGGCGTTGTTTCAAGAGCCAGTTCCACCCACACAGCTTGCGCAGCGGCGTGACCATGAGCGTGAGCATGAGAAAGACCAGCGTCAGCACACCTGTGGTGCGGGTGATGAATTCCGCTGGATTGGTCCCCAGCCTGCCGCGCCAGCCATCGATCAGGATGAGCAGCGCCGGCAGCAGGCCATTGAAGAAAAACAGCTGACGGTGAAACGAGGTGTCTGCGCTGAGTTTCATGCCGGTTCAGAAGTATTCCTTGAGGTCCATGCCCGCGTAGAGATGCGCCACCTGCTCCGCATAGCCGTTAAACATCAAGGTGGGACGCGAGCCCATCTCGCCGATGCGCCGCTCATGCGCCTGCGACCAGCGAGGATGATCCACGGAGGGATTCACATTGGAGTAGAAACCGTATTCACCCGGATTGGCCAGGCTCCAGGTGGTGGGCGGCTCACGGTCCATGAGGGTGATCTTCACCACAGATTTGATGCTCTTGAAGCCATACTTCCACGGCACCACCAGACGGGCTGGCGCGCCGTTTTGATTGGGAAGTGTCTTTCCATACAAGCCGGTGGCCAGAAGCGTCAGCGGATGCATGGCCTCATCGAGCCGCAGGCCTTCGACATAAGGCAGATCAATGCCTGCATATACGGAGTCAGGCATCTGCTTGATGTCATGATAAGACTCAAACGCGACATGCGTGGCAGTGCTCTGCGGCTCCACCATCTTCAAAAGTTGCGACAGCGGAAAGCCCACCCACGGGATGACCATGGACCAGCCCTCCACACAACGAAATCGGTAGATGCGCTCGACGGATTCAAATTTGAGCAACTCCGCCAGATCAAAGGTGCGAGGCTTGTGCACCAGCCCACCCACCTGCACACTCCAGGGATCGGTGACGAAGTGCCGTGCCTTTTCCGCCACGGCGTGTTTGTCCGTGGAGAACTCGTAGAAATTGTTGTAGCCCGCGATGTCGTTGAAGGCGTTCACCTTTTCATCCGCTGCCAGAGAGGTCTGCACACCTGACTCTGCCACGGTAGCGATGGCCGCCCCCGTGTTACGCACCTCCGCCTGCGGACTGAAGGCACGATAGAGCCCCGCTGTGGCCAGCGTGGAGCCCGCCCAGATGGCGGACTTCATGAAGAAGCGCCGGTTGCGAAAAGTCTCCTCAGGCGTGACCTCGCTGGAGGGAATGGGGGAGCTGTCTCTCATGGCGTGTGCAGCAGGTGATGCCAGATACGAGGCACCAAAGGCAAGATTATTCCAGCAAAGCCTGCTTCAGCATGCACATTGCAGCCACCAGCCCACAGCGCTTCCGCCTCATGTCCCTCCTCGAACGCCTCTTCTCCGTCCCCGCTGTCCGCAAGGCCATCTGGCAGCTTTGGTATCCCTTTCTCACCCGGCGGCTACGCAATGAGGATGTGCTGTTTTTAAATTACGCCTTTGAAACCGAGCCGCCCGTGGGCCTGCAACTGGAGCCAGCAGACGAGCAGAACCGCGCCTGCATCCAGCTCTACCACCACGTGGCCACGCAGGTGGACCTGTGCGGCAAAGACGTGCTGGAAGTGAGCTGCGGCCACGGGGGCGGTGCCTCGTGGCTCACGCGCACACTGCATCCAGCCAGCTACACCGGTCTGGATCTGAATCCCGAAGGCATCTCCTTCTGCCAAAAGCGCCACCAGGTGGCCAGCATCCGTTTTGTGCAGGGAGATGCGCAAAAGCTCCCCTTTCCTGATGCTTCGCTGGATGCGGTGATCAATGTGGAGGCCTCTCACTGCTACCCGAATTTCCCCGGATTTCTGGCCGAGGTGGCGCGCGTGCTGCGCCCAGGGGGGCATTTGTTGTATGCCGATTTTCGCTTCAGCGACCAGTGGGCCGAGTGGGAGCAGGCAATCGACCGTGCGCCGCTCGAGATCGTGCAAACCCGCGACATCAGCGCCGAAGTACTGCGCGGCATGGAGCACAATGCTGCACGCAGCGAGGCTCTCGTGCTTCGCTGCCTCCCAAAGATGCTGCACCCTGCGGGCCGTGACTTTGCCGGCGTGCCAGGTGCACGTGTGTATGAGGCGCTCAAATCAGGCGAACTCTCCTACCGCTCCTGGTGCTTCCGCAAGGCGTGATCAGGCACCGATGGCCAGCCATTCAAACTCCACGGAGAAGACCCGTGTGGCATCCCAGGTGGTGATGACGGCCTGAAATCCCAGTTTTGTGATTTTCTGCGCCTTGATCGAGAGCCGCGCGCTCGCGCGACGGTCCACATCAAAGCCAGTAAGCCCAAGATGCACCACAGGCGGTGCCGCAAAAGGGGAGTCAAAAACCACTTCCCCCACAAAATGCCGTGCATCCATAGAATCCGGATAGACCACATCCAGCGTCCAGCCCTCAGTGAGAATTCCGACACCGACATTGGCCGAAAGCACTTTCCAGGGAACAGGAGATGAGTTCATGATGCCGACGTAGAGCAGCATCCGGGCCGGTCACCATCATCTTTGTTGTCACCAAAGAGTTTGAATAAGCAGCTTAGGCGATCACCTCCAGCAGCGCTTTCTGGATGTTGTTGCGGCCGGACTTGGGAAACGGCCGGGGCATCGGTTGGGCGTTGCCGTTTTCATCAAGGGTGCGGCAGCGTATTTCATACTTGCCCGCAGCCAGCTTGATGGGGGCAGCCACCCAGCGGCAGAGCGTGTGACGCAGCGGCCACTGTCGTGGCGTGCGAGTGGCAGCATCAAACTGCACGGGATGCAGCGGCGCGCCTTTAAAGCCCGAAATGCCGCTGCCATCAAAGGGTACGATCTGCGCATCCTGCCACGGTGCGGTGGTGAAATGCGGATCATTGGCCGGCAGCGGCGCACCTGCATCGCGCACCCAGTACTGCACCTTCTTCAGCCCCGAGATCCCCACCTGGGCGTTGCCGTGCAGTGAGAGTTCCTCTCCGGCGCGGAGCTTGTCGGGCAGATCGCCGAAACGTGCGAAGGTCTTGAGCCACGAATTGATGTCGTTGTTGCCGTTGGCGTAGGTGTCATCGGACTGGTGCGCATTGGTGAAGCCGATGCGCTGCAGCCACTTCACCGATTTGAAGCCGTAGGCCTCCGGCACGATCATGCGCACCGGGCCGCCGCGCTCACCAGTGAGAAACTCGCCATTAAGCTTGTAGCAGAGCATTACCGGCAGCTCTCCGGGTGGGTCCTCAAAGACGCGATTCATCGGCAGGTAGCATTTGAAGATCTGCTTGGGGTCCTCGTTATGATGGCCGTGATACCAGACGTGGCGCAGATTTTCCACCGGGCCGCATTCCCACAGCACATCGCGCAGCGGCACGCCCTCCCACAGGCCGTGCCCAAGAGGATCGGCCAGGTTGTTGCAGGTGATGACCTTAAGGTAGCTGACCGCCTTCGTCTTCGCGATCTCCATCAGCCGCTCAAAAGTCAGCGCGGTGCCATCACTACGCAGCATGGGGCGCTCGATCTTGGAGTTGCTGGCTGGATCGGCCATGATTTCGAGCTGCCAGGTCTCGCGCACCATGCCGATCTCCCGCAGCTTCTCAATGGGCTGCTGATAGGGCAGCGGCTTGCCGCGCTCCACATTGTAAAAGTCTCCCGATGGAGTGATGCAGCAGCCACCTTCCTCGCAGACGGGCCCGGCCTTCTTCCCGGCAGCCTGCGCCTCGGCATGGGTCAGCACTGCAGCGCCTGCAGTACCGAGCTTGAACAAATCACGGCGGGAAAGTGCTCTGGCCTTCATGCACCGGATTTAAACCCAGACCGTCGGCGAAAGACAAGCCTTCAATCCGGCAGCTTGCTGGATGCGGGCGGCCGCGAAGCGTCTTTCACCGTCACACCATTGCCTGCGTTTTCCAGGGTAGGGTCAAAGGCAAACTCAAAGATGGCACCGTCGAGCTTGTTGAGGATGTACTCCTGCATCAGTTCAACATCATCGGAAAACATGGCCTCCAGCCAGGCGCGGCTTTCGGGATCGCCGAGCTTGCCAAATCCAATGTTCAGCGTGCCATGCTCCTGCCCTTTGGCGGCCTTGATCGCCTCCATGCGCTTCTCCATCTCGCTTTGAAACTCCGGCACATCCAGCATCTGCGTAAAGCGCTCCATCATCGAAGTCATTTCCTCGTTCTTGGTCATCTCCTGGGGAGGAGCGTCTTTGTAGCGCCGGATAAAGGCATCCACCTTGCGCCTCACGGTCTCAGACACCTGCCGGGGCCGGTAGTGTTTGGGCTCGTCTGAAAGCACCGCATCCACAGGTTCAGCAGAGGCAACAGCCTTCGAAGGGGCAGCTTGGTCAGCCATTGCAGCAGGCTTGGCCCGTGTCGGCTGCCGATTAAGCCACACCAGCGCCAGGAACAACCCGGCCACCAGCAGCAGGATGTGATTCGCTCTCATGACATGATCAGTGTGGTTACTTGGCCTGGAAATAGCCGCGCTGCTTTTCACTGATGGGCAGGCCCAGCTTTTCCATGACTTTGAGCATGTCCTCCCAGACGGCGCGCTTGGCGCGGATGCCATCACCTGTTTTCTCCTCCCTCAGGATGTAGGATGGATGGTAGGTGACCATGGTGGGAATGCCGCTGGTGTTGTGAAACCGTCCGCGCAGGCCACCCACGCTGCCGGGGATGCCAAGCCCCTCTGCCGCAGTAGCCCCTAAGGCCACGATGACTTTGGGCCGGATGAGATCGATCTCCGTCAGCACAAAGGAAACGCAGGCGCGCATCTCCTCGGCGGTGGGCTTGCGGTTGCCGCTGCCCTGGTTTTCCATCGCTGGGCGGAATTTGCAGATGTTGCTGATGTAAACCTGCGAACGCTCCAAACCCATGGCCTTGAGAATAGCGGTGAGCTTCTGCCCGGCGGGCCCCACAAAGGGCTCGCGCAGTTTTTCCTCTTCCGCTCCAGGAGCCTCTCCCACCAGCATGAGGGAGGCGCACGGATCTCCCACCGCAAAGACCATGGTCTGACGCAGGCTGTTCAGGGAGCGCGCGGGCTCCCACTTCTCCGCCAGCACACGCAGCGCGGCGAGTTTCTCTTCCAGAGTGCTTCCGTCCACCTGGATCAGTCCGGCGGCGCGCCGGGGCTCTGGCGCAGGATTATCTGGAACAAGACGCTTGGCAGGCGCAGGCGTCGCTGCGGTCGCTGGCGTGGGCACGCTCTCCTGCCTGCGGGCGGCAGGCATCATGTCACTCAGCTTCGGCGCAGGCTCCTGCCCGAGCAGACGCTCCATCGTCCCTGGTCGCAGCGCGATATGCGTGCCCCCCTTGAGCTGGCGCTGCAGAAGGTGTTGTTTGAGGAGATCGGAGGCGGCGGACATGGATGGGGAATGCCCCATGAATGGCGAAACACCAGCAAATGTCGAATGAGTAAATCAGCCGCGCTTTCAGCCCCGCCCGCGGCTCAGCCGCATGTCCATCCACACCGCAAGGATGAGCACCACCCCGCGCGCGATGAATTTGCGCTCCGGCGGCACAGACATGAGCGTCATGCCATTGAGCAGGCAGGCGATGATGAGCGCGCCGAGCAGCACACCTAGCACGGTGCCCCGCCCGCCGCGCAAGCTCACGCCACCAATCACGCAGGCGGCCACCGCATCCAGCTCCATCAGATCTCCCACCGTGGTGGTGGATGAACCTGCATACGCCGTCTGCATAAAGCCCGTGATGGCCACGATGGCCCCCATGCCGCTATAGGCGGCGATCACCGTTCGCTGCATCGGCACGCCGGAGACAAAGGCAGCCTCCGAGCTGCCGCCGATGGCGTACAAGTGTCTGCCAAGCGCCGTGTGCTGCGTGACGGCATACACCACCAGCGTGACCCCGCCCAGGATGAGCGAGGGCAGCGGAATGCCGCGAAACTGACCGGTGACGAGCACAAAGAGCGCGATGGCCTGCGCGGCAATGAACAGGCGCAGAAACATCATCTCCCGGCTGTCCACGGCAAAACCATGCTCCAGCCTGCGCTTGCGTGCACTCAGCGTGGTAAAGACCAGCGCCATCACCAGACCTGCCGCCAGCAGCCATCCCAGCTGCACCGGCAGATAGTAGGTGGTGAGCAGAGAGTACAGATTGCTCTGCCCTCCGGGAGCCACGGGCACGGTGGCATTGTCAATCACCCGCCAGAAGAGCCCTTTAAAAATGAGCAGCGCCCCGAGCGTGACAATGAAAGACGGCATGCGCTCATGCACAATGAAGGCCCCCATGCCCATCCAGATGATGACACCACAGAGAAAGCCTAGCCCCAGCGCGGCAGGTGCAGGCAGGTGAAAATGAAACACCAGCACGCTGGCAATGCCGCCCAGCAGTCCCACGCCGCTGCCTGCGGAGAGATCAATGTGCCCCGGCAGGAGAATGAGCAGCATGCCCATGGCCAGCGTGGCCGTGATGGAAAGCTCCGTCACGAGCATGGATAGATTTCGCGCCCCTAGAAAGGCAGGCTCCTGCACGGCAAAGAAGACACAGATCGCGAGCAACGCGATGACGATGGGCAGTTCTCGAAAGCGGAGGTTCACGCAGGCTTAGTTTTGCTGTGACATGAAGATGCCGAGAATGATCAGCAAGATGATAATGGCGATGGTGATCTTGATCCAGCTCAGCGGATACTCGCCGGAAATCTTGCCGGTGGCTCCGTTCACAGCCACCTGATACGTCTTGGAGCCGTAGGTGTAAGTCAGCAGCCAGACCGGCAGCAGCACGTGTTTAAAGGTCAGCCCGCTGTATTCTGGAAAGATCTGCAGGTTGCGACTGGTATCTCCCGGGATCTCGGAGGTGCACTGGCTGCGCAGAATGGCATCCATGCGCTGGCGCGAGTCCTGCGCCGCCTGCACGAGATCGATCTGGTACTGCTCCACCACCCAGCCGGAGAGGTAGCCGGGATCATAGGGCAGCAAATCCGTCGTGGTGGGAAAGGGCTGCAGCTTTTCCAGCAGCGCGGGATGCACGCCTTTCGAGGCCGGGACGAGCACATCGTCAAAATCACTGCTTACATGTCCGGAAGCATACTCCCAGCGGGTATAGCGGGTGCGGTTGCCCTTGCTGTCTGTCTCATAATAATAGTAGCCCGCCTCCGCCTCCCAGGGGCACTCGGCATGGGCATCAAAGGTCCAGAACGGCAGGTAGAGGCCGTGCAGTGTATCCGTCATGGCCTTCTGACCGAGGGCGTTCGGTGCCCAGAAGTGGCTGCCATACCAGCGGCGGATGTCCTCCCGCACACGTCCCTGATCCACCTTGAAAGGAAGCTGGCTGCCGGGCCGGATGGGCGCACCCACATCATCCACAGCGATGATGGAGGGAGACCCGCAAAAGTCACAGCTCTGCGCCACCCTCTTTTCATCAAAGACGGAGATGGCATGGCAGCTCTGGCATTTCACGGTCTTGCGCACCGCCGCCCAGCCGCGCTGTTCGTCCGGGATGGAGCGCAGCGCGCTGACGAGATCGTTTTCCTCCACCAAGCTGCCGTCCTGTTTCAGTTCGGCGGGGGACACGGTGCCGCAGTAGGGACACACGAGCGACTGCTTGGCGGGCGTCCACACCGCCTCGGCACCGCAGGCCGGGCAGGCAAACTTGGAAATGGCGGTGACTTCAGGCATGGCTGCGCGTGGGGAGGGAAGCTGGCGCGATTAACCGGAAGAAACCGAAAGCTGTCCATTCCAAAAAAGCGGGTTGTTCGTTTTGGCTTGTCTTCCACCAGCCGCCCTGAAGACAATGCGCGGGCATGAAAGTTCCCCTGCTTATTCTGACCCTGGCTGCCATCACCTCCGCACAGGCCGAGGCCGTGAAAGACCGGGAAGGCGCCGTGCGCGGCGACAAGGCCCGCATGGAAAATGACCCGCGCTGGAATTGGAACGACCTGGATGGCGGCTTCCGCCTGGCCAAGACCACAGGCAAACCGCTCCTCGTGGTGCTCCGCTGTCTGCCCTGCATGTCATGCGCCGGCATTGATGCCAGCGTGCTGGAGGAGGCGTCTCTCAGCCCGCTACTTGACCAGTTTGTTTGTGTCCGCGTCATCAATGCCAACGCACTGGACCTCCACCGCTTCCAGTTTGACTACGACCTCTCCTTTTCCGCCATCATGTTTAATGGCGATGGCACCGTGTATGGCCGCTACGGCTCCTGGCAGCACCAGAAAGACCCAATGGACAAGACCACCACCGGCTTCAAAAAAGCCCTGGAGGCAGGTCTGGCCATCCACCAGGGCTACCCCGCCAACAAAAGCTCCCTGAGTGGCAAGCAGGGTGGCCCCACCCCCTATCAGACCCCAATCGAGTTCCCAGCCCTGGCCGGCAAGTACCAGAGCAAGCTCGACTGGAACGGCAAAGTGGTCGCCAGCTGTGTGCACTGCCACATGATCGGAGATGCCTACCGCGCCTATTATCGTAGCCAGAGCAAGACCGTGCCGGTGGAATGGATCTACCCCCAGCCCTCCATCGAGACGCTCGGGATCACCCTCGCCACCGATGAAGTCGCCAAAGTGGAGGCTGTGGCCGCGGACTCCCCAGCCGCCAAGGCCGGATTTCAGGCAGGAGACACCATCACCCACCTCAGCGGCCAGCCCCTTGTTTCCATCGCCGATGTGAGCTGGGTGCTGCACCGCTCTCCCGATTCAGGCCCTCTGACCGCCAAAGTCCTGCGCGCCAACAAGGAAACTGCCCTCACCCTAGACCTCCCCGCCGGATGGCGCCTACACTCGGATATTGGCAGACGAGTGGGCACCTGGCCCATGCGCGCCATGGCCTTTGGCGGCATGAAAATGGACGACATCCCCGATGAAGAGCGCGCCACCCTCGGCCTGGACAAGAGCCAGATGGCCCTGCGCGTTTTCTATGTCGGCGAGTTCGGCGAGCATGCGGCGGCCAAGAAGGAGGGCTTTAAAAAAGACGACATCATCATTCAGGTAGGCGACCTGAAACAGCGCCTGACCGAAAGCGCCCTCATCGGCGATCTCCTCCTGCACCACCTCCCCGGAGAGAAAATCCCCGCCACCGTGCTGCGCGGCCAGGAGCGCCTGGTGCTGAAACTGCCGCAGCAGTAGCCTTTTTGCCCCAGCGGACAGGCCTGCACGCCCCTAAAATCCCGGTTGCATTCCCAGGGCGGGCCTGCATTATGCCCGCCCCCTGCGAGCTGCCACATAGATCGCCGTTGGTCTCCGCGCCTGCCTCTCTTCGAGATGTGCAGGGTTCTCGCCCGGAGGTAACCCGGCACTTACCTAAACTCAAATACATGTCAGTACGTCTTGCCCGATTCGAGATGCCCAACCGCCTGGTGAAAAACGAGGCCACGGCTACCGAAACCTACGCCCAGTTCAGTGCCGAGCCCTTCGACAAAGGCTACGGTCACACCATTGGCAACTCCCTCCGCCGCGTGCTCCTCTCCTCCCTGGAAGGCGCCGCCATCACCTCCGTGAAAATCCGCGGTGCTGAGCACGAATTCACCACCCTTCCGGGTGTCCTCGAAGACGTGGTCCAGATCATCCTGAACCTCAAGAAGGTCCGCTTCAAGCACCACAGCGATGCCAAGGAGCCCCGCCTACTCTCCATCCTGGTGGAAAAAGAAGGCCCCGTGACCGCCGGAGACATCAAGGACGACAACCACTACGAAGTCATCAACAAGGACCTCGTGATCTGCACCCTCGACCGCAAGACCAAGTTTGAGTGCGAATTTGAAGTTCGCGTCGGTCGCGGCTTCTCCACCTGGGAAGAAAACAAGCGCCCCGACACCCCCATCGGCGTCATCCCGATCGACTCCATCTACAGCCCTGTCACCCGCGTGAAGTACGCTGTGGAAAACACCCGTGTGGGCCAGAACACCGACTACGACAAGCTGGTGCTCGACATCTGGACGGACGGACGCATCACACCGCAGGATGCCCTCCTGCAGTCTGCCGCCATCCTGCGCCACCACCTGGACGTGTTCGTCAACTACGACGACAAGGCCATCGAGTTCGAAGCTGCGCCGGAAGCCCAGAGCGAGGAAAACAGCGAGTTGCGCAAGCTCCTGAACATGAGCGTCAACGAGATCGAACTCTCTGTCCGCGCCGCCAACTGCCTGAACAACGCCAACATCACGAGCGTGGGCCAGCTGGCCATGAAGACCGAGGGCGAAATGCTCCGCTACCGCAACTTCGGCAAGAAGTCCCTCACCGAGATCAAGGAAAAGCTCGCCGAGCTGGGCCTGTCTCTCGGCATGAAGTTCGACCCTGCGCTGCTTGAGGCCACCCCTGGCGGTGTCTCCCTCCTGGCCCGCAGCAGCATGATCAGCGACGACGATGAAGAAGCCGATTCCCTCGACTTCAGCAAGCTGGTGGACAGCCACCTGCCCGACGCCGACGACGAAGACGAGTAATCACACACAACAGCAAGAATTTTTAGAAGTAAATTTAGGACATGAAACACGGAAGAAAAATCGTCAAACTTCAGCGCAAGCAGGACCACCGCGACGCGCTGCTCATGAATCTCACCTGCTCCCTCATCGAGCATCGCCGCATCCGCACCACGCTCGCCAAGGCCAAGGCTCTCCGCCCCTACGCGGAGAAGCTCGTCACCCTCGGCAAGCGCGGCACCCTGCATGCCCGCCGCACCGCCCTCTCCTCACTGCGTCACAAAGACATGGTGAAGAAGCTCTTCGAAGAGATCGCCGTGGCCTCCAAGGACCGCGTCGGTGGCTACACCCGCATCACCAAGCTCGGCCAGCGCCGCACCGACTCCGCCCCGATGGCCTACATCGAGTGGGTGGACGCCTACGCGCCCAAGGCTGCCGAAGCCCCCGCCCCTGAAGCCGCCGCCGAACCCGCTCCTGCGGAAGAAGCTGCCGCTCCGGCCAAGAAAAAGGCCCCTGCCAAAAAGAAGGCCGCCTCCAAGAAAAAGGAAGCCGCCGCTGAATAAGCAGCCAGAGATCCAGATCACACCCTGATCTACCCAGCGCGGGAGTCGCAAGACTCCCGCGCTTTTTTGTGTCCTGGCCCGCTCCCTGCAAACAAGAAAGCCCGAACCGACGACCACTCCCCGCACCAAATTTCTCAAATGTGATAAATTCAGCCTCTTTTTAAGAACTGAACGCCTCATGGAAAACTTTGTCACACATTTCCTGTAACGCCTGTGCGTCCCGTGGGTATAAGCAGTTGTTCCCATCGCACAGCCTCGCCAAAAAATTGATTTTTTTGCTATCCCCCGACGCGCCTTTTGATTATACATGCCTAATATTGCCATGAAGAAGCTTCACATTTCCCTACTCGCCCTTTCACTCGCGGCAGGAGCACTGCAGGCACAGGTATCGACAGATCCTGTCGGATTCACAACCATTAGCGTAGCTGGCAATGGCGGCTCTGGGCAGCCCGCATACACGTTTGCAACTTTGGGAATGTATAACGCGGTGGCTTATCAGTCCACAACCTCATCTGTGGGAGGATCTTCAACTCTCGTTGATGCAAGCGCCACTTGGGCAGACAATGCTTACAACGGAGCAAGTGGCCAAATCACGCACTACGTAGAAATCACCTCTGGCACCGGTGCAGGAACCACCTACGACATCATTGGCACAACTGCCGCCACTCAGTCCCTGACATTGAGCCAGCCTCTGCTTGCTGGGATATCAGCCGGTGCGACGTATAGAATCCGCCCACATTGGACTATCGCAGGTGTTTTCGGTGCTACCAATCAGAATGGACTCACCGGAGGCACTTCCACCACGGCAGACCAAGTGCTTGTTTGGAACTCATCCACTCAAGGCTACACAACTTATTACTACAAGACAGCAGGCTTAGGCGGAACAGGCTGGAGGTCATTCAATTCCACATCTACCGATGCCAGTGGCACTGTTCTCTACCCAGATGACGGTTTCATTATTGTTCGCAATCAATCCAACGCAACATCGATCACAATTACTGGATCTGTCAAAACAGGTCAGAGCGTTATTCCTGTGCCTTCAGGTTACACCCTCCTCGGAAATGTTTACGCAACTTCAATGACCTTGGCTAGCTCAGGATTGTACACTGGCAACTCATCAACCGGAGTCGCTGGCGGCACATCCACTACAGCAGATCAAATCCTGATTTGGAACCCAGGTGCCTCTGGCTACGACACATACTACTATAAGACATCTGGCTTGGGTGGCACCGGATGGCGCTCGTTCTCTTCCGCATCCGCAGACGCTAGCTCTACTCCCATTCCTGCGGGGGCGGCAATTTTTGTGAATCGCATTGGTGGCAGCGGCACTGGATTCAACTGGGTCGCCCCGCAACATCCAGCAAGTTTCAACTGACTTCTATTGGTCTTAATCAGACAACAACTGAAATTAAACAATGAAAAAGTTTCTATTTTTAGTTAGTAGCGCACTAGTCTTCGCGGCTAGTTCGCATGCAGCGACAATTAACTGGGGGGCCCAGAACACCGTAGGTTTGGCAGATGCAAGTGGTGCAGCTCTAGCGCAAGGCAGTCTTGTTCGCCTTGGATACTTCACAATCACGGATTCGGCAATCTCAACCGCTGTAGCTTCAGGTAACATGAGCACACTGACTTCTTCATGGGTTTCCGTTGCTGACACCACAGTAGGCACTGGAACTGGGGTTGCAGGTTCATTCACTCTCACCTCCACTCCAAGTTTGTCTGGAGCTAGTTTGGGTCACCAGATTTATCTTTGGGCGCTAAACGCAGCAACTGTAGGCTCTGCAACGCAGCAGGCTATTTTTTACGAACCCTCAACAACAAATTCCAGCTGGAATTTTCCAGGCACAAATCTTACAAGCACATCGATAGATATTGAACAAGCCAAGGCCTCTCTGGGAGGAACATATTTGGCCGGCAGCTTCCAAACAAGTAATGCAGCACTCACCGCTCTTTTCAGTGCTCCAACAGGCGCTGTTCAGCTCCAGTCTATCTCAGTCGCTCCTGAACCTTCACGCATGTTTCTCATCTTCGCTGGTGCAGGAGCTTTCCTGATTCGTCGTAGAAGGCTCTAAGCGATAGCCACAGATTTGAATTTACTGAAAGCGGCTGCTATGCAGCCGCTTTTTTGATATCAGGCAGCAGGTTATTGAATCGATTACGCACAATTCCCCGCTGTATGACTAAATGTGCAGATTTTCAAACAGACTTAGTTATGCCATTTGACAGCACGTTCACATTTTCACAGGCGCTTGCTTTGAGCTGAAATTTTTAGGCGCCGTAACAGCACAGCGAGCGTCCCCTTGGATGCTGAGCCAACCAAATAATAAAAAAGCATCTATCCTAACCGCCATAGAATTTAGGATGCAAACACTCTCACATCAAAACGCCAGCTTCAAAAGTACTTCTTCTTCTGGCAGCAACACCTGAGACGGTACTTTTTCAGCGATTGGAAAGGCACGAATTTGATCCCCTTGGAAAGCAAGCAATCCGGCACACACAGCCCTTTCCCCCAGCGTAAATCCCTCTAATGTTTTGATTCTGCAGAGATTGGCAGCGACTTGAGCCTTGTCATTGAGACGATAAGCTTTCAGAGCACAAAGCAGTTCATAAACATTGCCGGGCCTGTTTCCCAGATCGTTCTTGGCCGCGGTCAGAAGGGTGGTTTCAATCTGCTCCCCCCTCAATAACCGAAGATAGTCGTATCTCTGGGCAAGAATTTGATTCGCTGGTCGAAGGCTCACAAGCCGTTCGGCGACTCTCAAAAGTTGCCCGGAATCTTTGAGGATTTCAGCCATTTTCCAGCATTTGTCCATCATCTCGAATTCACGCCCAAACTCAGGAGCCGCCAGAAACTGATAAGCTTGAAAGGCCAGATCAGACATGTTCCCCTCCTCCGCCATTCGGGCCACCAGGTTCAACACAAAAACATCTTTGCTGATCTTTGCCTCCCGAAAGGCCTCTTCCAAATGAGCCCTCGGCTCCAGTGCATCGGATGGATTGAGATGGCTGGCCGCCAGAGCCCGCCATGTACATGCCAGCCCATTGGCTACCGGCAGTTTTTTACCTTTCGGAATCAGAGCCAGCATTTCTTTCCATCGGCTTTCCGCAGCCAAGCCCTGGATAGTCATGGTAAAAACCTCCGGTGAACGCATCAAAGCTTCCTTGGAGACCGCAGGAGCAGACATGACGAGTTCCATAGCTCGTCGATGTTCCTTCTCTTGCGCGAGCCACAAAGCCAGTTGCACGGCCGTCTGGGCACCATCCTGACGATATTGATCGACTGCTTTCTTCAGAATGACTTCGCGCTGTTCTGGATCAAGCCGCAGGATCATCGAAACAATTTGCAGCTTATCCGTGGTGCCAACGCCAGACTTGTCAGCAAGCTCGAGCAGACGCCTGGCCTCGTTCAAGGTGAGCTTTGACTTACCAAGAAGCACAATGGCTTTTTGCCCATATTCACCCTTTTCTCCGGCAAGCTTCCAGAGCTTCTCCATGGCGGCAGTTTGCAGCTCTGGAAACGATGCCTGCAGGTCGGCGGAGGCTTGGAGCAAAATCACCTCCGGATTGCCCGGAAACATCTGCGCCATGTGATGTTCTTCCATCTTGGCTTCACGCATGTGACCTTCCTCTTTGAGAGTCTCGATGTTGAGCCTCATGTACTCCACGGTTTCACGTTTCGCCGCAGGAATACTCTCCAGTGCTCTGCGAGCTGCAGCTACATTGCCCACAGCCAAACGCATTCTTGACCGCCAAAGATAATCCACAGGCTGCATTAATCCTTTTGCATCCAGTTTGTCCAAAGTACTGTCCAGCAATGCTGGCTCTACACGGGCACCTTCCAGAAAGTCTGCCACCACACGCAGATACTCAGCCTTGTCCTGATCCTTAGCATTCACATGTCTCAGAGCCTCGACGGCAGCCGGCCAGTCTTTGGCGGAAATGGCCTGCCGGGCCTTGCCGATCCAGTGGTCTGATCCGCGCAGGCGGGAGAAGTCAAACTTGAGGGCAACCATGGAAATGACTCCGATAAACACCGCGACGATGGAAAACCAAGTCAGCATCGCGAAGGGGGAGATCACCCCATGCTTTGGGGGCACCAGTGAATCGCTGTGGTATTCAGGCATTGAAGTATTAGCTGGAGGAGGGAGGCTATCAGAACCTTCAGTCAGGCACGTCGGCAGTATTATGTAGCCGAAAGCCGGGCTGTTATCAACGACCGCCCTTGCGTATGCTGGGCTATGATGAGTGGCCCTCAGCCCCCAGTGTTGTCTATCGCCGTTCATCTCGATGCGGAATCTCAGAGTATCGCCAGCTCGGAGCTGTCGTGTGCAGCCCCCCTGGCACACGGCAAGCTCGGTCTGACCATCGCTGCAGGTTCGGTCCTTTGGCCCGCCGCCAACGTCACCATTGGCTCGAATTCCAACACCAGCGGATGCGGAACGACAGCATGCCGTGTTGGAAACCTCAAGACCGCCCAACGGGGAGCCTGCCAACCTCACCAAAACACAGGAACCCGGCACTGATGTATCAACATGGCCTGTTGCATGCCGCCCGGCTCCGCCTTCCATGAGGCAACCATGGAACCCACCATCAAGATCGCCCTTGTCGGCGCCGGCATGTTCGGCGGAGATGTGCACGCACGTGCTTACGCAGACCTTCAGCGCTTTGGCATCGCCGGCCAGCTCGCCCGCGTGGGACTGGACAAATACTCCCGCGAACTCGCCGGAGTGAAGTTTGACCTCGTGGCTGTGGCCACCCGCAGCGAGAAATCCGCCCGCAAAGCCGCCGCCGCCTTCAAGGATATCACCGGACACGAGCCACAGGCATTCCACGGCGATGAACCTTGGAACGACATCCTGGCCGCCTTCCCCGATCTGGATGTGATGGCTGTGGCCACGCCTGACCACTTGCACACCCAGCCCATCCTCGCCGCCCTGGCCAGAGGCGTACACGTGCTGACGGAGAAGCCCATGTGCCTCTCCATTCAGGAGTCCGACGAGATCATCGAGGCAGCCAAGGCCAAAAACCTGATCGTGGCCGTGGACATGCACAAGCGCTACGACCCGGACCACCTGCGCATCCGTGATGACATTCAGAACCGCATCGGCGCACCGCTCTACGGCACCGCCTATCTTGAAGAGCCGCTCGAGGTCAGCACCAGCACCTTCAAGTGGGTGGAAAGCAGCGACCCCTTCAGCTATGTGGGCCCGCATTGGACGGACCTCATCTGGAGCTACTACAAGAGCAAGCCCGTCTCCCTCACCGCCGTGGGTCAGAAAAAGCGTCTGGTACGCGACGGCATCAACGCCTTCGACGCCGTTCAGGTGCGCGTGGACTTCGACAACGGCATGTCTATCAACTTCCACAACAACTGGGTGACGCCCGCCGACTTTGAAGGCCCGGTCAATCAGGGCCACGAGATCGTAGGCGCAGACGGCAAGGTGGAAAGCGACCAGCAGTACCGTGGATTCCGCTGGTGGAATCAAGGCGGCGGCTCCCGCACCAGCAACAACCACTTTACCCGCGAAGTACTCCGCCCGGACGGCAGCAAAGGCTACATCGGATATGGTGTGGATAGTCTCACAGTCGGCCTGGTCGCTATCTGCCGGGTCAAGTTTGCCAAGGAATCGCGGGATGCTGTGGCGGAGCTCTATCCTACCGCTGAAGAAGCTCGAATTACCTGTGCCATTGTGGATGCAGCAGCCCGTGTAAGGGACCTGAACTGGAAATACATGCAGGAGGGCAAAGGCGCCACAGTCACAGCACGTTTCGGGAAAGACGGCATCACTGTTATTGATCCTAACTCATCTGAAGTCTTCCAAAGTATCTATGACAAAGCACTCTAAATGCTTATGTAATAGGCATTTGACTATATGTTCTTTACTTGACTTCATGCTAAGCCTTTTATAAACAAGCCTTTGCAATCCAACAATTAAAAAAAATCATGCTCTCCTCCTCCCAACTGCGCCGCGCCGCCAAGCTGCAGGAAAAAATCGAATCTATGCAGCAGGAACTGGCCAGCCTGCTTGGCGGTTCTTTTTCTGCCGGATCTTCTGAGGCCAAACCTGCCCGCAAGAAGCGCGAAATGTCCGCCGCCGCCCGCAAAAAGATCGCTGATGCTCAGCGCAAGCGCTGGGCCAAGCAGAAGGGCGAAACCCCCGCTGATAAAAAGGCCAAGTAATTTCCTGCTACGACTTTCATCGTAGATAACAAAAAAGCTCCAGTTCGGAAGAACTGGAGCTTTTGTTTTTCAGATTAGCATTGCCGCTTACTTGGCAAACATGGGATCCTCAGGATTGCCCTTGCTGAGAAGATAAGCCAGCAGATCGAGGATATCATCTTCCTTGAGCATGAAGAGAAGCCCCATGGGCATCATGCTGATCTTGCTCTCCTCCGTTTTCACCACCTTGCGGGCATCGACATTGGTAAAGTTGTTGGGGTCCATCATGTTGGTGCAAACCATCATGGTGTTTTCCTTCATGTTGGCGATTCGGCCCACCACCGTGCTTCCATCCTGCAAAGTGAAGACTGTGCTGCCGTACTGGTCGCTGATCTCCTTGCTCGGGTTGAGGATATGCTCCAGCAGATCGCGCGGGCTGTACTTGCCGGCCACACTGGTCAGGTCCGGCCCCACGGCACCTCCTTCATTGTTGAAGCGATGGCAGGCAAAGCAGGTGGCAGCCCCAAACATGTTGCGGCCGTTGGCAAAGTTGCGGTTGCCCTCCAGCCCGACGCCGAGCGACTTGCTCAGCTCCTCCAGCGTCCAGGCTTTCACGAACTGCATCGGCTTGGCCGTAAAGGTCGGAGCCTTGGCCTCCGGCTTGGCATCCAGCACATCCTTGATGGCCAGCTTTTCCTCCTCAGACATCGTGGAGAGGGCATTGGTCTTGATCTCGCCAATGAAGAGGTCAAATGAGGCACCACCTTTATAGTTCGCCGCACGCAGGAACCAGTTGAAGTAGTCGGCTCGCAGCTCCTTCGTCCAGCCAGCTTTGGCAAAGCGAAGGATACGTGCGTAGTCGATCTGCTCCTCTTGGGTGGGAGAGCCATTCACCAGCGGCTCGGCTTTGGCCACGATGCTGGAGTCTCCCAGATAGACGAGCACCTCGCAGAGATCACGGTTCAGGGCAGGATCATTGGTGGGAAAGAGCGGGCTCAGGTGCTTGACCAGAGCCTCCTTCGTCGCTGCATCCGGCTCGCCCATGCGGGTAAAGGCCAGCATGTAATCACGGATCAATGTCACACGGTCGAGGCCCTTCAGCGCTTTGAAGTCGATCTTGTTGAGCGCGGCCAGGATGGGCTGCTGCAGCGCCTTGTCTCCACCACTGCTGCGCGCCAATGCCATGAGCGCCGTCAGAGCAGCACGCGGATTGGATTCGCCCAGCGCCTTGTCTTTCCACGTGGCGATTGGCTGATGCTCCAGCGCGATGCGGGCTGCGAAACGAAGACTGCGGTCTGAAGAGGCAAGATGCGGCCAGGCAGCCTCAACAGCTTTGGGATCTTGTGTGCCGTGAAATGCTTCGAGTCCGGAGCGGACCAGCGGCTTTTCTTCAGGCTGCACTGCAGGGGTCAAGGAGTCATTACCCGTATAAGTCACGCGGTAGAGTCCGGACTGCACCTTGCGACCGCCCACACTCACATACATGGCCCCGTCCTTTTTCGAGACTTCGATGTCCGTCAGCGGCAGCGGCGAGGCGCTCATAAACTCCTCGGCAACTCCAGTATAACCACCGCCGTTGGGTGAAAGATGCACGGCATACATTTTGCCATAGCTCCAGTCGCAGATGTAAAGCGCCTCCTGATACTTGGCGGGAAACTTGGCTCCATAGCCAAACGCCACACCCGTGGGCGAGCCTGGGCCGATATCCACCACAGGCGGCAGGCTGTCCTCCCAGCGTACGGGCCATTTCTTGCTGCAGGTGCGCCAGCCGAATTCGCCACCGCTCTGCATGAAGCACACACGGGTGGGGCGGTACCAAGGCATGCCGGTGTCCCACTCCATGTCCGCATCAAAGCCAAAGATGTCGCCCTTATGATTCATGGCGATGTCGTAGGTGTTGCGGGTGCCTGTGTTCACCAGCTCCCACTTCTTGCCATCGAGATCCGTCTTGGCCATCCAGCCGCCGGGAGCCAGCACATCACGCATAAAGCCACGGCCGAGCAACATGGGGTAAAGCTGGTCTTCAGCCCAGTGGCGCGGCACCCTGCTCGTCTCGCAGCTTGGTTCAGGCGTCTGGTTGCCACACATCACATAGAGGCTCTTGCCGTCTTGGGAGGCAATCACGCCATGAGGGCCATGCTCGCCGGCTTTACCGGGGAAGGAGCGAAGCTGCTCCACCGTGTCAAACTGGTCATCCCCATTCGTGTCCTTGCAGCGGTAGAGGCCGCGGCCCTGATAGGCTTCGTCATTCACCACACCGTAAAGCGCTCCCGCATGGTAGAGCAGCCCCTGGCAGTGCCCGAAATCCACGGCCAGCTTTTCCACCTTGGTTTCCCTAGGGCTGCCATTCAGCGCCGGCGGAGTGATGCGGTAGAGCGCGCCATACTGATCGCTGCAAATCATGCGGCCTTTGTCATCCTGCGTCATGGATACCCAGGAGCCTTCCTGCTCCTTGGGCACGGAGTAGAGAAGCTCCACCTTGAAGCCTTTCGCTATTTTAACCTTGTCCGCCGGTGTGGCCTGGTCAGCCATCTGGGCGAATGACGCGGCCGCAGTGAGCAGCAGAGGAATGAGAGTGTATTTCATGGTTCGGAAAAAAGAACGGACAGCAAGGCGAGTGAATTGCGCAGGGCGTGGGAAAAAGAAAAAGCGGGGACACCCAGTCCCCGCTTTCCTTTGTTATGTTTACTTCATGAGTTCTTTGACCTTGCTCTCGATGGCATCGGCCCAGAGCTGGTAACCTTTGGCGTTGAGATGGAGCAGGTCGGGCATGATCTCCTTGGGCAGGGTGCCGTCTGGCTGCAGGAAGGTGCTGCCAATGTCCATGTAGGAGATGCGTTTGCCGTCAGCAAAGCCGGAGATGAGGTTGTTGGTGGCGGCGTTCTGCTTGCGCATCGGATCGTCCTTGGTGGCTCCACGGGGGAAGATGCCCAGCAGCAGCACCTTGGTCTGTGGCATTTTTTTGCCCAGGATGTCGAGGATCATCTTCACCCCCTCGGCGGTCTGCTCAGCGCTGCTGACATAGGCCACGTTGCCATGCTCCTTGGCCGGGCGGCCCTGATGGCCGGTGTTGTTGGTGCCGATCATGAGCACGATGAGCTTGGGATTCAGGCCGTCAAAGTTGCCGTTCTGCAGGCGCCAGATCACGTGCTCGGTGCGGTCGCCTCCGATGCCGAAATTGGCAGCCTTGTGAGGTGCCCAGGTCTTGGCCCAGACTTCCTTGCCATTGCCTTCCCAGCCCTGAGTGATGGAGTCTCCCAGAAACACCAGCTGGGCCTCGCCCTTCTTGGAGATTTCGTTGAAGCTCTCGTGGCGTTTCACCCAGCCGCCTTCACGGGGCTTGGGGTCGATGGCAAGATTCTTGGCCTCGTCAGCAAAGCTGGCGGTGGCAACACAGAGGGTGGCAAGCAGAAGGGTGTGCAGTTTCATGGTCGGAGGCGGCGATGATGCCGGGAAGCCATGAAACAGGCAAGTCGTGATTCTTATTTCACGCCTTCAGTGCCCAGTCCAGCAGCGCCTGCGCGTCACGCCAGACACCCTCGTGGCTGTCGTTGAGAATGACTACAATTCGGCGGCGGCCATTGCGCTCTCCGGTGGCCACGAGGCAGTAGCCGGCGGCTTCGGTAAAGCCAGTCTTCATCCCATCGCAGTAGCTGGCGGTGCGCAGCACGCGGTTGGTGTTGGCCAGGTCAATGGATTTGCCATCCGGCTTCACAAACTTGTAGCTCTGCAGCTTCACGATGGCTCGAATGTCCGGCAGCTTGTCAGCCGCCTTGGCGATCACTGCCAGATCTCGCGCGGTCGAGTAGGGATCTTCGTCAGTGAGAGATGGAAGTCCGTGCGGATTGACGAAATGGGTGTTTTGCAGACCGAGCTGACGTGCGCGATCATCCATCTTCTGGGCAAAGGCGGCCACGCTGCCAGCGTTGTCACGCGCCAGCGCCTGCGCGATGTCGTTGGAGCTTTTCACCAGCATGGCGGTCAAGAGCTGGCGGCGCGTGTACTGCTCGCCCACCTTGAGGCCGATACGCACCGGGGCACACTGCGTATCCGCAAGCTCCACCGTGACCACCTTGTCCAGATCCCCCGCCTCGACGACGAGCAGGCCGGTCATGATCTTTGTGGTGCTGGCAATGGCGCCACGTTGGTCGGGGTTCTTTTCAAAAAGCACGTCGTCTGTTTCAGGATCGATGACAATGCAGCGCCCTGCGGTGATCTGGGGGATGGAGCCACGCAGGTTTTTGATCTCGATTTCGCGACGGACTTTCTTGGTCTTTTCGATCTCATCGGCCAACTGCGTCTCGAGCTTTTTCTTCAGCTGCTCCACAGCGGCCTCACGCGCGGCGATGTCCGCCTTGGCCTGGGCGAGCATCTGCTTCTCGGCGGCAAATTCCTTCTCCCGCTTGGAGATGGCAGCCGACTTAGCCTCCACCTCCTCCTCGCGCCACTGCAACTGCTGCTCACGTTTGGGATCGTCGCAGCCGGTGATAGATGCGCAGAAAAGGCCGGCCAGCATGGCGCGGCGGAGATAGGGGGGCTGGCAGCGGAAGATCATTTCAAATTTTAAAGTTCAGCGAGGAGTTCCTTCAGGCGGGCGACAGGCCACTGGCCAGGAGCATTTGAGACACCAATAAAGCCGTAATTCAAGAGGCTGCCACATTTAGCCAGCACCAGACGTGAAACACGCCCCCACGGCCCCATGCCCATGGCGGAGAGCCGCAGGCGGTGGGTCTCCCCTGCCAGCTTCATGAGGCGCGCCAGATCGTCCTGGGAGTTCAGGTAGGTGGCTATTTTGACGGCATCCACCCCGGCCTGCTGGGCGAAGTTCACCGCCCCACGCAGCACCTCGTCGGCGGGCGTGGCCTGAAAGTCATGGAAGGAGCCCACCACCGGCACACCGGCGGCCCGCGCCTTCTGGATGGTGCCCTGCATCTGCGCGGCGCTGCGCAGCTCCAGATCGATCAGCGTGGCCAGATCCAGCAGGGGTTCTATCATCGCCGCGCGGGCCTTGGGGTCCTCAGGCCCCTGACCTCCCTCGGCGGGGTGACGGGCCGTCAGCAGCAACGGCAGGCTGTTTCCAGCCAAGGCGGCGCGCAGCTCATCTGCGGGCACCTTCAGCTGATCGAGACGCAGTTCGGCCAGATCGCACAGGTTGGCACGGGCGGCATTGTCCAGAGAGAGCAGATGCTCCAAGGCAGCCGCATCAGACACCACTCCAACCGCGAGGGGCTTGGTGGAGAAAAGCAGGTTTTTAGAGGAAACGAGTTGAGCCATTGACTAGGCGGAGTATATTTTTAATAAATGTAAAGAAGTTTTATCGTTCTACGCGCCATTATGCTGGGCCGGAAGCAAGAAATCAATTTGCAGCTTACTGAACTGCTCGACAGCGCCTTGCTGGCTTTCTGCCTGTGGTTTGGTCACTTCCTGCGTGCAGACTTGGTTCCAGTGTTTTTCCCTGACGCGGTGACCATCCCGGCGATGGACAAATTTTACTGGGTGGTGGCTGTAGTGGCCCCCTTCACTCCTATCGTGCTGGAAGCTCGCGGCTTTTACTCAAACATCCACAACAAGACGCTCGGGCGCTCCATCCGCCAGCTGATCGAGGCACTGACCATCATCGGCATGTGCATCGCCTTCTGCATTGTGTTCTTCAAATGGGCGGTGGAAAGCCGTGCGGTGGTGGTCTTCTCCGTGGCGCTCGGTGCGCTCGCCCTGCTGCTGCGCGAATCCTGGCAGCGGGATATCATCCGGCGGCAGATGGCCTCTGGGAAAGGCCGCGAGCGCGTGCTCATCGCTGGCGCACAGGCGGACATCGAATCCTTCATGACTGGCATGACCACCGAGCAGCGTGCCGAAGTGGAGGTGCTGGGACAGATCGACATCATGCAGCGTCCCATTTCAGATCTCGTCGCTGCTCTGCACGAGCACAGCATCAGCCGCGTGCTTTTTGCCGCTCAGCATGTGCATTTCAGCAAGATCGAGGAAGCCGTGCAGGCCTGTGAGATGGAAGGCGTTGAGGCGTGGATTGCGGCGGATTTCTTCCAGACCGCCATCGCACGGCCCACTTTTGATGTGCTGGGCGGCCGCCTCATGCTGGTCTTCCATTCCACGCCGCAGGCCTCCTGGGAGCTGCTTTTCAAAGGCATCGTGGACCGCGTGGGGGCGCTCATCCTGCTGCTGCTCTCCCTGCCTCTGTGGCTCGTCGCGGTCATCGGCATTCGAATGGGTTCTCGCGGGCCAGTCTTCTTCAAACAGGAGCGCGCAGGCCTCTACGGCAAGCCCTTCACCATGTGGAAATTCCGCACCATGCACCAGGGAGCCGAGGCCAAACGTGGCGAACTGGAGGCGCATAATGAAATGGCCGGCCCCGTGTTCAAGATCACCAACGATCCACGCATCTTCGCCTTTGGCCGCTGGCTGCGCCGCACCAGCATCGACGAACTGCCGCAGCTCATCAATGTGCTGCGCGGCGAGATGAGTCTGGTAGGGCCGCGACCTCTGCCGGTATACGAAATCCAGCGCATCGAAAAGCATGCCCAGCGCCGCCGCCTTAGCGTGAAGCCCGGGCTGACCTGCCTCTGGCAGATCACGGGCCGCAACGGCATCAAGAACTTTGAGGAGTGGGTGGCGCTGGATCTCAAGTATATCGACAACTGGTCCCTCTGGCTGGACCTGCAGATCCTCGCGCAGACCCTCCCCGCCGTGATCCGCGGCATCGGTGCGAGCTGAGTATCAGGATTGGTGTCTTTTGCACCGCATGAGTGTGAAACGTGCCATGCACAGAGCCCGTAGTGGCTTGATGCGCCACGCTCTTTTACTTCTCCTGACCGCCTGCGCCTCCCTGCACGCCGCCACTCCTGCCAAGATCGACTTCGGTCCTGTGCGCGAGGAGCATCTCATGATCCCGATGCGGGATGGCAAGAAGCTCTCCGCCTATGTGTTCTTCCCACCAGGAGAGGGCAAATGGCCCGCCATCTTTGAGCAGCGCTATGCAGACATCAGCAGCGCGGGATCGCGCAAGGCAGCGGCCAAGTTTGCCGAGGGCGGCTTTGTCATCGCGCTGGTGAACTACCGTGGCACGCATGAGAGCGAGGGCGTGTACCGTGGCTATCGAGGCCTGCAATGGGGCCCGCTGAAGGACGGCTACGATGTGTGCGAGTGGCTGGCGGCACAGCCCTGGTGTACGGGCAAGATCGGCACCTATGGCGGCTCACAGGCTGGCTATGCGCAGAACTACCTGGCCGTGACACAACCACCGCACCTCGTGGCTCAGTACATGACTGACACCGGCCTGAGCCTCTATCAGGAGGGCTACCGTATCGGCGGAGCTACCAAACCGCAGCGTTTCATCAAAGGCGGTGCGGTGGCTCGCGAACTGAAGGATAACGAAGACATGCTGCGCGAGTGGGACCAGCATCCGGACTACGATGACTATTGGAAGGACGAGGACGCCTCGTTGCATTTCGACAAGATGAACTTCCCCTGCTTCACGATCGGGAGCTGGTTTGACTTCATGTGCCAGGGCAGCGTGGCTAGCTTCATTGGTCGCAATCAACATGGCGGCACCAATTCACGCGGCCAGCAACAGCTCATCATCGGCCCCTGGCTGCATGGCGGCTATCCAAAGTCGAACAAGATCGGCGAACTCGTCTTCCCTGAGAACGCCATGTTTGACGTGTACATGCACATGACCAAGTGGTTCAACCACTACCTCAAAGGCGAGAACAACGGCATCGAGAAGGACACCCCGGTGAAGTATTACGTCATGGGGGCCACCGGCGAGGAAGGTGCACCCGGCAATGTATGGCGCGAGGCCAAAGACTTCCCGCCCGCCAGCAAGGCCGCCGACTGGTTCCTGCAGCCCGATGGCAAGCTGGCCCCCGCCAAGCCCGCTGCAGCTAAGGCCAGCACCTCGTATCTGAGCGATCCTGTGCATCCCATGAGCCTGCCCTATGCTGGATTTCCCGGAGCCAAAGATGCGCGCGGCTTTGAAGAGCAGGCCGAGGTGCGCACCTGGACCACCGAGGTGCTGAGCCAGCCTCTGGAAGTCACCGGCCGCATCAAAGGCGAGGTCTTCGTGTCCTCCACCGCCAAGGACACCGACTTCTTCCTGCGCGTGACGGATGTGTATCCCGATGGCCGCTCGATCCTGCTCGTGGACTACCCGCTGCGCGCCCGCTATCACGAAGGCTTTGACCATCAGAAGCTGCTCGTGCCTGGAGAGGTGACCAAGCTCTCGTGGGACATCGGCTGGGTCAGCATCATCTTCAACAAAGGGCACCGCATCCGCGTCACCATCGCCAGCACCGGCGCTCCGTATTATGAGCCGAATCCGCAGACCGGCGCACCCATCAGCCATTTCATCACCGAGCCCGGCGTGCCTGCCATCAATACCATCTGGCATGACTCTGCGCATGCCTCCAAAGTCATCCTGCCAGTGCTGCCCTGATCTCTCCCCTTCCCCATCTTCATGCAAACACACGCTTCATCCCTTTCCCGCCGCTCTTTTCTCAGCACCGCACTCGCTGCAGGAGCGGCTTTTTCAGCGCAGGCCAAAGATCAGGCTCCGCTCATCGCTTACGTGGGCACCTTCACCTCACCGCTGCAAAACATGAAGGCTACGCAGGTGGACCTCCCTCCCGGAAACGGTCAGGGCATCCACCTCTTCGAAGTGAATCGTGAGACAGGGGCCATGACCCCTTGCGGGCTGTACAAGTCAGGCAGCAGCCCCAACTGCCTGGCCTTCAACGCCACGCGTACGGTGCTGTATTCCACCAACGAAACCGATGCCAACGGCAGCCACGAGGCAGGCACGGTGAGCTCCTTTGCCATCAATCCCAAGAACGGCGAACTGACACTGATGAACACCGTCAGCTCCGGTGGCAAGGGCCCCACCTACATCAGCCTGCATCCCTCCGGCCGCTTCCTGCTGGTGGCCAATTACTTCGGGGGGTCATGCTCGGTGCTGCCGGTCAAACCCGACGGCACCCTGGGCGAAGCCACAGACTTCAAGCAGGACACTGGCACCATCGGCCCCCGCAAGGCCACCAACGCACCTCCCGGCAGCTTTGCCTTCAGCGGGCACGATGGCACGCACTCCCACATGATCCAGGCCGATGCTTCGGGCCGTTACGTCCTGTCCGTGGATCTCGGACTGGACCAGATCCTGGTATGGAAGTTCGATGACCAAAAAGGCACGCTCACGCCAAACGATCCGCCCCATGTCTCCTTTCCTCCAGGAGACGGGCCGCGCCACTTTGCCTTTCATCCCAACAACCACTGGCTCTACTCCCTGCAGGAGGAAGGCTCCACGGTGGTGCTGTTTGACTATGACATCGAGAAAGGCCGCCTCACCTCCCGCCAGACCATCTCCAGCCTGCCGCCTGGATTTGCCGGCAGCAATTTCTGCTCCGAGATTCTCGTCTCAGCGGACGGACGCTTCGTCTATGTGGGCAACCGCCTGCACGACAGCATAGGCATCTTCGCCATCGGCAAAGACGGCACGCTCACCTTTGTGGCTGAGGAGTGGACGCACGGCGACTACCCGCGCAGCTTCAACTTCGACCCCACCGGCGAGTTTTTCTACAGCCTCAATCAGCGCGGCGACAACGTGGCCATCTTCCGCGTAAACCGGAAAACCGGCGTCCTCACCTTCACCGGCCACTACGCAGCCGTCGGCAATCCCTCGAGCATCGTGTTTCTGGATCTGGCGGAAGGCAAGTGAGCCGCAAGTTCTTCATGGAAGGGGATCACCTTGATCCCCTTCCCATCACTCGCACTCGGCCAGCACGCGCTCAATGCGGCGGTCTGGGATGAGCCATACGAGCGCTGCCGCCACGTACAAAAAGGCAGAAATCCAAGCCTGATAAAAGGCGGCAACCATGGCGGCGAGATAGACCAAAGGAGAAAGCTTGCCTTTGAGATCGCTACCCAAGGCGGCGGCCAGTTTGGAATCCCCCTGCCCTTTGAGGATGCAGCCCTGCAGGATGTAGTAGGCGATAGCGGCGCACAGCAGCACCGCACCGTAGATGGCCGTGGGCAGCGGTGCGAGGTGGTTCTCCCCCATCCAGCCCGTGGCAAAAGGGAAGAGGGAGAGCCAGAAGAGCAGGTGCAGATTGGCCCACATGATGGGGCCGGTGACCTTGCGGCAGGCCTTCAGCAGATGGTGGTGGTTGTTCCAGTAGATGCCCACATAGATGAAGCTCAGCACATAGCTGAGAAACACCGGGAGCAGCGGCTTGAGCGCCTCCAGATCGGCGCCATGCGGCACCTTCAGCTCCAGCACCATGATGGTGATGATGATGGCCAGAACGCCATCGCTGAAAGCCTCAAGCCGGTTGGGTTCCATGATCGGGAATTAGGCCAGTGAAGGCACGCCAATGCTGACATCCACCTCGGCATTGTAGTCCACGCCGTCCAAGCCAAAGCCGAAAAGACGCAGGAAGCTGGTCTGGTAGCCTTCAAAGTCGCCCAGCTGCGCCAGGTTTTCGGTGTTCACCTCGGCCCAGCGTTTGCCGACAAGCTCCTGCAGCGCAGGCTTCATTTCCCAGTCGTCCACGCGGATGCGTCCGGCTTCGTCTGGCTGCGGGTTGCCGTTGTAAAGGCGCTCGCGGAAAAGGCGGTCCATCTGCTCAATGCAATCTTCGTGGGAGCCCTCGGCCTTCATGGCCTTATAGAGCAGAGAGATGTACAGCGGCACCACAGGAATCGCAGAGCTGGCCTGCGTGACGAGCGCCTTGTTCACAGAGACCCAGGCCTTGCCCTTCAGGGAGGCCAGCTTGCCATCCAGCACACGCTGCACGCGCTCCAGGTCTTCCTTGGCACGGCCAATGGTGCCGTTCTTGTAGATGGGCCAGGTCACTTCCGGCCCGATGTAGCTGTAGGCCACGGTCTGCACTCCTTCGGCCAGCACGCCAGCGCTCTGAAGCGCATCGATCCACATTTCCCAGTCCTCACCGCCCATGACGGCCACCGTCTGCGCGATCTCGTCTTCGTTGGCGGGCTCGATGGTCACTTCATTGACCACGCCGTTGCCGGTATTGAGGTTCTTGTTGGTGTAGGAAGCGGAGCCAATGGGCTTGAGCACGGACTTGAAGACTTCGCCACTCTTCGGGTGCGTACGGCGCGGGGAGGCGAGGCTGTAGATGACGCAGTCTACCTGACCCAGATCCGCCTTGATGGCTTCGATAACGGTTGCCTTCATGGCATCGGAGAAAGCGTCGCCATTGAAAGAGCGGGCATACAGGCCTGCGGCCTTGGCCTCGGTCTCAAACGCCGCGGAGTTGTACCAGCCTGCGGTGCCGCAGCGCTCGGGCTCGCCGGGCTTTTCAAAAAACACGCCCATGGTAGCCGCACCGGAGCCAAACGCCGCCGCAATACGGGAGGACAGGCCATAACCGGTCGAGGCCCCCACCACGAGCACCTTCTTGGGCCCGTTGGCGATGGGGCCGCGAGACTTCACGACGGCGATCTGTTCAGCGACATGTTTGGCACAGCCGGTGGGGTGGGCGGTGGTGCAGATGAATCCACGGATTTTGGGTGCGACGATCATAGGTAGTTAGTGCGCTGAGCGTTAGCAGCCACAGGGGGGCTGGCAACTTGTTTTCCCACCCGACCTCTGCCACCTTGGGCCATGCCAGCCGCCTCCTCAGCCCCCGAGCAGCGCTTTTCCGACCGTGTGGAAAACTACGTGCGCTACCGCCCCGGCTACCCGCAGGAGATCATTCCTCTGCTGCAGCGCGAGGCCGGGCTCACACCGCAGTCTGTCATCGCCGACATCGGCTCCGGCACCGGCATTTCCGCCGAGCTTTTTCTGAAAGCCGGCTTCAGCGTGCATGCGGTGGAACCCAATGGCGACATGCGCGCCGCAGCGGAGCGGCTGCTGGCACCTTTTCCAAACTTCCACAGCGTAAACGCCAGCGCACAGGCCACCACGTTGCCGGATCACAGCATCGATCTCATCGTGGCCGCACAGGCCTTTCATTGGTTCAACTCGCCTGAGACGCGTTCGGAATTCAACCGCATCCTCAAACCAGGCGGCCACATCGCGCTCATCTGGAACGAGCGCAAACTCGACTCTACCCCCTTTCTTCGCGTTTTCGAGCAGCTGCTTCTCACCTTTGGCACGGACTACACGGCTATCCGCCATGAGAATGTGAATGCTGCTGCACTCGCCTCCTTTTTCAGCGGTCCGTATGCCACGCACACCTTTGCGAATGAGCAACGCTTTGATTTTGAGGGGCTCAAAGGCCGCCTGCTTTCCAGCTCCTACGCACCCGCTGAAGGCCAGCCACGCCATGAGGAAATGATCGCCGAGCTGCGCCGCATCTTCGACGCGCATCAGGTGGCCGGGCAGGTCTGCTTTGAGTATGACACGAGGGTGCATCTGGGACACTGAAGCGCATGAAGATCCCCTTGTTCATCTGCACTCTGCTTCTGACCGCAGTCTCACTGGTGGCACAGCCAAAGGTCGTGGCCTATGTGCCCAACTGGATCGACCTCAAAACCTTCGCGCCACAGATCGACTACGCGAAGCTCACGCACATCAACATCGCCTTCGAAAATCCGGCAAATGCAGAAGGCGCGCTCTCATTCCATGCAGAGAACGATCAGCTCATCCGTCACGCCCGTGAGCATGGAGTGAAAGTCCTCGCCTCCCTCGGCGGCGGGTCCGCTTCAGAAAATAAGTCCATGCGCGAACGCTGGTTTGATCTCATCAGCAACGCCAAACGCGCCCGCTTCGTGACCCGCCTGGCCGAATACACCGGCACCCATGACCTCGACGGCCTGGACATCGACCTCGAAGGCCCGGCCATCAATCACGACTACACTGCCTTCATCCAGGAGCTTTCCGCTGCATTGAAACAGAAAAACAAGCTCCTCACCGCCGCACTCTCCAAAGGCTACGGCGGCAAAGATGTGCCTGATGCTGCACTGACCTGCTTCGATTTCATCAATGTCATGGCCTACGACGCCACCGGCCCCTGGCAGCCGAAGAAACCCGGCCAGCATTCGTCGCTGGAGTTTGCTCAGGCGAATGTGGACTACTGGCTGCAGCGCGGTCTGCCAAAAGCAAAACTCATCCTCGGCGTTCCCTTCTACGGCTGGGGTTTTGGTAAAGCCTTCCGCGACAGCGAGTATCGCTATGCTGACCTGGTCCAGGCCTATCCTGAAGCAGCCACCGCAGATCAGATCGGCGACACCATCTGGTTCAACGGCATTCCAACGATGAAGACCAAGGCCAGGCTCGTGCGCGAGCAAGGTCTCGGAGGCATGATGATCTGGTCGCTGAATTCAGATGCGGCAGGCGCAGACTCTCTTCTCTCTGCGATGCATGCGGAGCTGCAAAGCGTGAAATAAAAACTCATGCCGCGAAGAAAAACCCGCCCCGGCTGCGATGAGCCGAAGCGGGTGCGGTTTTGGGGTGGGAAATCAGCGCCAGTTCAAGCTCAGCGATGGAGGTCAAACCGGTCCAGCTCCATGACCTTGGTCCATGCGGCGACGAAGTCTTTGACGAACTTCTCTCCAGCATCACCACCGGCGTAAACCTCTGCGATGGCGCGCAGCTGGGAGTTGGAGCCGAAGACAAGATCCACAGAGGTTGCCGTCCATTTCACTTCACCGCTCTCACGATCACGGCCTTCGTAAAAGTGCTCGCACATCTTCGACTTGCTCCACTCCGTGCCCATGCCGAGCAGGTTCACAAAGAAGTCGTTGGTCAGCGCACCACGGCGCTTGGTGAAGACACCGAGGTCAGGAAACCCGACGTTGGTCCCAAGTACCCGCATGCCGCCCACCAGCACCGTCATCTCCGGAGCAGAAAGCGTGAGAAGTTGCGCACGGTCCAGCAGCGTCTCCGGCGCCGGGCGGTCAAGCTCGTGGCCGAGGTAGTTGCGGAAGCCGTCCTGCTTTGGCTCCAGCACGGCAAAGGACGCAGCGTCTGTCATCTCCTGGGTGGCGTCGGTGCGGCCAGGGCTGAAGGGCACTTGCACCTCGTGCCCGCCTTTCTTGGCCGCGTCCTCCACAGCCGCACATCCACCGAGCACGATGAGGTCTGCGAGAGACACTTTTTTGCCACCTTTCTGCGCGGCGTTGAAGTCCTTCTGGATCTTTTCCAGCACAGTCAGCACCTTCAGCAGCTGCTCCGGCTGATTCACCGCCCAGTCTTTCTGCGGAGCCAGGCGGATGCGTGCACCATTGGCGCCACCACGCTTGTCACTGCCGCGGAAGGTGGCTGCGGAAGCCCAAGCCGTGGAGACGAGCTGGCCGGTGGTCAGGCCTGAGCCCAGGATGTCTGCCTTGAGACGGGCGATGTCCTGCGTGCCGATGAGTTCGTGGTCCACTTTAGGAACAGGGTCCTGCCAAAGCTGCGGCGGTGCCACCTCGGCCCCCAGCAGACGGGACACTGGCCCCATGTCGCGATGAGTCAGCTTGTACCAGGCTTTGGCAAAAGCGTCGGCAAATTCATCTGGATGCTCCAGAAAGCGCCTGGAGATCTTCTCATACGCCGGGTCTTCACGCAGCGCGATGTCAGTGGTGAACATCATCGGGGCATGGCGTTTGGCGGCGTCGTGCGCATCCGGCACCGCCCCGGCTCCCGCGCCTTTTTTGGGCTTCCACTGCTGCGCTCCCGCCGGGCTCTTGGTCAGCTCCCAATCGTAGGCAAAGAGGTTGGTGAAGTAACCATGGGACCACGCCATGGGGGTGGAGGTCCAGGCACCCTCCAGACCGCTGGTGATGGTGTCTCCGGCGTTGCCTGTGCCATGCTTGTTCTTCCAGCCTAGGCCCTGCTCTTCGAGAGGTGCGCCCTCAGGCTCCGGCCCCACATGGTCGGCGCTTGCGGCTCCGTGTGCCTTGCCAAAGGTGTGACCTCCTGCAATGAGCGCCACCGTTTCCTCATCATTCATGGCCATGCGCGCAAAGGTCTCGCGAATGTCTTTCGCTGCAGCGATAGGATCAGGCTTGCCGTTGGGGCCTTCGGGATTGACGTAGATCAGTCCCATCTGCACTGCGGCCAGGGGCTTTTCCAGTTCGCGCTCGCCCTTGTAGCGTGCGTCTCCCAGCCACTTGCTTTCAGGGCCCCAGTAGATGTCCTCCTGCGGCTCCCACACGTCCTCGCGCCCGCCCGCGAATCCCATCGTCTTGAATCCCATGGATTCGAGCGAGACATTGCCCGCGAGCACCATCAGATCGGCCCAGGAGATTTTCTCGCCATACTTCTGCTTGATGGGCCAGAGAAGGCGGCGTGCCTTGTCCAGATTGGCGTTGTCCGGCCAGCTGTTGAGCGGCGCAAAGCGCTGCGTGCCATAGCCCGCGCCACCACGGCCGTCACTCACGCGATAGGTGCCAGCGCTGTGCCAGGCCATGCGGATAAAAAGCGGGCCATAGGTGCCGTAGTCCGCCGGCCACCACTTCTGCGAGGTGGTGATCACTTCCTTGAGCTCCTTCTTCAAGGCAGCCAGATCAAGCTTCTTGAACTCCTCCGCGTAGCTGAAGCCCGCGCCCATGGGATTTCCCCGGGGCGAGTTCTGGTGGAGGATTTTGAGATTGAGCTGGTTAGGCCACCAGTCTCCGTTGGACATGGCTCCTGCGGCGGTGGTGCGGTTGGGGCCTGCGGCGGCCCCCATGACGGGGCATTGATTCATATCGGGTTTGGGTTGGGTTGCTTTTTCCTGGGCCGTTGCTGGGATGACAGGCGTCAGCATCAGCGCGGCCATCAGGGCCTTGTGTTGCGGTGTTTTCATGGCTTGATGGTTGGGTTCAGGTTCAGTTTCACAAACAAGCGGGAGTCGTAACGCCCTCACAGTGGCCTCCATCAACGAATGCATCCAATGCATTGTCTGAATGCTTGCGATGCACCCTACACATAGCTAATTTGTTCTCATGCGAAGCGAACTAAACCTGCACCTGCTGGAGCAATTCGTGGCTCTGGCTCGCACCAAAAACTTCACCCGGGCAGCGGATGAGCTGCATCTCTCCCAGCCCGCGCTCAGCCGCGCCATCCAAAAGCTGGAGGACCAGCTGGGTGCCCCTTTGTTTGAGCGCAAACCACGTGAGGTGGTGCTGACCGATCTCGGAGAGCTGCTGCTGGAGCGCGCCAAAGAGATCCTCCAGCTCATGGAGGACACCATCTCGGAGCTTTCAGAGGCAGGCCGTCGCGGGCGCATCCGGCTCGGCGCCATTCCCACCATAGCCCCCTACTTTCTGCCTGGGCTGCTGCATACGTTTGCCAAAAAACATCCGGACATCCTGGTGGTCGTTCAGGAGGACACCACGGAAAGCCTCATCAGGCGCTGCAGCCATGGGGAGATCGACCTCGCCATCCTCGCCCAGCCGGTGATCGCGCGGCACCTGGAGGTGGAGCCTTTGTTTGATGAAGAGCTGCTGCTGGTGGTGCCCGTGGACCATCCTCTGGCCTCCGCCAAGAGCGTGAAGATAGAGGCTTTGGAGGGCTTTCCTTTTGTCACCCTCAACGAAGCTCACTGCCTCTCCGAAAACATCGCCTCCTTCTGCCGCAAGCAGTCCGTGCAGCCGGTGATGGTCGAACGCACCAGCCAGCTGGCCACCGTTCAGGAGCTCGTGGCGCTGGACCACGGCGTCTCCATCGTGCCAGAGATGGCGCGCAAGATCGACTCCAGCGACAGGCGCATCTACCGCTCCTTTGCCGGAGAGAAGCCGACGCGGACACTGGCCATGATGTGGAATGCGAGCCGCTTCCAGGGCAAAGCGGTCAAACTGCTGATGGAAGAGCTGCGCAGACTGACGCGGACCCCATCGGCCCCGGTAAACCCGAAGAGCCGTTGAGGCCGCCTTTTCTCATGGTCAGCCCGCCCTAAGACGCGCTCAGGTCCTTGTTATAGTACACCTTCACGTACTTCATGCCCTTGTTGTCGTCGTAGCCACGCTCCAGCTGCGGGTCGGTTTCGCTGACCGCCGGCTTGATGTGGATCTCCACGCCCGTGTCCAGCTTGAGCACGGCTGCAATCTTCTTCTTGGCCTTGGTAAGATCCTTCTTGGAAATCTCAAAACTCTTCTCCAGCGGCTGGCCCTGCTCCTCCTCGATGCGGGCGCGGTGCTCGTCGAACTTGGCGATGACGTCGGGAGATTTGAGCACGGTCTGGCCGAACTCTTCGAGGTCGAATTTCTCGCGGTCTTCAAAGTAGTCGAGCGCATCCTTGGCGGCGGTGGCGGTTTCCCATGGCGGAGTGTCGTCATCAGCGGGCTGCTGCTCTTCCAGGAAGGAAACGGCCATCTTGGCATACGCGTTGGTCAGGAATGCGGAGTCTGGAACGGCCTCCACACCGAGGAATTCGCGCACCCAGAAGCGGGTGTCTCCGCCGCTGCGGTCAAAGGTCAGCACATAGTAGCCCTTCTCCGCCCAGTAGTTCAGGATGAGGCAGCCCTTGTCGATCTTGTCCGGATTGATGCCGTGCTCCGTGCTGAGCTGCAGGTCGCCATTGCGCGGAGTGATGGTGAGGAAGGGCACCACGCTGTCGCTCTTCAGGATGCAGAGCGCATTCACCAGCTCTCCCTCGATGTGCACCTCTTTGAGCATGCTGATGCAGAGATCCCCGGCCTTGATGTTCGGGTGGTTGGACTTGGCGTAGAGGCGCTGGGCGATCTCGACCCCCTTGGGCAATAGCTGATCCTCGTCAGCAAAGATGGCCTTCGCACAGTTGTTAAGCTCATGCTGCTGCAGCGAGGCATGATGCGTGAAGCGGTGGGCGATGCAGGCCTTGAAGGGTTTCAGGAAAAGCCCGGTGAGAGTCTCCTGGTCTCCTTCGGCGATCTGGAACACCTCGCGTGAGGTTTGCAGCGGCTCCTCACGCAGAGGATTGCCGATCTTGGCGAGGACGACTTTGGTGGCGGTGGCGGTGTTAAGGCGGAGTTTGACGGACATGCGGGGCGCGGAGAGTAGAAAGGGAATGCGTTTGGCAAAGGATTAAAAAGAAGAGCGCCATCTGCCATGGCGGACGAGGCATCTTCTATGAAAATAAATAGAAATTTTGTGCCACGACAACTTCCTCGGGGATTCCCCGATGTCACGAACAGGGAGCGGCCAATTGCACTAAAAATTCGTCTGTTCAGAATGCGTGGAAGAGCAAACACGCCCGCTCAGCAGTTCATCAACATCTTAACCTTGAAAAGCCATGAATGCTACAGTGTTCTCATCACCATGCGAGACGTTCAGCTACGGCTCGCACCCTTCGGACAAGGAAATAGCTCTTCTTGCCTTCAAAAATTGGAAAAAAGAGGGCAGCACGCACCTGCGGCCGGAACACTGGATCAAGGCCGAGAGAGAGCTCATGGCTGTTTATGCGTCCCGTAGCGATGACACCGCCAGCGAAGAGTCGGGCCACCTCGATGAATTTTGGGAACGCGAGATGGAGGCCATAGCCTTCCGCTCCACGGACAGCGAAATCGCGCTCACAACAGGAGGCTGGGTATGAGCGAGTCTCTTGCACACCCGGAGAAGCCCTCCCCCGTCAGAGCTGCGCCGGCATCAGCTCCCTACGTGCCCGCTGAAGCTCCACGTGTGCAGCCTCCAGAGGCAGACAGCCGCACCGCGAGCGATGAAATCGCCAGGAGGATAATGCGGCTCACCGGAAACGTGAGGCTGGTTTCACGTGCTGCCCATAGCTGGCACCACTGCGGCATCAACGAATAACTCCAGCAACCGCCACGTTCAGGAGGCAGGCATGAAAAAAAATTTCAGCGCTCCCCGCACTCTCTCAGGAGATTCGCGACATCGCCATTCTCTGCAGGATGCAAGGTATCGCCTGGCCAGGCATGAACGTCGGCGCACACGACGTGCGGCGTCCCAGCAGGGCACTGCAGACTTCAGCCTTTGGATCGAGGAGCCAGTGCGTTTTCATCGGCAGCGCTATCGTCATTTGATTCATCCTCTGCATGGCAAATTCCACCAGACAGCCGCCGTGGTTACCTGCCTGGTGCTGATCCTGCTGGGCTGGCGGGCCGGAGGTGCGTCCTCCATCTCCTCGGAGCGCTGGCTCTACGGCCTCTTCTCAGGCTGGTTCATTGTAGCCATGCTGCGTCTGGGGCTTTTCACCTGCCTCGCGGCGCCTCGCTGCATCAGCTACGCCCAGGGCAGGCTGCACCTCTCAGGCCTGGGCACTCTGCATGCCGGGCAGATCCTGCACTGGAGCATGACACATGGAGTGCGGAGCAGCCCCTGCGCCAGACCAGCACTGCGTCTTGATATCAACTGCCGCTGGCTAGGCTGTGAACGGCACTGGAGCATGCTGCTGGAAGAAGACACGGAGTCAGCTCGTCTGCAGCAGCTCCTTGAGGAGCACTGCCCAGGCCGCGCCGATGCCGCCGCCCATTCGCTTCACGGGGCGATTCAGTTTGAAGCCGGAGTGCTGAGTCACTAGCTTGTTGCATGGCGCGCTCCCCATCCACGCAGTACCAGCAAGCCGCCCCCCCGGGGGAAAAGCCACGCAGCAAAACTGCGCCCATGACCAGCGAGCGCAAAAGATCAGCGGCAGCGCTGAAACCCAAGGTGAGATCTAAGTCTAAAAAGCGGATTGCACCGCCTGAAAACGCGCCAGCCCCCCTTGATGAGATGCCCTTCCGCATGCTCATGGATCATGCCCCAGTGCTGGCCTGGGTGAGCAACACTCAGCAGCAGTGCGTCTGGTTTAACAAATGCTGGCTCGCTTTCACCGGGCACAGCCTTGAGCACGAGATGCTCTGCGGCTGGGAGGACCGGGTGCATCCGGAGGATCTGGCTCGCTGCCACAGGATCCGCCAGATCTCCCACGCCAGGCACGTGCCCTATGCCATGGCATACCGCAGGCGCCGCCATGATGGCGTATACCGCTGGCTGCTCAGCAAAGCCACCCCCTACTTCGACACCGCAGACCACTTTGCAGGCTTCATCGGCATCTGCACGGACATCACCGACTGGAAGCTGGCCGAAGCAGCGGCCCATGACAAAGAGACCCAGCTCAAGCTCATCGCGGACAACACCCCCGCCATGCTGGTGCAGTGCAGCAGGGACCTGCGCTATACATTCGCAAACCGGGCCTATGCCAGCATGCTGGGACTGGAGCCGGAGCAAATCACAGGCAGGCACATCAAGGACGTGCTCGGCCTGGAGGCGTTTGAAATCATCCGCCCAAAGATCAACCAGGTGCTGCGCGGCCGCCGCATCGAATACGAGGACTTGGTGCCCTACCCGCACTCAGGCCGGCGCACAGTGCATGTGGTCTATGTTCCCGAGCGAGACGCCGCAGGCCGCGTCACCGGCTGGCTGGGCTCCATCACCGACATCACCGACCGCCGCTTGATCGAAGACGAACTGCAGCGGGAGCGCGCTTTCCTGCGCCAGGTGATTGATGCCACCCCCAGCCTGGTCTTTGTCAAAGATCAGGACGGACGCTTCCTGCTGGGTAATGCCGCACTGGCCTTAAGCTGCGGCACCACGGTGGAAAAAATCATCGGCAGGACAGACGCCGACTTCCGCCGCACGCCGGAGCAGATTGCACATTTTCAAGCGATCGACCACGAGGTCATGGCGGGTGGCAAGGCACGGCGCATCTCCGAGGAGGAGATCACCCAGGCAGACGGCCAGGTGCGCTGGTTTAGCACGAGCAAGGTGCCGTTGTTCAATGATGCTGGCATGTGCGACAAGATTCTCGGTGTGGCCACAGACATCACTGAACTGCGACAGACGCAGAAGGAGCTGGAGCAGCGCGTGGCAGAGCGTACTGCGGAGCTGGTGGCCGCCAATGAAAAGCTCACGTTACAGATGGAGGAGCGCACCCGGCTGGAAAATGCCCTGCTTGAAATCACCGAGCAGGAGCAGCGCCGCCTGGGCCAGGATCTGCATGACGGCCTCTGCCAGTCGCTCACCGGGCTTGCCTTCATGTCGCGCTCACTGACAAAGAAGCTGGAGGCACAAGGCCTCGAAGGACACGCCGCAGAGGCAGCACGGCTGGCCGAACTGATCCACCAGTCCGTGGAGGAGTCCCGAGACATCGCCAAAGGGCTGCACCCTGTGGTCATGGATTCCGAGGGCCTCGTCTCTGCGCTGCATGAACTGGCGGCGCGCAGCAGCAGCATCATCCCCTGCCGGCTGCGCTGCGAGCAGAAAGTGCCCATCACTGACAATGGTGTGGCGCTGCATCTCTACCGCATTGCGCAGGAGGCGGTGACCAATGCGCTCAAGCACTCTGCGGCAAACTCCATCACCGTGAGCCTGCGCATGCGGCAAAATGTTCTCTCCCTCAGCGTGGCGGATGATGGCTGCGGCCTGCCCGGATCGGATTTTTCCACCAAGGGAATGGGCGTCAGGCTGATGAAGTACCGCGCGGATGTGATCGGAGCGGACTTCGCCATCGGGCCACGCAAAAATCACGGCACGCGCATGACCTGTGTGCTAAAAATGGCTGCCTCAGGACCGTTACAGCAGCAGCCATCCTCCAGCAGCAGTCTCGGATGAAAGCCACCACCTCCCAGCAGGAAAAGCAGCAGCGCATCCTCATTGTGGATGATCATCCCATTTTCAGAAAGGGCATCGTCATGCTGCTGGAGCACGAGGATGACATCGTGATCTGCGGTGAAGCGGAGACCGCCGCAGAGGCTCTCCGGCTGGTGGAGCACCACGACTTTGACCTCGTGATCTCTGACATCTCCCTGGAGGAAACCAACGGCATCGAGCTGGTAAAGTCTCTCAAGGCGCTCAGACCTCACCTGCCGGTATTGGTGCTCTCCATGCACGATGAATCTCTCTACGCCGAGCGCGCGCTGCGTGCCGGGGCACGCGGCTACCTCATGAAACAGGCGCCGCCAGATCAAGTGGTGGCCGCCATCCGGCAGGTGCTGCGAGGAGAGCTGTACCTCAGCGCTGCTGCCAATCTCCTGATGCTGAACAGCTTTGTCTCAGGCAAGGATCATGGCTCCAAAAGCATGGTGGAAAAGCTCAGCGACCGTGAGCTGGAAATCTTTGAGCTCCTCGGCAAAGGGCGCGGCACCAGCATGATCGCGCATGATCTGCGGCTGAGCGTCAAAACCGTGGAGGCCCACCGCTCTCACATCAAGGCCAAGCTCGGCATCAGCACAGCTCCGGAGCTGGTGCGCGCCGCCGTCGAGTGGGTTACGCGCCAGCAGGCGCGCTGAGCACTTGCAGTCCATGCAATGCCGGGCGAGTTGCAGAATAATCACCGATGCCAGAAAGTCCCCCGCAAGACACCACCCCAGCCCTCCAGCCCTGGCTGGCGCGAATCCCTGAAATTTTCGAAGGAATCGCTGAGGAGGTCTTGCTCGGGATCGGCGCTGCATCCAACACACGCCTGGGGCAGGATTATTATCTCATCAAGACCACCGCACCTGCCGCCATCCGGCAGTCCGAGACAGGTAAATTTGTCCGCTGGAACCTGCCCATGGAGCACACCTGGCCCTGCAATCCGCAGAAAATGGAGGGCTTCATTGAGAAAGCTGCACAGACACTGCTGAGAAAATTTGGAGAGCGCCGCCCGCAGGGCATCTTCATCGGCACGCTGCATCCCACCTCTCCGGACAAGTATTACCGCAGCCTGGCGTCCAACCTGCGCGGCCGCGTGCTGCAGCTTTTTCCCAAACTGCCTGCTGACACGGTGGAGGAGCAGAATCCGGAAGCGGAGACCCTTTTCTGCCTGGTTGGGAAAGAGGGCCTCTTCTGTGGCATGCAGAGCCCGCGTGCCTGCAACGGACTCTACCCAGGTGGCAGCAAATACATCGACCAGGATGCACCGGACACCATCAGCCGAGCCGGAGCCAAGATCGCCGAAGCGCTGCACTATCTGCTGCTCTACCGCCCGCCGCTCAAAGAGGGCAGCCACTGGATCGAGCTGGGGGCCTGCCCCGGCGGCATGACCTCCGAGCTGCTGGCCCGAAACTTTCGAGTCACAGCCATTGACCGCGCTCCGCTGGACAAGCGCCTCAACGGGCGTCCAGGCCTGCGATTTTTTCTGGAGGACGTGGCAGCCTTCCAGCCCAAGGCAGGCACCTCCTATGACGCCCTGCTCTGCGACATGAACGGCCCGCCTGAGGAATCCATCGAGCAGGTCATCCGCCTCTCACGTTTCCTCAAAACGGGCGGTCTGGTCGTTTTTACGCTCAAAGTGCCACGCATCGATAACGTGGAGGAGCCCAACGAGCTCTTCCGGCTCATCGTCTCCATGGCCACGGCGGCGGGTCTGCGGCTCTTTGCCCAGACACACCTGACCTACAACCGGCACGAGTTCACTCTTCTTCTGGAGCGGGAATAGCCTCAGCCTCTGTTTGGGAAAGGCCTCCCGGCCCTAGCAGTTCGGCTCCTTTGATCAGGCGGCAAAACTCCTTCTTGGTCACCGTGTGCAGCGTTCCCTGCTTGGTGGCAGGGTCCTTCATCGCCTTGTACTCGATTGAAAGACGCGCCCATTTCACGATGCGGTAATACTCTTCCCCCTGCCTCCAGATCTGACCTTGTGCCAACTTCATGTGCTCCCTTAGCCGCACCACGGCTGTATGCCACGACAATTTGTGGCCGTGGCTGCCGCAGACTGGCTGACAGCCCCCCCTGAACGCCCCCAGCCTGCGAAAAAGCCACCCTGAGCGCTTAAGAAAACGGCAGATGGCACCAAAAGCCGCTGAGAAAGTAAAGATTTCCAAAATAAATGGTAATTCAGGCTTGAGAGTCGGCTTTACTGTTATTATAATTATAATATACCTGATACGTCAGAAGCCAGATCTTCACTGCTGCTCCCGTGGGGATGCCCTTCTCCACCCAAAACCCCCTCCCTGCCTCCTCCGAACAGCCAAGAAAACCCCTGCATGAAAACGCCCCTCAAACTCCCCAAACTCCTCTGCCTAGCCTTGGCACTGGCTTGGATTCCAGGTGCCCAGGCCAGCACGTTTTTCTGGAGCAGTGCCTTCAACGACAATCTTTTCGACAGTGCCGGAAACGCCCTGGACTCCACCTACAGCTTCGAGATTGGCACCTTCGGCTCTTTTGTGCCCACCTACCAGAACGTGGATCAATGGGCGGCCAACTGGCACGTGATTGACCGTGCTTATGACCCGGACCTGAACGGCTGGAACAGCGCCCAGCAGTTCTTCACTGCCACGGTGGACCTGCTGTCTGACAACAGCTCCAATTCTCCTGATGCCGACCCTGCTTATCAATTCAACAAGGACGACATCGCCTATCTCTGGGCCTACAACTCCAAGGACATCGTTCCCACCAGTGAATGGGCCTTGGTTTCCTATGCGGCCGATCCAAGCAACACCGGAGACCCGTGGATCATTCCAGCCCCCTCTGACAGCAACCCTTACAACTGGAACCTGAGTGATGCCCACGTGACTGTCGTCGGCGGTGCTAACAACGTGCAGGGCCCGGGGACCTACTCCGCCAATCCGGGAACCTTCAGCCTGCAGACCACTGTGGTGCCAGAGCCCGGCTCCGCCGTCCTGCTCCTGGCAGCTGCCGCCACCCACCTGATCCGCCGCGCCCGCCGTCTGAACCGCTCGACCCTGCTTTGAGAAGCACCCCATGAGGGAATCCGCATCACGATTGCACCACCTGACGTGCCGCCTCACAGCGGCGCGTCTGATCGTTTTCATGACCAGCGTGCTGCTGGTGGCTGCAACGACCGCCGGTGCGGCGACGGATTTTAGCGACTACTCCTTGTTTGGCAGCGCTGGCAGCACGCAGATCAGCAGCATCAAAATCGGCGCCAGCACCGACACGGAGTCTGTAATCACGGCCAACGCCACCGCCACCGGTGACGACACCACAGGCAATGATGACGAAGATGGTGTCACCCTGCCAGCCAGCATCGTGGCGGGCACCTCTGGCTCGATGACCATCAACGTGTCCAACAGCAGCGGAGCCACGGTTTTTCTCAACGTGTGGATCGACTACAATCGTAATGGCGTCCTGACAGACTCCGGCGAGCAGGTGGCCTCCAATACCACCATCGCCACCGGCACCTCCGCAGCCAACAGAACCGTCAACTTCACCGTGCCCGCGACGGCCTCCATCGGCGTGGCTGGTGTGCGTGTGCGTCTGACCTCCACCAGCAGCCCAGGCCCAACTGGCACCGTGGGAAATGGAGAGGTGGAGGACAACGTCATGACCATCGCGTGCCCCACGGTCACGCTCAGTCCCACCACGGTGACCACCCCGACCGTAGGCACTTCGTACTCTCAGACTCTGACGGCTTCGGGATCTTCCACCACTTTCAGCTATGCGGTGACTTCAGGCACGCTGCCCGCCGGTCTTTCCCTGAGCAGCGCAGGGGTGCTTTCCGGCACTCCCACCAGCAGTGCCTCCGCCACATTCACAGTCACCGCCACCGGAGCCAACACCTGCGCAGGATCTCAGGCCTACACGATCACACCCGTGTGCCCCACCATCAGCCTCAGCCCTTCCACGATCCCAGACGCCTTTGTTGGCAGCAGTTTCAGCCAGACATTCACCTCTTCAGGCGGCACCGGATCCTACAGCTACGCAGTCACCAGCGGCACACTGCCTTCAGGCCTGAGCCTCAGCTCTGCCGGTGTGCTGAGCGGAACGCCGACGACGAGCAACGGCGCTGGCACCAATGTCACGATCCAAGCCACCGACGCCAATGGCTGCAGGGGATCACAGACCTATACCGTGCAGGTTTGCCCGGTCATTACGATCAGCCCTGCCACGCTGCCGGCCACCAGCATCAACGCACCCTACACTCAAAGTGTATCAGGCTCCGGCGGAGCCACGCCATACACCTATGCCATCGCCAGTGGCAGCCTGCCTTCTGGACTCTCGCTGAATCCAAGCACAGGCCTCATCAATGGCACCGTATCCAGCACTGCCGCCGCCACATTCACCGTGAGTGCCACCGATGCCAACGGCTGTGTGGCCACTCGTAGCTACACCCTGACTCCGCCCACCACGGACTTCGGGGACTTTGCCAGCTTTGGCAGTGTCAGCAGCAACTACAACTCCAACCTCAAGCTCGGCATGGTGCTGGACACGGAGTCTGTCGCAGTCACCAACTCCACCGCCACCGGTGACGACATCACCGGTGCAGATGATGAAGATGGTGTGACCCTGCCTGCCTACGTCGTGCAGGGCACCTCAGGCAGCATGACGGTGAACGTGACCAACAACACTGGCGCCACCGCCTATCTCAACGCCTGGATCGACTACAACAACAACGGCGTGCTTACCGACAGTGGCGAACAGATCGCGGCAAACACCACCATCGCCACCGGCACCACCGCAGCAAACAGGGCCCTCTCCTTCACCGTGCCCGCCACCGCAGCCCAGGCCACCGTGGGCGTGCGTGTGCGCCTCACCTCCACCAGCAGCCCGGGTCCCACCGGCGCCAGTGGAAACGGCGAAGTGGAAGACTACGTGGTCAGCATCCTGCCCGCGACGGATTTTGGCGATGACTCAGCCTTTGGGATTGCGGGCAGCACGCTGTCCACCTCCCTCAGAATGGGCGCACAGGTGGACAGTGAATCCTCGGGGCTGGGAAATGCCGCAGCCACAGGTGACGACACCAACGGAGTGGATGACGAAGACGGTGTGACAGTGCCCACGTCAGTCGTTCAAGGTCAGACCGGGGTCACGGTCACAGTGAATCTGACCAACTCCACTGGAGCAGACGCCTACCTCAACGGCTGGATCGACTTCAACAACAACGGCGTGCTCACCGATGTCGGAGAGCAGATCGTCGTCAATGACGTGGTTGCCACCGGCACGAGCGGTGCCAGCAGGTCCTACACCTTCACCGTTCCAGCCTCGGCAGCCCCAGGTGTCATCGGTGTCAGATTCAGGCTCACATCCAGCGCCTCACCGGGAAACAGCGGCATCAGCGGCACAGGCGAGGTGGAAGACTACGCGATCACCGTGGTGCCAGGCTCTGACCGTGGGGACTTCTCAATGTTTGCAGACGCCAGCAGCTACAACACCAGCACTCTCAGCATCGGTGACCTGGAAGACACAGAAATCACAGCTGTGACCAACCTTGCCGCAACAGGAGATGACATCACCAACATCTCCGATGAAGACGGTGTGACATTGCAGGCCATCCTCGTGCAGGGCCAGGCCGGGGTGGCTGTGACGGTGAAGCTCAACAATACCAGCGGTGCACCCGCTTATCTGAACGGCTGGCTGGACTTCAACAACAACGGCTCGCTCACGGACGCAGATGATCAAGTGATCACCAACGTCGTGGTGGATGATGGCACCGTCGGCGACTATCAGACCTTTTACTTTGATGTGCCCAGCAACGCCACCCTCGGCTCGGTGGGTGCACGCTTTCGTCTGACCTCCGCCGCCTCGCCCGGCCCCACTGGCGCCAGCAGCTACGGGGAAGTGGAAGACTACACCACCACCATCGTGGCCCCCTCCTCCAATTTCCGCGACTACTTCTACACGATACGCTCCGCCGGCGGCCGCTTCTACCTGGATGAGATCTCAGTTTACAATCCCAACTCCTCATCCCCCACGGTTTCCGTCACGCCTGGTATTCTGGACCTGACCACAGCCTCTACGGGCTTCAATGCGAGCGCCACGGATGCCTACATGAACGGCCTGGCGCTGGACTGGCTGAACCGCCGCTTCTACTGGCTGGCTACTTCCACCGGCTCCAGCGGCTACAATGCAAATCTTTACACGGCTGCCTACGACAACGTGAGCAAGACGTGGAGCTACCAGTTGGTGACGGGCTCGTCTCTCTCCAACATCCCTCTGAACACCGGCTCACCGGTTTCCGGCTCCGCCAGTTCCGGGGCATTCCCGCGTGCTGCTTACTACAACGGTGCCTACTACGCCGGGGGCCAGCTCAGCAATAACGTGGCGGTCTGGAACCTCAGTGCCAACGGCCTTTCACTCAACTCCCCGGCCATCACGGACTACACTTCCTTCTTCCACACCAGCCAGACCTTCAATGGCGGTGACTTTGTGATCCGCCCTCAGGACGGACTGCTGGTGACCTCCACCGTGATCAACAGCGCCAACACACTTTTCACCCAATTCATCGACAACGGCATCAACCCATCCGGCAGCGCCGCCACCTCGGTGAATTTTGACGCCCAAATCCCCTATTCCACCAACAGCTCGGTCCAGATCGCCGGTGTGGGCGGTGTCTCCCGCCTCTACGCACTCGGTGCCACGGGGACAAACATTTACCGAATCGACAACTATGACACAAGCTCTCCTGTGGGGGTGCGAGTTGGCCCGCTGCCCACTGCCTCCTACACGGATCTTTCCGAAGGCATCTCCTCCTCCGTCACTTCCCTGGGGGTCAAAGGCATCGTTTACAATGACATCAACGGACTGAGCGACGGCATCCTCAGCGGCACAGGCACCAATGCTGGAGGCACTCTCTATGCCATGCTGGTGGATGGGTCAGGTAATCTCGTGGACTCCTTCCCAGTGAAGAGTGACGGCACCTTCATTCTCGGCGGTGCCACGGCCAACACCACTTACAGAGTCGTCCTGAGCACCTCCTACGGCAGCCTGGGATCCACCGCACCTGCCGCAGCTCTTCCCAAAGGCTGGCTCAATGCGGGCGAATTTCTCGGTTCCGGTGCGGGCAGTGACGGCACGGTGGATGGCAGGCTCACTGTGGCAGTCGGCAGCGTCGGGGTGGTCAATGCGACCTTTGGCCTCTCGCAGACCCTCAGCATCGGCGACACTGTTTGGAACGACGTGAACAACAACGGCCTGTTCGACAGCGGTGAAAGCGGCATCGGCAGCGTTACGGTCCAGCTCTGGAGCCCTGGGACAGACAACGCCATCGGCGGCACGGGCACGGCTGCCGACACACTGATCACCACCTCCACCACCGATGCCACGGGTTCCTACAGCTTTGCAGGTCTCGCCGCCGGGAGATACTTTGTGACCGTCACGCCGCCGACCTTGTACTCCTTTGTGAGCAGCACGGTCGCTGGCGACAACGGGGTGGACAATGACAACAACGGCTCGCAGCCCGGCGGCCGCGCCACGACGGTTTATAGTCCGGTCATCACCCTGGCCCAGGCCACCGAGCCCGGCAACCTCACGGCTGGATCTGGAGACAATACGGAAGACACCATCGACTTCGGCCTGCTGACGGCCTACGACTACGGTGACTACTCCTCTTTTGGCAGCGCAGGCAGTGCGCTGGTCAGCAATCTCTTCATCGGCTCGCAGACAGACGCCGAATACTCCGCCGTCACCAACACCACAGCCACAGGGGACGACATCACAGGCGTGGATGATGAAGATGGCGTCACTGTGCCAGCGGCGCTCGTGCAGGGCACCTCTGGCACGCTAAGCGTGACCATGACCAACACGAGCGGTGCATCCGCCTTCCTGAACGCCTGGGTGGACTTCAACGGCAACGGTGTCCTGACAGATTCTGGAGAGCAGGTGGCCAGCAACACGGTCATCGCCAACGGCACCAACGCCGCCACCCGCAACATCACCTTCACCGTCCCCAGTGGTGCCACCACTGGCACGGCAGGTGTACGCGTGCGCCTCACCTCCGTCAGCACGCCCGGTTCCGTCGGCACATCTGGCAACGGCGAGGTGGAGGATTACACCGTCAGCATCTGCCCCTCCATCACACTCTCTCCCACCACGGCAGCAGCAGCCGCAGTGGGCACTGCTTATTCACAGACCATCAGCGCCAATGGCGGCACTTCGCCCTACACGTACTCCGTCTCCAGCGGCACGCTGCCCGCCTGGGCCACGCTCAGCTCCGGCGGTGTGCTCAGCGGCACGCCGACCACCACCACCTCCGCCACCTTCACGGTCAGAGCCACAGATGCCCGAGGCTGCTCCGGCACCGTGAGCTACACCATCACGCCGGTTTGCTCCACCGTCACCATCGCTCAGACCTCGCTGCCGCAGGGCACCATGGGTGTGGCCTACTCCACCACTCTCACAGCAGGCGGTGGCCTGGCCCCGTATGGCTCCTGGAGCATCACCAGCGGCACGCTGCCATCCGGTCTGTCACTGGCCACGGGCACCGGCGTCATCAGCGGCACGCCCACGGCCACGGCTTCACCTGCCACCACACTCACCGTGCGTGTGGTCGATGCCAACGGCTGCCCGGGTACGCAGAACGTCACTCTGCAGATCTGCCCGGTCGTCACTCTTACTCCTGCCACGCTGTCCGCAGCCACCGTGGGCACGGCCTACTCGCAGACGATCACCGCCAGCGGCGGCACCGCTCCCTACAGCTACACGGTTTCTTCCGGCACGCTGCCCACCTGGGCCACGCTGACCTCTGCAGGCGCGCTCAGCGGCACTCCGAACAGCACCACCTCCGCCACCTTTACCGTCAGAGCGACCGATGCCAATGGCTGTGCTGGCACCCTGAGCTACACACTGGCTCCCATTTGCCCCACCATCACCATCGGCCAGTCCACGCTGCCTCAGGGCATCGTGGGCACGGCCTACTCCACCACTCTCACCGCCACCGGCGGTACTTCACCTTACTCCAGTTGGACGATCACCAGCGGCACCCTGCCCGCAGGCCTCACCCTCGCAGCCAGCACCGGCATCATCTCCGGCACGCCCACGGCCTCCGCATCTCCTTCCACCACCCTGACCGTGCGTGTGAATGACACCTATGGCTGCCAGGGCTCCAAATCCATCACGCTGCAAATCTGCCCGGTCCTGACGATCTCCCCCACCACACTGTCCACGCCCACCGTTGGCACGTCCTACTCGCAGACCCTCACCACCAGCGGCGGTGCTTCGCCCTACACCTACACCGTCACCAGTGGTGCGCTGCCCACCTGGGCCACGCTGAGCTCATCAGGCGTGCTCAGCGGCACCCCCAACAGCACCACCTCCGCCACCTTCACGGTGAAAGCAACAGATGCCAACAACTGCTCCAGCACGCTGAGCTACACCGTCATCCCAGTCTGCCCCACCATCACCATCGGCCAGTCCTCGCTGCCACAGGGCACCGTGGGCACAGCCTACTCTACAACCCTCAGCGCCACTGGCGGCACGGCACCCTACTCCAGCTGGACCATCACCAGTGGCAATCTGCCTGCAGGCCTCACACTCAATGCCAGCACCGGCGTCATCTCCGGCACGCCCACAGCCTCTGCTTCTCCTTCCACCACCATCACGGTGCGGGTGAATGACACCTACGGCTGCCAGGGCTCCAAATCCATCACGCTGCAGATCTGCCCCGTCATCACACTTTCTCCTGCCACACCTGCCGCCGGCATGGTCGGCTCTGCATACTCGCAGAGCTTCAGCGCCAATGGCGGCTCCTCGGCTTACACCTACGCTGTGGCCAGCGGCACACTGCCTGCGGGCCTCACGCTCAATTCCAGCACCGGAGTCGTCAGTGGCACGCCCACCACCCAGGTCAGCAGCAATGTGACTCTGCGCGTCACCGATGCGAATGGATGCGTCGGCACCCTGGCTGTCACCTTTGCCATCAGCTGCCCCGTCATCACCCTCACACCGGCCACGCTTTCACCCGGCATCGTGGGCACCGCCTATTCGCAGACAGTTAGTGCCAGCGGCGGCTCATCCTCCTACACCTACGCAGTCTCCAGCGGCACGCTGCCCTCCGGCCTGTCGCTCAATGCCAGCACCGGCATCATCAGCGGCACCCCCACTCTCAGCAATGGCGCAGGCTCCACCTTCACCATCAGCGCCACGGACAGCTTCAACTGCGCAGGCACCAAGAGCTACACCGTGCAGGTCTGCCCGGCCATGTCCCTTCTGCCTGCCACTCTGCCTGTCGCTACAGTGGGCACGGCATTCTCCCAGACCATCACCACCAGCAGCGGTGCATCTCCGTTCACTTACACCATCCCCAGTGGCACGCTCCCGCCATGGGCCACGCTTTCCTCCGCTGGTGTGCTCAGCGGCACTCCCACCAGCACAGCCAGCTATACTTTCACCATCAAATCCACGGACACCTACGGCTGCTCCACCACCCGCACCTACATTCTTGCGCCGGCCTGTCCCAATGTCACCATCGCGCCCACATCACTCAATGGTGGCATCGTGGGCAGCGCATACTCAGCCACACTGAGCGCCACCCCTTCGGCCACGTATTCATGGACCGTTGCTTCCGGTGCTCTGCCTGCCGGACTCTCCCTCAACTCCAGCACGGGCGTCGTCTCCGGCAGTCCCACCACGGGGGGCACGGCAAGTTTCACCGTCAGCGCAAGCACGGGTCCGGTGGCCGTGCCGCAGCTCAAATTCTCCACTTACAATCTCGACCTCAATCCGGGAGATTCCTTCAACATCCGCGATTATGTGCTGCCCAGTGACGGCTCCAGCAGCCCCATCGACTGGAGCAAGGTCAGCTTTACCTACACCAGCGCCGGAGCCAATGATCCGACCACACCGGCGGACTGGAACCTCACCAGCTTCAATGCCGGCCAGCTCGTCACCGTGACCAGCGCAGACGCAGCCGCCGGTGGCAACTCTGGCACGGGCAGGTTCCGCATCTACATCGTCCGTGCTGGGCAGTCCACTTATGACGACCACATGGAGATCCGCGTGGATCCCACCGTCACCAGCCTGGTAAACTCCGCCAAGGTTTCCCCGCCCATCCCCATGGCCTGCAGCGGTACGCGCGCCTACACCGTCAAAATCTGTCCGGTGATCACCATGACGCCGTCCACGCTGCCAAACGGCACCATCAACAGCGCCTACTCGCAGACGATCTCCGCCAGCGGTGGAGCCACCCCGTATGTCTATGCTGTTTCCAGCGGCACGCTTCCCGCAGGCCTCACGCTGAATACCAGCACCGGGGTGCTCAGCGGCACGCCCACCTCCGTCACTTCAACCACCTTCGTCATCTCCGCTACTGATGCCAACGGCTGCGCGGTGACGCAAAGCTACACCGTCGCTCCTGCACCCGATACCGACTACGGCGACTACAGCGTTTTTGGCAGCGTGGGCAGCCGCATGAACTCCACCCTGCGCCTCGGTGCCACCACCGATGCGGAAGCCACCGCCACCACCAACACCTCCGCCACGGGGGATGACATCACCGGCATCGATGACGAAGACGGTGTCGTCATCGCCTCCAGCATCACCCAGGGCGCTGCCGCATCCATGACGGTGACCATGACCAATACCAGCGGTGCCTCGGCCTATCTCAATGTGTGGATCGACTTCAATGGCAATGGACTGCTCACCGACTCCGGCGAGCAGATCGCCACCAACATTCTCGTCGCCACCGGTACCACAAACAGCCCGCGCATCGTCAGCTTCTTCACGCCGGTAAATGCCACTCTCGGCACCGTGGGTGTCCGCACGCGCCTCACCTCCACCAGCAGCCCGGGAGCCACGGGTATCAGCGGCAACGGGGAAGTGGAGGACTTCGTGACCACCATCACCGCACCGACGACGGACTTTGGCGACTTCTCGCTCTTTGCCGATGCTTCCAGCACCGGCAGCACTAACCTGCGCATCGGCGCGCTGGTGGACCTCGAAGGCACCTCCACGCTGAATGCCGCAGCCACAGGCGATGACATCACCAATCAGGACGACGAAGACGGCGTCACCTTCCCCTCCATGACCGCAGGCCAGCCGATCACGCTGCCCGTCACCGTGACCAACAACACCGGTGCCGTGGCCTACCTCAATGCGTGGATCGACTTCAACAACAACGGCGCGCTCACCGATGCTGGCGAACAGATCGCCACCAACGTGAGCGTGGCCACCGGCCTGACCAACAGCACGGTGAACGTCAGCTTCACCGTGCCCACCAATGCCGTGACTGCCGCCGCCACGATCGGCACACGTTTCCGCCTCACCAGCGTGAGCAGCCCCGGCTCCATCGGTGCCGCAGGCACGGGTGAAGTGGAAGACCACGGCGTGACCATCCTGGCCCCGCTCACCGACTTTGGCGACTTCAGCGGAGCACCCACCGTCTCCAACACCGCCAGCACCAACCTGCGCCTCGGTGCGCTGGTGGACACCGAATACGCTGCCACCACCGACGCCACCGCCACAGGTGACGACATCACCGGCGTGGATGACGAAGACGGTGTCACGCTTCCGGCCATGACCGCTGGTGCTCCGGCCACGATCCCCGTCACCGCCACCAATGCCACCGGATCTCCGGCTTATCTGAATGTCTGGATCGACTACAACAACAACGGCGTCTTCACCGATGCCGGAGAGCAGATCGCCACCAATACCGGCGTGCCCACCGGCACCAACAACGCCACGTTCAACATCAGCATCACCGTGCCGGCGGCTGCAGTCACCGGCACCAATCTGGGGGTGCGTGCGCGCATCTCCACCGATATCTCTCCAGGCTCCACGGGCGCGGGTGGTGTCGGCGAAGTGGAAGACTATGTGGTCAATATCGCCCAGCCCACCACAGACTTTGGCGACTACTCGCTCTTCACCCTGGCCAGCAGCACTGCCAGCAGTGCACTCCGCCTCGGTGCGCTGACAGACACCGAATACAACGCCACCACCAATACCACGGCCACCGGCGACGACATCACCGGCGTGGATGATGAAGATGGCGTCACGCTTCCTTCCATGATCGCGGGTGGACCGGCCGTCATCCCTGTCGTGGTCACCAACACCTCGGGCACAACCGCCTACTTCAATGCCTGGATCGACTTCAATGGCAACGGCGTGCTCACCGATCCAGGCGAGCAGATCGTGACCAATGTGACCGTGGCCACCGGCACCAGCAACAGCACGCAAAATCTAAGCATCACCGTGCCGGCCACCACCCTGACAGGTGTGAACATCGGCGTTCGCACCATGCTGACCTCCTCCGCCTCTCCGAGCAGCACCGGCTACGTGGGCACGGGCGAGATCGAAGACTACGTGGTCAACATCACCGCACCGACGACGGACTTTGGTGACTTCAGCGGCTTTGCAGACGCCTCCCAGGGCATCAGCCCCAGCCTGCAGATGGGCGCCAGCGTGGATGCCGAATACGCCTCCACCCGCAACGCCACCGCCACAGGAGATGACACCACCGGCATTGACGACGAAGACGGCGTCACCCTGCCCTCCATGACCGCAGGACAGACAGTGACGATCCCGGTGGTCATCACCAACAGCACCGGCGCGCTCGGTTACCTCAACGCCTGGATCGACTACAACAACAACGGTGTGCTCACAGACGCTGGCGAACAGATCGCCACCAACATCAACATCCCCACCGGCAGCAGCGGCACCACCTTCAACATCACCCTCACCGTGCCCACCACGGCGGTGACCGGCACCAATGTGGGCGCACGCTTCCGCCTCTCCGCCCCGACCTCTCCCGGCTCCACGGGTGCCAATGCCGCCGTGGGCGAGATCGAAGACTACGTCATCAACATCGCCGCCCCGACGCTGGACTACAGCGACTTCAACGGCTTCGGCAATGCCTCCAGCACGGCCAGCACCGCGCTGCGCATGGGCGCGCTGGTGGATGCAGAATACAACCCCACGGTGAATGCGGCGGCAACAGGTGACGACATCACCGGCAGCGATGACGAAGACGGCGTCACGATGCCTTCCCTCAGCGCAGGCGTGGCAGCCACCATCCCGGTCGTGGTGACAAACACCAGCGGTGCCTCCGCCTTCCTCAACGCCTGGATCGACTACAATAACAACGGCGTCCTGACCGACTCCGGCGAGCAGATCGCCACCAACATCATCATCGCCACCGGCACCTCCGCCGCCACCCGAAACATTGCCATCACTGTTCCCAACACCGCCACGACCGGCACCAATCTGGGCGTGCGCTTCCGTCTCACCTCCGTGTCCAGCCCCGGCCCCACAGGCACCTCCGGCACGGGCGAAGTGGAAGACTACTTGGTCAACATCGTGGGCCCCACCATCGACTACGGCGACTGGAGCGGTGCTGCGGACGCCTCCAACACGATCGTCTCCTCCCTCAAGCTCGGCTCTTTGATCGACGCCGAATTCAGCTCCACAAAAAACGCCACCGCCACCGGAGATGACATCACCTACCTGGCTGACGAAGACGGCGTGGCCCTGCCCGCGATGACCGCTGGCGGCTCCTATTCCATTCCGGTGATCGTCACAAACACCAGCGGCGCGACGGCTTATCTCAATGCGTGGATCGACTACAACAACAATGGTGTCTTCACCGACACCGGAGAGCAGATCCTCACCAATGTGAGCGTGGCCAACGGCTCCAGCGGCACCACGCTCAATCAAAACATCACCGTGCCTGCCACCGCCACCACCGGCACCAGCCTCGGCGTGCGCTTCCGTCTCACCTCCGCCATCTCTCCAGGCTCCACCGGCACAGGCGGCGGCAATGGCGAAGTGGAGGACTACGTGACCACCATCGCCGTGCCCACCACGGACTTTGGCGACTTGACCAAGTTTGGCAGCGCCTCCAGCACCATGAACAGCAACCTGCGCCTCGGTCTGCTGGAAGACACCGAATTCACCGCCACCACCAACACCACCGCCACCGGCGATGACATCACCAATCAGGCTGACGAAGACGGCGTGACTCTGCCTGTGATGACCGCAGGCGCTCCCGCCACCATCCCTGTGGTGGTGACGAACAACACGGGCTCCGCCGCTTATCTCAATGCCTGGATCGACTACAACAACAACGGCGTGCTCACCGACAGCGGCGAGCAGATCGCCACGAATGTGAGCATCCCCACCGGCAGCAGCGGCATCACGCAAAATCTCAGCATCACCATCCCTGCCAATGCACTGACAGGCACCAGCCTCGGTGTGCGTGTGCGCCTCACCTCCGTCACATCCCCCGGCTCCACGGGTGCCTCTGGCAGCGGCGAGGTGGAGGACTACGTGACCACCATCGCGGCACCGCTGCTCGATTATGGAGACCTCAGCACCATGGCGGATGCGGCTTCCACCTCTCTCAGCGGCCTGCGCCTCGGTGCGCTGATCGACACCGAGTACGTCTCCACCAAAAACGCCACCGCCACGGGCGATGACATCACCAACCTCGCTGACGAAGACGGCGTGGTCCTGCCCTCCATGATTGCAGGCGCTCCTGCCACGATCCCCGTGACCGTGACCAACACCACGGGCTCCACCGCCTATCTCAACGTCTGGATCGACTACAACAACAACGCCTCCTTTGCCGACAGCAGCGAGCAGATCGCCACGAATGTCAGCATCCCCACCGGCAGCAGCAATGCCACGCAGAACCTCAGCATCACCGTCCCGGCCAATGCCATCACGGGCTCCAATGTCGGCGTGCGTGTTCGCCTCACGGATGTGCTCACGCCCGGAGCCACCGGCAACATCGGCAATGGTGAAGTGGAAGACTACGTGACTGTGATCGCGGTGCCCACGACGGACTTTGGCGACTGGAACGGCGCTCTGGATGCCTCCAGCATCGCCAGCTCCAACCTGCGCATGGGTGCTCTGGCAGACACCGAATACGTCTCCACCCGCAACTCCACCGCCACGGGCGACGACATCACCAATCTCGCTGACGAAGACGGCGTCACTCTGGGCAGCCAGACACCCGGCACCGCCGGCAACGCCACTGTGGTGGTCACCAACAACAGCGGAGCCACCGGCTATCTCAACGCCTGGATCGACTACAACAACAACGGCTCCTTCACCGACAGCGGCGAGCAGATCGCCACCAACATCGCCATCGCCACCGGCACCAATGGAGCGGTGCAGACGGTAAACTTCATCGTGCCCATCACCGCCATCCCCGGCCAGCGTGGTGCGCGCTTCCGCCTCACCAGCACGCAGAATCCCACGCCGGTGGGCGCCAGCGGCATCGGTGAAGTGGAGGACTACATGGCCGCCATCACCTGCCTGCCCATCGCACTCTCTCCCACCACGCTGACCACGCCGACGGTTGGCACCGCCTACTCACAAAGTGTGACCGCCAGCGGCAGCCAGGGCACGCCTTACACCTACAGCATCGGCAGCGGCTCGCTGCCTGCGGGGCTCACCATGAGCAGCACGGGTGTCATCTCCGGCACGCCCACCAGCAGTGCTGCGGCCACCTTCACCGTGGTGGCTGCAGACATTTATAGCTGCACCGGCACGGCCAGCTACACCCTCACTCCGGCCTGCCCTGCCATTGTCGTTAGCCCCACCACGCTTCCCAGCGGCAGCATCAATACGGCTTACTCTCAGACGATCTCCGCCAGCGGCGGCAACGGCACCTATACCTACTCCGTGAGCAGCGGCACGCTGCCTGCGGGCCTTTCGTTGAATTCGAGCACCGGTGTGGTCTCCGGCACTCCCACCTCCAGCAACGGCGCAGGCGTCAGCGTCACCTTCAAGGCCACGGACATCTACGGCTGCTTTGGCACACGCACCGCCACCTTCATCATCTGCCCGGTCGTCACACTCACCCCTGCCACGCTGCCTGCGCCGGTGGTGGGCACGGCGTATTCACAGACGCTCGCTGGCTCCGGCGGTGCCACGCCTTACACCTTCTCACTGGCCAGCGGCACCCTGCCCACCTGGGCTACCCTGAGCAGTTCCGGAGTGCTGAGCGGTACACCGACCAGCACCACCGCCGCCACCTTCTCCGTCAAAGCCACCGATGCCAATGGCTGCTCTGGCACGCTGAGCTACACCATCACCCCCGTCTGTCCCACCATCAGCATCACTCAGTCCACGCTGCCGCAGGGCACCATCGGCACGGCCTACTCCACCACGCTGAGCGCCACCGGAGGCACCGCACCGTATGGCTCATGGACGATCACCAGCGGCACGCTGCCTGCGGGTCTGAACCTCAGTGCGGCGGGGGTCATCTCCGGCACCCCGACAGCGACCGCTTCTCCGGCCACCACCATCACCGTGCGCACCACGGATACCTACGGCTGTCAGGGCTCCAAATCCATCACGCTACAGATCTGCCCCATCGTCACGCTCGCTCCCACCACGCTCACCACACCGGTGGTCGGCACGGCCTATTCTCAGACCATCACCGCCAGCGGCGGCACGGCCCCCTACACCTACACTCTGGCCAGCGGCAGCCTTCCAGCCTGGGCCTCACTTTCTTCCGCCGGTGTCATCACTGGCACGCCGACCAGCACCACCGCCGCCACCTTCTCCGTGAAGGCCACCGATGCGAATGGCTGCGCTGGCACGCTGAGCTACACGCTCACCCCGAACTGCCCTGCCATCAGCATCACGCCAGTCACGAGCGCCCAGGGCATCGTGGGCACGGCCTACTCACAGACGCTCACCGCCAGCGGCGGCACTGCCCCCTACAGTTCATGGACCGTCACCAGCGGCACGCTGCCTGCAGGTCTGAGCCTCAGCACTGGCGGTGTGATCTCCGGCACACCCACCACCAGCAACGGCGCCGGAGTCAGCGTCACGCTTCGTGTCACGGACAACTACGGCTGCCAGGGCACGCAGGTCATCCTCATCCAGGTCTGCCCGGTCATCACAGTCAGCCCTGCCACGCTTGCCACAGCGACGGTCAGCACCGCCTACTCGCAGACCATCACCGCCACCGGCGGCGCCAGCCCCTATACCTACACGGTCTCCAGCGGCACGCTGCCCACCTGGGCCACGCTCAGCAGCAGCGGCGTGCTCAGCGGCACGCCTGACAGCCCAAACAGCGCCACCTTCACCGTGAAGGCTACAGATGCGAATGGCTGCTTTGGCACCCAGAGCTACACCCTCACACCGGTGTGCCCCACGCTCACCATTTCCCCCACCACGGCCACCACCGGCACCGTAGGCACGGCTTACTCTCAAACCCTCAGCGGCAGCGGCGGCACGGGCCCCTATGCCTCCTGGACGGTCACCAGCGGCAGTCTGCCAGCAGGGCTCAGCTTGAATGCAAGCACCGGCGTCATCTCCGGCACCCCCACGGCCTCCACGGGTGCGGCCACCAGCTTCGTCGTGCGCACCACAGATGCACGCGGCTGCCAGGTTACGGCCACTATTTCGCTGAAAATCTGCCCCGTCGTGACCCTCGCTCCCACCACGCTGGCCACGGCCACCGCTGGTGCCAGCTACTCACAGACGATCAGCGCCTCGGGTGGTGTCTCGCCCTACGTGTATGCGGTTGCCAGCGGCACTCTGCCTGCGGGCCTGACCTTCAACACCAGCACCGGCGTGCTCTCCGGCACTCCGACCGCCGTTGCCAGCGCCACCTTCACCATCAGCGCCACCGATGCCAATGGCTGCCCCGGCACCCGCAGCTACACGCTCACTCCGGCCTGCCAGACCATCACCGTCACTCCTGCCACACTGCCTGCAGCCACCGTCAACACCGCCTACTCGCAGACCGTCTCCTCCAGCGGCGGTCTTGGTACCGTGACCTACTCCATCAGCAGCGGTGCCTTGCCAGCGGGCCTCAGCCTCAACAGCACCACCGGCGTCATCTCCGGCACGCCCACCAGCACGGCGGCAGCCACCTTCACCGTGCGTGCCACGGATGGCAATGCCTGCACCGGCACCCTCAGCTACACCGTCACTCCGGCCTGCCCGGTCATCACCGTCACTCCCGCCACGCTGACCACCGGCGGCGTGGGTGTGGCCTACTCGCAGACGATGACGGCATCGGGCGGCATCGCCCCCTACGGCTCATGGACCGTCACCAGCGGCACGCTGCCTGCGGGCCTCACCCTGAATGCCAGCACGGGTGTCATCAGCGGCACGCCCACCACATCGAATGGCACCGGCGTGAATGTGACCATCCGCGCCACGGATGCGAATGGCTGCCAGGGCAGCGCCGTGGCCTCCATCAAGATCTGCCCCGTCATCACTCAGTCGCCTGCCACGCTCACCGCTCCAGTCGTTGGCACGGCCTATTCACAGACGATCAGCGGCTCTGGTGGTGTCTCGCCCTACACCTTCACCATCACCAGCGGCACGCTGCCGGCAGGCCTCACGCTGAGCAGCAGCGGCGTGCTCTCCGGCACCGCCACCAGCACCACGACGGCCACCTTCACCGTCAAAGCCACCGCCTCTGACGGCTGCTCCGGCACTGCAAACTACACCGTCACTCCGGTCTGCCCCGCGCTCTCCCTCACGCCCTCCGGAGCGCTGCCGCTCGCCTACCTGGGCACCTCCTACACGCAGACGCTCACCGCCTCAGGCGGCACCGCGCCCTACACCTACACCCTGCAGAGCGGGGACCTGCCCAGCGGCGTGCTCCTCTCCTCCACCGGCATCATCAGCGGCACACCAGCGGCCAAGGGCACCTTCCCGGTGAATGTGAAGGCCACAGACACTTACGGCTGCTCTCAGACCTTCAGCCTCAGCATCCAGGTGCTCACGCTCTCCATCGGCAACCTCGTCTTTGAAGACTCCAACAACAACGGCCTCAAGGACAGCGGCGAGCCCGGCGTGGCTGGTGCCACCGTGCAGCTCTTCACCACCGGAGATGACAACGCCATCGGCGGCACCGGCACCGCTGCAGACACGCAGGTGGGCAGCAGCCTCACCACTGACTCCACCGGCGCCTACCTCTTCAATTCCCTGCCCTCCGGCAACTACTACGTCAAAGTCACCCCGCCTGCCGACTACCTCTACACCGGCGGCACACCGGACACCGCTGATGACAATGTGGACAACAACAACGACGGCGCGCAGCCCGGCGGCGCTGGCACACCTGTCTTCAGTCCTGTCGTCAATCTCTCCGGCGGCGCTGAATCCATCACCGATGGCGACACCGACCCCAACACCAACCTGACCGTGGACTTTGGACTCTGGTCCAGCGTGACCGTGGGCAATTTCGTCTTCCTCGACATCAATGGCGACGGCCGCCGCAATGAAGGTGAAAGCCTTGGCAACATCTACGTGGAGCTCTACGCCCAGGGTGCCACCCCGGGTGTGGACACACCAGTCAGCGTGGGCAGCTCAGGCTGCAGCTGCAAAGGCCGCTACTACCTCGATGGCCTGAATCCGGGCACCTACTTCCTGCACATCCCGGCTTCCCAGTTCTCCACTGGCATGCCTCTGGAAGGCCTGCTGCCCATGTCCTCCGTCGTCGCTGGAGACGATGACGTGGGCCAGGATCTGATCTTTAACAACAGCCCCGCCACCAACGGAGCCAGCACCGCCGCCTTCACCCTCCGCCCCGGATTCTGCCCGGTAGGCACAGCGGAATCCGGCGCTGAAGGCAGCACTGATGACGCCATCGACGCCCGTGTGGATCTCACTCGCGACCTCGGCATCGTCGCACCTGCAGGCACCGGCTTCGCCGCCAGCGAGGTCATCCGCCGCTACATCGTCACCGGCGGCTTCGTCGCCAGCGTGCTGCCCGGTGCCTCCACCTTCGCCACCTGGAGCCAGGACAGCGCCATCGGCGGCCCTGCGGACGATCCGGATGAAGACGGCCTGCCCAACCTGCTGGAATACGCCCTGGGCACCGATCCCGCCAGCCCGCTGCAGCCGAACCGCTTTGCGCTCACGCACGACTCCACCGGCAGCCTCACCGCCCTGCTCACCGTGCCCTCCGCCACGCACGATGACCTCATCATCAGCCTGGAAACCCTCACCGACCTGACCCAGTCCGGCAAGGCCTCCGCCTGGAAGAAGCTCTCCATGGCCAGCACCACCACCATCAACGCCGACGGCACGCTCACCCGCGCCTATGGCACGCTGGAAAAGCTGCTCGTCTTCAAGGGCCTCGATGCCGGCTACCTCCACCTGCGCGTGGATCTCGACGCCAACCGCGATGGCGTCCCAGAAGCCACCGTGACCTCCGCCATCCAGGGCTGGGGCCGCCAGAGCTTTGCCACCGGCTCCCGCACCTTCAGCATGCCGCTGCTCAATGCCGCCTTCTTCACCGGACGCGCCGTCTCCGTGAGCGGCAGCGAGGTCATGCTCCCGGCCATCATCACCCTGCCCGCAGGCTCGCTCTACCTGGAGGCGCTCGACGGCCCGCTGGCAGGACAGCGTTTTGAAATCGATGCCACCGCCAGCTCCGGCAATACCGTGGTGCTCCTGGGCGGGCAGGATCTCAGTGGCCTGACCGGTGCACACATCTGCATCCGCCTGCACCACACCCTTTCAGTGCTTCTTCCTCCGGCCTCCTTCAGCAGCGAAGACCGCGTGCTCTTCTTTGACCCCGCTGCAGGCAACTACACCACCTGCACCAACACCAGCGGCTCCTGGATCAGCGACATCCTCAGCATGAATGCACGCCCCTTCGCCGCGCATGAAGCCGCCATGGTGCAGATCCGTGGTGCGGGCAATGTCCTCATGTTCACCGGTGAAGTCCGCCAGACCAGCCTCGCCACCGCGCTCGTGGCTGGCACCCAGCTCATCGCCCCCGGCTGGCCCGTCGTCACGCAGGCCCCCGTCAGCGGCCTGACCTCCGGCACCACTCCAGACAACGCCGACCGCCTCCGCATCTGGGACGGCGACACCACCCCGAGCGCCACCGACTACACCGGCTACTACCTCGATGGCACCACCAACCCGCCCGCGTGGAAGCCCCAGACCGCCCCGGCCCCCGACGCCAACCTCTTCCCCTTCCACGGCTACTTCCTCATCCGCACCGCCCCCGGCCTGCTGAAACAAGCGCAGCCTTGGTGAGGATGACGAAACCGCGCCCGCCGGAGCGTGAAATCATGGACATGAAATGCGCTCATTTTTGTTTCCTGTCTCCCGGCTTCGTTTCCACGCGCTTGCCGTCTCGTTTCCAAAGTCCCTGGGCAGCTGCGCCTTCGTTTCCATCTTCGTTTCCACCAGCGTCTGAAAAACCCCTTCGTTTCCCGTTTCCGCCTAGGGGGCACTTTTGGAGACACGAAGCGCGATCTTGGGCCAGGAGTGTGTCTGGCACACAGAAATCCCGCCCCCCCATGCACCTCCACCACGAGGCCCCAGGAAGCCCTACAATATATAGCCATTCGCAAAACTCATTTCCGTTTTAGCGGACTCTCGTGGCGAGAAATTCATGGGCTCCGACGGTGGCTGGCTGGGGACAGCCAGCCCTGCCTGCGCTGGGCATGCGCGCACCCGGCGCGAGGTAGGGAGGCTTGTCCTCAAGCCTCCGCCGGGTGTCTCCACCTATCCCTTTCGGAAGTCTGTTTTGCAATAGGCTATAGCCTCTGGAAAAGTTTCCGAGTTTCCACCTCTAGGGATGGAAACTTGGAAACTTTTTCAGCAGCGCACCCTGTGGCATCTGAGCGCACGAGTGATACCACGGTGCGACGAAAACGGGTCGATTTCGAAGCCACTGAAAATTCGGCTCTCAAGAAAAAACTTTGTGTTCAGCCGGAGGCTTCAAGGCAAGCCAGGCAGCCAGTGCGTGCATGCCCGCCATACGTAGGATGGGTGTGGCGACAGCCCGCCCGTCCACCAGCGTACGGCAAGCACCACGGCGTAGGAATGCGCCGATGGTCGGGCGGTTTGGCAGAGGGGCGGTCGAGCAGGCGTGTGCTCTCGATGCCAAACACACCCAACCTACGACCGGAGTGCCACGCACCCGTGCAAAGTGCCCAAGCCCGTACAGACCCGTTTTCAGCTGTTCATGGTATGAGCCAGGGCACAATGCCAACCACCACCCTCCTGGCATACCGTCAGCCAGTCATGAAGAAATCATGACATGCCCCACCCCCATGGATACCCATGCATCCATGCACGCCAGCTCTTGGTATATGATGTTATCATATAAAATACCACACACTACCCCTCTATGGCAACCAGCAAAAAGCCTGGCCCGCCAATGCCATCCAGTGCGGCCCGCCCCCTCCGCCGGATCCGTTTTCCACGGATCATCCCCCTGGCACCCCTCCACCATAACCTCTGGAAAAGTTTCCAAGTTTCCACCTCTAGGGATGGAAACATGGAAACTTTTTCAGACCATGCATCGGGTGGCACCACAGCGCACCCAGCGCCAGCCGCCCGTCCGCAGGATGGGTGTGGCGACAGCCCGTTAGCCCTTCGTAGCACGCAGTGCGAAGAATGGGCCCGTCCATCAGCGTGCGGCAGACACCCCGGCATTCGCCCCACTCCCAGCAGGGCACCTCCCAAACTGATGCCCCCCTGCCCGCCGAACACACCCCTGCCGGTGCTCCAAACACCCGCCAGCCACTCCATACCCATGGAAACGAAAAACCTCATTTTTCGTTTCCACTTTTTCAGCCTCGTTTCCCAGCCAGCTCCACCTCGTTTCCACACCGCCACAGCTTCCCCTGGGGAAAACAACTTCGTTTCCATCCTCTAACCGCTTCGTTTCCACAGCCTCGTTAAAATCCACCTTCGTTTCCACCAGCACTGCCCCCTGGGAAGGAAACGAGACACGAAGCAGATCAACACACCTCCACCTGCCATCCCCACTTGGCAGAACGAAATCAGACACCGAGACAGCACCGCCGCAGGCACATCCGCCCCCCATCAACGCGGGCACAGCATCCGATGGCGAAGCCATCAGCCCATAACTGGTAGCCAGAGCGCCCCCTTGTAAGCCACGCCCCGATGGCGTAGCCATCCCAGCCTGTAGCAAGGGGTTGAGCGAAGCGACACCCCTTGTAGGCCAAGCCCTGATGGCGGAGCCATCCCAGCCTGTAGCGAGGGGTTGAGCGAAGCGACACCCCTCGAACACGGCGCGACCCACCCCCATGAAGGTTCTCGCATCGCGGAGCGATGCCAGCGCTTGCAGCCCAGCTTCACCTCATGTCTCAAAATGCCACGTCATACCACCCCCTGCGATGACACAGGGGCGAGACCACGGCGCAGGGACACCCGCACTGGCATCGCTACGCGATGCATGCACCGGGCGGCGCGGGCACCCCGCATGAACGAGGGGGTGTCGCTCCGCCCCCCCTCGCTACAGGCTGCGATGGCTCCGCCATCCGTCGCCCCCATCACTGCGCCAGAAACTCATCCAGCGCGGCCTTGGTGATCCGGTACTGCGTGCCGATCTTCTTGGCTTTGATCTGTCCGCCTTCGATGCTGGAGATGACATCGGCCTCGGTGACGCCGAGGGTCTGGGCCACCTGGGCGGGGGTGAGGATTTCCACGGAGAGGGCGGGCGAGGCGGCTGCGGGAGCCGGGGCGGCAGAAGCTGCAGCGGGATTCATGTTAAAGGCACCCTGCGCCATCATGTTCTGCGCCATGCCAAAGCCCATGGCGATCTCGGCTGCTGAGCCTGCGGGATTGGCACCGCCTTTGCCCATGCCTTCGGCCATCTGAAACTTCACGTAGTCGTTCAGGTTCCCGATGGCGCTCATGCTGCTGCGCTTGTCGATGGCGGCCTCCACCTCCGGCGGCACGCTGGCGTTTTCCAGGATGAAGCTGGTGATCTCCAGACCGTACTTGCTCTGCGTGACGGGGTTGATGATAGGCAGCAGCGCCTCTCCCAGCTCGGAGTAGCGGGTGGCCAGGTCCAGCACCGGTACCTTGGCGGAGGCCATGGCATCCGTGAACACGCTGACGATGCGGCTGCGCATGGTGTCGGCAAATTCATCCAGACGGAAGTGATTGTCCGTTCCTGCCACCTCCTTCAGGAAAAGCTTGGGGTCGGTGATCTTGAAGTCGTAGGTGCCAAAGGCGCGCACACGCACGATGCCGAAGTCCGGATCCCGCATCATGATGGGGTTGCTGGTGCCCCATTTGTTGCCGGTAAAGAGGCGCGTGGTGACGAAGTACACATCCGCCTTAAAGGGAGACTCCAGGCCGTATTTCCACCCCTTGAGCGTGGAGAGGATGGGGATGTTGTCGGTGGTCAGCGTGTGCTTGCCGGGACCGAAGGTGTCGCCGTATTCACCGAGGTAAACAAACTGCGCCACCTGAGACTCGCGCACGATGAGCTGCGCGCCGCGCTTGATCTCCTTGTCCTCGTCCGGAAAGCGCCAGGAGAGCGTGTCGCGGGAGTCGTCGGTCCACTGGATGATTTCCAGAAACTGTCCTTTGAGGTAATCCATCAGGCCCATGGTCGTGTGGTGTGGGGTAAGGTTTTTTCGTTGGTCTGGCTGAGAACGAGGCCGATGTTAGAGAGCCGTCTTTGGCTTGGCGAGTGCAAATGCAGGCTCTGTTTTGTAAAGCATCCCTCATTTCCCACTGAGCGCTTTGCCGATTGATTCCTTAAATGGCTGGTTAACATTGATATTTCACACTTTATGTCCCTCGCTGACCAACTCCAAGCCGCCGCCGCCTCCGGGCAACTCCTCCCCGCCAGCCTCGACAACATCCGTGCCCTGCTCGCCGCCAGCGAAAATCCGCTCTACCGCGCGAGCATCGAGGAGCTGGCCAGCGCAGGCCAGTGGGCCGAGCTGAACGACCGCTTTTTCCAGGCACTGAAGTTTGGCACCGGCGGCCTGCGCGGACGCACGGTGGGCAAGGTGGTGACCAAGGCGGAGCGCGGCAGCGCCCCCGAAGACCAGCGCCCGGACGCCCCCTGCGTGGGCACCAATGCGATGAACTTTTACAACGTCAGCCGCGCCACCCGCGGGCTGGTGACTTACATCAAAAACTACCGCGCCAATGCCAAGCTGGGCGGCAAGCCGAGCATCGTCTTTGCACACGACACCCGCCACTTCTCCGCAGAATTCGCCAAGTTCTGCGCCAAGATCGCCACAGACTGCGGTGCCAATGTTTATCTCTTCGACGGCTGCCGTGCCACGCCCGAGATGTCCTTTGCCGTGCGCCAGCTGCGTGCCGATGCGGGCGTGATGCTGACCGCCTCCCACAACCCGCCGCATGACAACGGCTACAAGGTGAACTTCAACGACGGCGCAGGCATCGTGGAGCCCCACGCCACTGGCATCATCAAAGAGGTGAACGCCATCAAGGGAGAAGACTACGAGGCCCTGCCTGAGGCAGAGCGTGGCCAGATCACCACCCTGGGCGACGACATGGACCAGCAGTACCTCGCCCGTGTGGAAACGATGATGCTGCAGCCCGAGCTGCTGAAGAAGGAAGAAGCCAAGAAGCTCAAGATCGTCTTCACCGCACTGCATGGCACCGGCGGCGTGCTCGTCCCCGTGCTGCTCAAGAAGCTGGGCTTCACCTTCCTCACTGTGCCGGAGCAGGACGTGCGCGACGGCCGCTTCCCCACCGTGAAGTCTCCGAATCCGGAAAACGCCTCCGCTTTGAAAATGGCCGTGGATCTGGCCAACAAGGAAGGCGCGGACATCATCATCGGCACCGACCCCGACTGCGACCGCATGGGCGTGGGTGTGCGCGACTCCAAGGGCGAGATGGTTCTCCTGACCGGAAATCAGGTGGGCTCCCTCATGGCCTGGTACCGCACCAAGACCATGTTTGACCTCGGCATTCTCACCGCAGCCAACAAGGACCGCGCCGTGCTGCTCAAGACCTTTGTCACCAGCCCGCTGCAGGATGCCATCGCCGCCAAGTTTGGCGTGGGCTGCGTGAACACCCTCACCGGTTTCAAGTGGATCAGCTCCAAGCTGGCCAAATACGAAGCCGCACTGCCCGCAGACATCCAGGCCCGCTACCGCGACCTGAACAATGTGGAAAGCCGCGCCGCGCGCCTGCAGCACAGCAAGTTCCTCATCTTCGGCGGCGAGGAAAGCTACGGCTACATGGGCGATGACTTCAGCCGCGACAAGGACGGCAACGGCGCCGTGGTCATGTTTGCCGAGCTGGCCGCCTACGCCGCCAGCCTGGGTCTCACAGTGGCCGGTCTGCTGGACCAAGTGTACGCCGAGGTGGGCTACTTCCTGGAGCGCAATGAGAGCAAGGTCTTTGAAGGCGCCACCGGTGCCGCGCAGATCACCAGGCTGGCCGACAGCTACGGCAGCAATCCGCCCAAGGAGGTGGATGGCTCCGCCGTGGTCAACGTGCGCGACTTCCGCAAGGACGAGATCAAGGATGAAGAAGGCGATGTGGTGCTGAAGGAGAAGATGCTCTTCGTCGATCTCGCCGATGGCCGCAGCTTTGCGGTGCGCCCCTCCGGCACCGAGCCGAAGATCAAGTACTACATGTTTGGCCGCAGCCTGCCTGCCGCTGGCCAGAAGCTGAGCGCCGACGAGCTCGCCGCTGCGAAGGCCAAGGTCTCCGCCGGTCTCGCCTCCATGTGGGCCTGGCTGGACAAGGATATCGACGCCCGCCTGGCTGAATAAACCAGCCCGGCAACGGCCAACGCATATCACAATCCTCACGAAAGGCGGGAGCGGCGCACAGCCCTCCCGCCTTTCTGCGTCTTGGCAGCATTCATTTGGAGTGCGGTTGCAAAGGGAGGAACGACCGCAGCTACCACTTTCCGCAGGCCTGACGGCTGACGGATACCACAATAATACTCGCAGGCGCATTTCTGCGGCTCCCGTGAGGTCCATGGCTCCCGGGTGCCGACCTCCCACGCGCACCACGAAACGCTCGAAAGCGGCAGCTTCACTCGTTCCTCGTTGCGCAGCCGCACTCCAAATTTGCCCCGCTGTCTGCGTTTCCTTCCAAAAATCCGCATCATTCAATGAATGCGGCTGAACAAACTTCCGCCGCGTTCGTCTATCCAGAAACGACTCATTCCTGAGGCAGCAGGCCGGAAATTGTGGCTTGCAGTTCCCAGGAAGTTAAGAACTATTAACCATTATGAAATCTCGAACCCCTCTAAGGGAGCTGCTCAGCTCAATGAGATTGGGCTGGTGGTGCATCGCCGCTGTGATGACCTCGACGGCATCCGCACAGCAGCAGCGTTATTATCCGCAGCAGCAGCAGGGTGGCTATTCGCAGCCCTACGCGCAGCCGCCGTCCTCCTATTACCCGCAGCAGCAGCCGCAGGGGTACGCGTATCCACAGCAGCCCCAGGGAGGCTATGCCTACCCGCAGCAGCCACAGACGCAGTATGAGAGCCCCATGCAGTTTCTGCCCAAATTTGGCCAGCGCATGAGCCAGATGGTGCGCCGCCTCTTTTATGGACAGGACCCCACCGGCTACGACTACCCCCAGCAGGGCTACAACGGCAGCTATAGCCTCGACGGCACCCCGCAGCAGCCATCTGCGCCTGCCTATCCTCAGCAGCCCCCGGCCTACAATCAGCCTCCCGCCGCATATCAGCCCACCCCACAGCAGCCCAATTACCAGTATCCTCCCCAGCAGCAGACTCAGCCACAGGGGCAGCCGCGCTATAATTACCCGCCACAGCAACAGCCTTCGGCACCCCAGCAGCCGCAAAAACCATCCACGACCAACTCCACCAAGACCACGCCGCCAGCCAGTACTCAGAGCAAGTCCTCCACCCAAGGCAGCACCCACAAATACACGCCGCCCAAGGTGAACGACTCCCCTCCTGAAAAAACCACCAGCAAGAGCTCTGCCACCAAGTCCCGCAAGGAAACCACGCAGGAGACTCCGCCCCCTGCACCGACCCCGCGCCGCTCAGAGGCCAGCGCAGACTCTGGCAGCAAGGACTTCCCTGCCCCGAGCAAGTCCACCTCTTCCACCTCAAGCGGCGGTTCCTTCCTCAAAGGACGCAAGACCGCCAAGCCCGGACGTGTGATCAGCCCCTACCCGCCCTACAAGGAGCTGGACATCACCGGCCTGGAAAGCGGCTCCCTGGCGCTGGACCCCACGACGCAAAAAGTCTTTGAGGTGCCTTGAGTATCATACCCCCGGCCTTCATTCCTACCCCCCTCTGGAAATCCCGGCACTTGCCGGGATTTCTATTTTTATGCCAGCCGCAGCTCTTTTGCGAAATCTCGAAAATAAACGCGCCCCTGGCCTGATGTTTGCTTGCTTATCCGCTTGGATGGCGCTTGGCTGTCCACCAACCATTCATGGCCGACCACGGACTCCAGCAGTTACAGACACAAAAGCTCGCCATCGGGCCTCAGATGCAGCAGAGCCTGCAGATTTTGCAGGCCCCCACCCTGGAGTTGCGTCAGATCATCCAGCAGGAGATCGAGGTGAATCCCGTGCTCGAACTCGAAGCACCCGAGACCTCCATCCAGGACGCCATTCCCGACGATCCAGATGACCGCAGTACGGACGACAGCGACATCGACGCCCTGACGCAGATGGACGATGAGTGGCGCGAATACTGGCAGCAGAGCCGCCAGCAGACCGCCACTCGCCGCAGCGACGACCAGGAGCGCTGGCAGTTCCTCATGGACTCCATCGTGGCGCAGACCACGCTGCAGGAGCACCTGCTCTCCCAGCTCCACACCTCCGACGCCAAGCCCGCCGTGGCAGAGCAGGTGGAGTTTCTCATCGGCAATCTCGACGACCGCGGCTTCCTCAACACCCGCATCGACGACCTCAGCCTCCAGCACTCCATTCCCATCGACTCCCTGCAGACCGCCAAGAAGCTGCTGCAGAGCTTTGACCCCGTGGGCGTGGGCTCCGAGGACCTGCGCGAGTGCCTGCTCGTCCAGCTCGAGCGCCTCGGCAAAAAGCAGAGCCTCGCCTGGCGGCTGGTGGACCAGTACATCGACGACCTCGCCAACAAGCGCTACCCCATCCTGGCCCGCAAGCTGGGCGTGCCGCTGGAGCAGATCTCCCGCGCGGCGGACTTCATCAGCACGCTTGATCCCCGCCCCGCGCAGCGCTTCTCCGTCTCGTCCAACAACTACGTCACCCCCGACGTCGTGGTGGAGCGCCAGGGCGGCGAATGGGTGGCCGTGATGACCAACGACGACCTGCCGCACCTGCGCATCAGCAACACGTACAAGGACCTCCTCTCCCAGCCCAGCAACAACGGCGAGGTGCGCAACTACGTGCGCGACAAGATCCGCAGCGGCAAATTCCTCATCCGCTCCATCCATCAGCGCCAGCAGACGATCCACCGCATCGCCACGCAGATCCTCAAATATCAGCGCGAGTTTCTGGAAAAGGGCACCAATTTCCTCCGCCCCCTCAACATGGCCACCGTGGCCGATGAAGTGGGCGTGCATGAGACGACCGTGAGCCGCGCCATCGCCGGCAAGTACATCGCCACACCACATGGTGTGTTCGACATGAAGTTCTTCTTCTCCCACGGCGTGAAGACCGAATCCGGCGACGACCTCAGCAACACCAGCGTCAAAAACGCCATCGCCGAGCTCATCAAAAACGAGCCCAAGCACAAGCCCCTGAGCGACGACAAGCTCGCCAAAATGCTCGACGGCCAGGGCATCAAAGTCGCAAGACGCACCGTGGCCAAGTACCGCGAGGCACTCGGCATCCTGCCAAGTCATCTACGGAAGTCGTTTTCGTAACAACCCTCCATCGTCACCACCAAAAGCCGGTTAAAATTGGAGTTCCAGTGCAGGAGCCAGAGCCTAGCACAAGAGCAGCCAATCCATCACTCATGGAGCCGTGGGAGCTCGATAAATTCCACCCCCAAGATGTTTTTTACCCTCAATAACTCTGGCGTCAATTCGCGAGTAGAGACCAGCACCGTGCGCACCTCGCCAATTGCAAGTTTTGAGCGAAGCTCCGCCTCGAGAACCGCCTGATATTTCACACACTGAAAGAGGCCTCGCATCAAATCTGCCTCATCCGAGACGTGAGACTTTACCTCTACAGCCACAAGCAGGTCTTTATTACTGAAGAGCACATCCAACCTGTCTCCCGATATCAAGGGATGCTCAGTAGCAGAACGACAATTTCGATTTACGCTAATAACGTGCGGGTTGTTCTTCACAAACATCTTCAGCTTGCGGTGTTCTTCACTTTCACCAGCTCCTTTCCCGCGTTGCGCAGCCTGCTGCATAAGTTCAGCTAAATTCGGACTTATTTGAGGTGCCTTTTGCAACCCCAGTTCAGTCAGCACTTTTTCCCAGTATGGATATGCAGCTATCTGGGCAATGAGTGCATTGACCTTAGCTTTGCGCTGTTGTCTTGACAGTAATTTTCTTCCATCTTTGTCCATGAAAAAATCAAACCCAAGGCCCGGCATCCGAGTCCGCTTATTAATCACCAGACACTGCAACGGAGGAATGTCTTCTTTCCATTCCCGCCCTAGTATTGTGTTAGGTTAGTTTACCGCAAAACTTTTCAATCTTTTCGAAAATGCGTTCCGCAGTGGCGGTCCATACAAAAGGCTTGGGATCTT